>CAITSH010000427.1 GCA_903895005.1 uncultured Pseudomonadota bacterium
AGGATCTGCGCGCTGGTGAGCTTTTCGACGATGTCGGCGACCTCTTCCGACAGCCCCAGGCGATACAATGCCTGCTCGCAGTCGGCGCGCAACATGTTTTGCGCGAGCATCAGGTAGGACATATTGGCTTCGCGGATCTCGTTAAGAATTTGTTCTGCGTTCATGTCGTTCTCTCCCTCTCGGTTAATCGAACCAAACGTTATTGCATGGAACGCATAGTCGCCCTTATCCGGGAAAACTTGAATCCGAATACGGCGGTTTAAAGCGTTGCCATACGTGCCTGCCGCCATGTAGGAATCTCTCCTACAACGCAAAAAGCGATTATTTAGAATTGCTTCGCAAGCTCCTATCCGGATTGGCTTTTCCAAAAAATAGTTGAATTGAAGTGCTTTTCCCGCCCTGCTCCGCAGCCCCGACGGGCAGCCACGGGGGTATCTTCTGCTGCGTCGGATGGCTGTAATAACCAGTGATCTCGGCCCCGCCATTGCAGCAAGCAGGCGCAGGGAAAGCATTGAGGGTGCGTTGATTGAGGGATCAGAGGGGAAAAAGTGACAGGCGGCTCAAGTTTTCCGAACCGTGGCCCGATAACCTTCCCAACGGCGGTTGCGTTCTAGCAATGACAACCTTCGTAGCGGCAATGTTGCCGCATTCGACGACACTAACTGGAAAGGAACCACCATGGCTTCAGTAATCAATACCAACGTTGCCTCGCTCAACGCACAACGCAACCTAGGCATGTCCCAGTCTGCCTTACAGACCTCCCTCCAGCGTCTCTCGTCCGGCCTGCGCATCAACAGCGCCAAGGACGACGCCGCCGGCCTCGCCATTTCAAACCGGATGACCGCACAGATCAGCGGCCTCAACCAGGCAGTACGTAACGCCAACGACGGCATCTCACTGTCGCAGACGGCTGAAGGTACGATGGCCGAGGTTTCGAACAACCTGCAGCGTATCCGCGAACTGGCAGTGCAGTCCGCCAACGCGACGAACACCAGCCAGGACCGCCAGGCTCTCGACTCCGAGGTGCAGGCCCGTATTTCTGAAATCAACCGCGTCTCGGCACAGACCAGCTTTAACGGCCTCAAATTGCTGGATGGCAGCTTCACCTCGCAGCAGTTCCAGGTTGGTGCGAACGCCGGCGAGACGATTGTGATGTCCTCGATCAACAGCACCAGCGCGTCGTCCCTCGGACTCGGTGGTGGCGGCACCAGCGGCTCGGTTGGCGCCTCTGCCCTCACGGCTGGTCAAGTGACCATCAACGGTGTCGACGTGGGTACGCCCGCCGCCGATGCGGCCACCATTGCAACCGCAATCAACGCCAACTCGTCGATCACCGCGACCGGGGTTACGGCTACGGCCACGAACACCTATGCCGCATCCTTCACGACCATCACCAACACCGCGACCGTGCAGAACAACGGCGTTGCACTTAGCGCAGCGGTGGCCAGCGGCGGCATCACCAACGGTTCATTGACTGTGAATGGCACCGCCATCACCACCGGTGGGAGCACAACCAGTGCAAAGGCCCTCGCTACGGCGATCAATGCCGCACAAGGCACGACCGGCGTCTCGGCTACGGCACAGACGACCGATTCTGGGGTCATGGGTGCGTTCGTCACCACGGCTGGCGGCACCTACGACCTTTCCGTCGCCGGCGTGACCGTCATGAGCGGCGCAGCTGCCGGCGCCGTTGCGGCCGACATAGACACCGCCCTGGCCACGAGCGGCGCCGGAACCGTCGGCGCTTCACTCACCGCGGCCGGTGTGACCTTTACCGGCACGGCGGCAGCGGGCACCCTCCATTTCACCAAAGCCGACGGTTCGAACATAGACGTCGTCGAAACGCTTGGTTCTAGCGGCACGGCTGGTGGCTTCTACGGAAAATCGGCTCCCGGAACGACGACCAACACCTACACAGCAGGCGTGAACCTGACCTCCGCTAACGGTGCGGTCATTTCCCTCGGCGGCACCAGCCCCGCAACGGCCGGATTCACCTCGCTCACGACCGGTGCGGCCGGCGCCTACACGCTCGACGTGAACGGGACCTCGCTGACCTTTGACATGGCCTCGGGCTCCTATGGCAACAAGATCCAGTCCACGGACATCGTCTCAAAAGTGAATACCAATTCCACCCTGGCGACCGCAGGCATTACCGCTGCAATCGACGCCAACGGCAAGGTGGCATTCACCAAGGCCGATGGCGGCAACATCTCTCTGACGGAAAACCGCGCCAACAGCGCGGCGGTATCGGGCAACGCCTTCCTGACCGGTTCGAACGGCCAGAGCAACATCACCATCGCAGCCGGTGCCGGTTTCGCCGACGCAGCCGCTACAACCTCGGCCGTGGCGCATCGCGGAACGGTTGCCTTGGCCAGCACGGGTGACCTGACGATTGCCGGCAGTTCCCCGAGCGCGATGGGTCTCACGGCGGGTTCCTACGGCGGCGCAAACGTGCTTACCGTTTCCGGCGCCAACTCGATGCTTGCCTCGATCGACACGGCACTGCAGACAATCAACACCGCGCGCGCATCACTCGGCGCCTTCCAGAACCGATTTACGTCGGCCATCAACAACATGTCGACGACTGCAGAGAGCCTCACCGCCTCGCGCAGCCGGATTCTGGATGCGGACTTCGCCCAGGAAACAGCCAACCTCACGCGCGGCCAGATCCTGCAGCAGGCCGGTACCGCGATGCTGGCGCAAGCCAACTCGCTGCCGAACACGGTTCTCTCCCTGCTGCGCGGCTAAGTTTAGGGGGGATTGGCAATAAGTATATATAAGCAAAAAATGCTACAGCAAAAAACGTAAAGGCAACAGACGCAACTGATGTACGCCGTGCCCGACTGGGCCCGCCCGGATATACGCCGGCCGGGCCCTTTCGGGCCAGCACGGCGAAAACGCAACGTAAAAGGAAACGGAGACTTACCATGCAGCTCGACAATGTCGTCCAGGGCAGGACTGAAGTTCCCCCCGCTCCGCCGCCAAAGGGGGTGGCACAGTCCGCGCGTCAGCAGGTGGTCGAGGCCGTCGCAGCAGCCGAGCGGGTGCAGGACAACCACAACCCTCCGCCCTCACAGGACAATTCGGTCGTCATGCAAAGCGCAGTAGCCAGCATCAATCGCTACCTGCAGGCGAACAATAAAAATGTTCAGTTCGATATAGACCACTCGACCGGCAAGACGGTGATTCGCGTGGTCGACGCAGCAACCCAGGAGGTTATCCGCCAGATGCCGAGTGAGGAAACCCTCGCCATCGCACGTGCCATAAGCCGCATGAGCGGATTGCTGCTAGCCGAAAAGGCCTGACGTGGCCACGGTTTCATCGGGTACCCTCGCCTCGACCGGTGTCGGCTCCGGGCTCGACGTCGCGACCATTGTTTCAAAGCTGATGGCCGTCGAGCAGCAGCCGCTCACCGCCCTCAACACCAAGGAAACCGGGATACAGGCCAAGATCTCGGCCTACGGCACCATCAACAGCTCGCTCAGTTCGCTGCAATCGGCGATGAGCGCCCTCACAGTTCCGTCAAACTTCAATGCGGTCAAGGCAAGCATTGGAGACACCACTGTCATCGCGGGCACCGCCAGTTCCAGCGCGCAGCCCGGGAATTTCAGCATCGAGGTCACCGCCCTCGCACAAGCGCAAAAACTCACCTCAACGGGCTTCGCCGCAACCACCGACACCGTGGGCAGCGGCTCCATTACCTTCCAGTTTGGCACCTACACAGCGGGCGCTTTCACATCGAACGCGATCAAACCCGCGCAAACCGTGACGATCGCGGCCGGCTCGAGTTCGCTCAGCGGTGTACGGGATGCGATCAACAGCGCGAACATCGGAGTCACCGCGAGCATCGTCAATGACGGATCGACCAACCGCCTTGTCCTGACCTCGACAGACACGGGTTCTGCAAACGCGCTGAAAATCACGGTAAGCGACGATGACGCCGCCAACATCGATGCAGCCGGCCTGTCGCGCCTGGCCTATGACGCCTCGACCGGCGGGACGGCAAACATGACCCAATCGGTGGCCGCGAGAAATTCGCAAATGGTCGTCGATGGCATGACCATCAGCAAACCGACCAACACCGTCAGCGATGCCGTACCCAGTGTCACACTCAACTTGCTCAAAACCAACGTCGGCACACCGACAACGCTTATCGTGACCAAGGACCAGTCGGCGGCAAGCACCGCCGTCGCGAATTTTGTGAAGTCATGGAACAGCACAAGCTCAGCGCTTCGCGCGCTTGGAGCGTACAACACCACAACGAAAACCGGCGCGGTACTGCAGGGCGACTCGACATTACTGTCCATCCAGAGCCGGTTGCGCAATCTCATCAACAAGCCCTTGTCTCCGCCGGTCGCCGGCCTTTCAACACTCAACGACATCGGCGTGTCTTTCCAGACCGACGGCACCCTGACCGTCAACCAAACCAAACTCAATGCCGTCCTCACGGACGGTAGCAAGGACATTTCAACCCTCTTCGCCACGGTGGGCAAGCCCACCGATTCGCTCATTTCCTTCAGTTCCGCGACGGCGGCGGTGCCCCCGGGTACGTATGCCGTCGCGGTGACAAAACTCGCCACCACCGGCACCATGTCCGGAAACACGGCGGCCGGACTGACCATTTCCCCCGGCGTCAACGACACCCTTGATCTAACGGTTGACGGCCTGGCCGCGAGCATTACCATCAGCGCGGGCACCTACACCGCCACGGCACTGGCTGCCGAATTGCAATCGCGCATCAATGGCGCGAGCGCGCTCTCGGCCAAGGGCAGCGCCGTAACCGTATCAAAGGCTGCAGGCGTACTGACCCTCACATCCAACCGATACGGTTCCGCGTCCAACGTCTCCGTTTCTGACGGCGCCACGGCGACCAGCCTGTTCGGTTCGGCTTCTGGAACGACCGGTGCCGACGTAGAGGGTTCCATCGACGGCACCAGCGTCGTTGGAAGCGGCCAATCATTGACTGCGGCCAACATCACGCTGAAAGTGGCCGGCGGCAGCCTTGGCAGCCGCGGCACCGTGACGTACGGGCAGGGTTACGCCAGCCAGATAGGAGCGCTGTTGACCGGGCTGATCGGGTCCGGTGGCCCGCTGGATACGCGCGTATCCGGCCTGAATATTTCGGTGAAAGATATAGGAAAACGGCGCGACACCCTTAACCTTCACCTGGTTGATGTCGAAAAGAGATACAGGGCGCAGTTTACGGCCTTGGATTCGGCGATCGCGAGCATGAACTCGACCAGCAGCTACCTTACGCAGCAGCTGACCGCGTTGGCTAATCTGAAGTGATCCGGAGTTTCGGATTTTTCGACTTGCTCAACCACGCAACATTGATCCACAGAGGAGAATGACGTGAATCACGCACTAGCAGCAAAAGCCTACGCCAAGATCGGGCTCGAAACCGGCGTCGCCAGCGCCGATCCGCACCGCCTGATCATGATGCTCTACGATGGCGCCATTTTTTCCGTCACCCAGGCGCAGGGGCATTTGCAGTCACGCAACCTCGCTCGCAAGGGTGAGGCGACCTCGAAAGCGATCCAGATCATCGAAGAGGGTCTTCGCGCCAGTCTCGACCGTAAAGTAGGGGGCGCGATCGCGTTGCAGCTCGACAGTCTCTACGAATATATGTGCCAGCGCCTGCTGCTCGCCAACGTCGGCAACGATCCGATCGGATTCGCCGAAGTCGGGCGTCTTCTGTCCGACCTGCGAGATGCGTGGGCCACCCTTGGCGAGAAGCAGTCCGCCAAACAGCACCTCGCACCGATGCCAACGAAAGGCGCAAGCCCGGTACTCCGGACCGCCTGAACCTTTTCTCATGCACACGCAGGACATCATGCACCACTACGAAACCATCGGCGAATTGAGCGCCGCGATGCTGGCTGCCGCGCGCAACAGCGACTGGGACGGACTCGCCGAGGCGCAGCAACGTTGCGCCTCGGCAGTCGACTGGCTCCGCGTATCCGGCAGCCCGGCACTCAATGCCCAACAACGCCAGCGCAAACACGAAATCATTCTCAGGGTCCTCGCCGAGGACGCTGAAGTCCGGTCCCTCGCCGAACCCTGGATGGCCGAACTGGACCAGCTTTTGCACGGCTTCAAGATGAACCGCGATATCGGCAGGACTTACCGCTGAACACCGCGTGAAAGCAAAGGCATGAATCCGCTCCCCGTCACCGCTCCTGTTGGCCGCGTCATGCCCGCAATGCCGCTCCCACCCGTGAATCGTGAGCGCGGCAATCTCGGGGAACGTCGGAAAGGCCCGCGTCACGGGCCGCATCCAGTCCCCGCGCAACCTCCCGCCGGCGGCAAACAGAAACACATAAACGACTATGCACGGGGAGCCGGCTGAAATGCTAGATACCGTTCCGCTAGCCGCCGCCGCAGAACTGCGCTCCTCGCGGCTGCAGGTCGTCATCGAATTACTGACGCAGGATCAGGTCCGCTCGCTCCCCGGCGAATTGCGCCTTAACGCCGGAAACGATCCGACGGTCACCGTCACCCGGCGTCTCACGGCGGCGCAAGGTAATGCCTACGTTTTGGATTTTCGCGGGCAAAGTCTCACCGTGACCCTGCGAGGCGATTACGTACCGGGCCAGCAAGTACGGCTTGCTGCACAGAATGCGACGGGCGCAGCACCAACCACGACACCCACGATCCTGGCGAAAATCGCGGAACAGTTCGTCAGCGCAAGCGCCCCGCAGGTCACGTTGGGAGCCGAGGCGCGGATGATTAGCGCCCTGCTTTCGCGCACCGAGTCTGTTGCCCCGGGCGCGCCCTTGTCTTTTGTCAACGCACCGGCGGAGGGTGCACCAACTCCAGCAGCCCTGAAACAGGCCGTTGATGAAAGTGGTGTGTTTTACGAGTCCCACCTCGCCGAATGGGTACAAGGAACACGGGACATCGGCTCCCTGCAACGCGAGCCGCAGGCCCGTATCCCTGCCAATGACCCATCCATCCCCGCGGACGCGACAACCTCAAAGGAGACCCCCGCGGTCCTCCTCCCCGTGATCAAGGAACAGATGCAAGCGCTTGACACCGGGCATATCACATGGCGCGGCGATATCTGGCCCCGGCAGACAGTTGAAATGACCATTTCCGAAGAAACGACAGGGCAAGGCGCGAACACCGACCCCTCGGAGACGCCAGCGGGCTGGACCACAACACTCAAGCTCGATATGCCCAAGTTGGGCGGCGTCGAGGCGGTGCTGCAAATGCATGGGGATGCCCTGCGACTGAACCTGCGCGCCGCGACCGGCTCGGCCCCGGTACTCAAGGACAACATCAACGAACTGTCCTCCTCCCTCGCCAAACTCGGACTCAAACTCGTTTCAATGCAGGTCGCCCAACATGGCACAGAGCCCGCCTGAGAACGCCCGCGCACAAAGTGCGGCGGCGCTTGCCTATCGCAGCGGTGACCGCGCGCCGCGCGTCGTTGCGAAGGGTCGCGGCATCCTCGCCGAAGAAATCATCCGCCGTGCCCACGAAGCCGGTGTTTACGTGCACGAATCGCGTGAACTGGTTTCACTGCTGATGCAACTTGACCTGGACCGCCACATTCCGTCGCAGCTTTACGTCGCCGTGGCCGAACTCCTCGGATGGCTTCATAGGGTCGAGGCCGCACAGCAGGCCCCCGCGCATTCAACGCGTTAAGGAAAAAAATGTCGGCCATGACCGCTCCGCTTCCCGAATCGCCTGACCTGGAGAAATACCA
>CAITSH010000428.1 GCA_903895005.1 uncultured Pseudomonadota bacterium
ATGCACATCATCACGGCGATCAGTACCGCATTTTTTGAACCAATCATTTTCTCTCCGATCAACTCCATATCGCAAAATTGGTGTTCGCGACCCGATTCAAAACCGGTAGGGACTTCAAGGTTTAACGTTCCCGATGCCTGCCCGCGCAAACCATGGCTGCGGAAGGACAAATAGCCAACCCAGCCACGGGCTGCGGTGCGCAATGGCCGCCAGGGCAAGAGGCACGAGCACGCCTCCCACCGCGCCGGCAACCAAATGCACGTCCGGGTCGCCGATACCAAGGCCACGCTGCAGGAAAATACGGATTCCGCTCCCAGCCAGAATATGCACGAGATAGATTTCCATAGCATTACGACCGACATATGCCAGCCAGATCGGCCCCCACCGCGCCAGAACCTGACCAAGGCCCAGAATCACCCCTATTCCGGCGAGCGCGAGCGGAAACCGCGCAAACGGCCCCGCATCGCCCGTACGCAACCCCAATTGCACGTGAAAAATCCATTCAAGCGCGACGAACACGAACAACGCGACCGCGAAAATGAGCGCAGGCCGCGTCCAAGGGCGCAAAACCGCAGTATTAAAACTGACTCCAAGCGCGAAAAAGACGAACCAAGGTCCAAACGAGTTGGTAACAAACAGATCAACAGGGGAAAATCCGGAAAAATAAAGGATCAGCGCGAATCCCAGCACCAAACCCCGTGGGCCGCCGAATGCCGGCCGGTAAAGCAGGACGGCTGCCAGAATAATCGCGAAGAGCTCATACAAAAACCAGAAATGCGCGCGAGGCTGCCACAGCAACCCGAGCACGTCGGCGAATGTCGTTGTACCGTTCGTGTACCGGTTGAGGACGACTTCAACGCCACCCTGTAATAGGGACCAGACCAGATACGGATACAAGATCAACGCGATCCGGCTACGCAGCAACCCCGAGGCACCAAGCCGTTCAAGGGAACCGGGAAATAGGCTCCCCGAAATGAAAAAGAAAAGGGGCATATGAAAGCTGTAAATAACACTGTCAACAAGCGAATGCAGGGCGGGGTTGAAATTCAAACCCGCGCCGACTAGCCCCCGCGCCACGTGGGCATACACGACAAGCAGGATGCCGAGGCCGCGGGCGATGTCCAGTGCCTTGGTGCGCAGTTTTTGATCAGACTGACTCATCAGCGAAGCCGGCATCCGGCACGGATTGCCCAGGTACACCGGCAGCCATCAAGCGTAAAAGTTTAGTCGCTTCAATGTCGATGTTGTGCCGGGCGAGCACCTCCGCCCGTCCCCGGCCGCCCATTTTTTCAAGTTGTGCCGGTGAGGCCGACAAAACGCCACCCATTGCCTCAGCAAGCTCCCGCACATTGCCTGCGGCGACGAGCCAGCCGTTTTCCCCATGCCGTACGAGTTCCGGGATTGCTGCGATATACGTGCTGACTACGGGTCTACCTAGGGCAAGCGCCTCCATGATGACCACCGGCAGACCTTCGGCGAAGCTGGGCAGCACCATTGCGCGGCTCGTTTGCAGGTAATTTCGAACCTCGCTGGCCGGCGCCCATCCAGTGATTTTTATCCGGTCAGAAAGCCGGTGCCACGCGATCAATGCCTCAAGCTGGGCTCGAATCGGCCCGTCGCCCACCAATACCAGCTCAAACGCGACGCCCGCAAGCGCGAGTTCTGCCGCCGCCTCGATCAGGACAAGATGGCCTTTTTCCTCGCACAGCCTGCCGACACAGACCAGGCGCGGGGCCTCCGGCACAGGCGTGATTGTCGCGCCAAGCAACGATTCATCCAGGCCGCAATGCACGATGCTGATTTTTCCCCAGTCGGCATGGGCCGACCAGCGATACAACTGGCTACGGCAATACTCGGAGATCGCCGCGACAAATTTCGCACGTCCGACTTTTTCGCGATAGCCGAGTCCGACAGCACGGTCGAATTCCTCGGGCCCGTGGACCGTAAAACTGTAGGGAGGTCCGCCAAGACCCGCACAGAGCATGGCGACCTCGGCGGAGTTTGATGCAAAGTGTGCATGGAGGTGTTCGATTCTTTCTTGTTCGAGCCAGCGCAAAAGCACGCAAGCCTGTGCAAGATAGGCCAGATGAAGCGCGAGGCCGCGGTCTGATCGGGGCAAAATGCGCGCGACCAAGGCCAGCATCCGCGCGAATCGATACGGTCGTGTGACAAGCATCACGAGCATCGCGACGAGAAGTCCGGAAATCCCCACCGACTGGATACAGCGCGTTTTGGCAAGTTCGGCAAGGTCGTCCGGGTCGACGAGTTTGTCCCTCCAGGCGCGCATGGCAAAGCGTTGCACCGTCACCCCTTGCGCCTCCAGGGCACAAATCTCCCTGCGAATAAACGTCAGGCTGACCATTGGATACTGGTTCACGAGATAGGCGATACGCATGGATTTCCCGATCCGTCTCTTGTTCAACGGCGCCAGCAAGCGCGCACAAGATCCAGCGTATCCATCACACCGAGGGTGTGCTCCAGAGGCCAGACTTTGCTTTGGGTTTCCCCGTCTCCGAGGCAGCGCATCACTTCGATGGCTTCGTGGGTATAGCCGTTACCCAGGTAGGGGATCCTCTGCGTGCGTTCACGTCCGGGCAAAAATCCACGCAGGTGCCGGACGATCCGGTTGGCGCGAATCCTGTCCTTGAGTGAAGGTCGACGAAATGGCTGAGCCCCTGCGGACTGCGCTGCTGGTGCGTACGCGACACCCACCTCGTCCGGGCGACAAAGCGGCTCCCCGATAGTCAAACGTCCTGCGGAACAAGTGATCACAGCCTGGTTCGCCGTGTAGCCGGAGAGGGTCGCAGACAGAGTCGCCAGTTCACCCCCCTGATAATGCATCGCGATCGCACATTGATCGTCGACACCGGTCGACGCGAAGCTTGCCACCGACTCGACCCGGTCGGGCCGGCCGAACAGCCGCCACGCCAGTGCCAGCGGATAAACGCCGCGGTCCATTAGCGCGCCGCCATCAAGCTCGGCACTGAAAAACCGGCTGCCCTGCCCTGCAGCAGCCGGGACACCGAAATCAGCACTCAGCATGCGCGGCCGGCCCAGATTGCCGGATGCAAGTCGATTGACGGCCTCCTGCATTGCCGGCAGGAAATGCATCCACATTGCCTCCATGCAAAACAGGTTTTTCTCCCGAGCAAGCGCAATGACCTCGCGCGCCTCGGCAGCATTGGTTGTGAATGGCTTTTCGCACAAAACGGCTTTGCCCGCGTGAAGCGCCATCATGCAATGCGCGTGATGAAATACATGGGGCGTGGCGATATAGACGACGTCGACTTCGGGGTTGGCCATCAGATCGTCATAACTGCCGTGTGCGCGGGCGGCCCCGAAGAACGACGCAAACGCTCTGGCCTTTTCCGCATCGCGCGACCCGACGGCGACAAGACGTGCGCCCTCGGCGTAACGCAATCCTGACGCGAACTCGCGTGCCACCGCCCCGGTTCCGAGAATCCCCCACCCTATGGATCTCAAGCGCGATTTTTCCATGCCCACCCCGCAGTTACTAAAGCGCCCACGGCATCGGCTCCACAGGCTCAAAAGTGGTCGAAACAGGAATATTCCCAGGACTGCGGGCGGCGTTATGAATGCCCAGCGAGAGTTCCGTGACGTGCAGGCAAAAATCCGGTGCGAGCCTGGGCTTGCGGCCGTCGCGTATGGCGAGTGCAAGGTCGGTAACGCCGCGACACCAGTCCATTTGCGCCGCGCCCTTGGCCTGGGGTTTTGGATTCCCGGCGCCGGCCAGCGCGATACCTTGACCCCACGGCAGAAAAAACTGCCTGCGGCGGATGCGCATCATGCGCCGCACCGTCACCGGAGAACGGTACATCCAGCAGTCCTTCGTGGCGAGCACACCTTCGTCGCCGACTATCCTCAGTTCATGATCGTGCGGCGCAATGATGCTGCATGTAAGCCGTGCCGTGACCCCTGATTTGAATTGCAGGCAGGCCACGGAGAAATCCGGCGCGTCAACCGCCAGCCGCTCGCCCGGAAGCTTTTCAGGGATCTGCACCGAAGCCCAGGCCGTCATGGACTGAACCGGTCCGAAGAATGCGACGAGCCAGGTGAGGTAGTAGCCGGCATGTTCCAGGGTACAACCGACCTCGAACTCGTCCTTGAAGGGCCAGGGTGCGCCCGAATCGCTGTGCCACTTCCGGTAAGGCATCCGGTGGACAAGCCCGTCATCGAGCTCGGCATACACCACGCGGACGTCGCCCACCTTACCGGCGCGCAGGGCACGCCACAGGGTTTGTGCCGTCTCCCCCAGCAGACTGCAGGGAGCCGAACTGATCCACAGTCCGCGCGCCTCCGCCAGGTCAACCAGCTTTCTCGCCTGCTCCACTTCCATCGCCAGCGGCTTTTCCGAATACACATGCTTGTCTGCCATCAGGCAGCGGCTGGAAACTTCAAAGTGCGCATGCGGATTAGTCAGGTTGAGCACGATCCGGACACGCTCGTCCGCCAACAACCTGTCAAGGGAATCGAAACACGGAATCGCGTGAAACGAACAAAAGCGGGCGGCGCGCTCTGTGTCCACGTCAAAAACGCCGATCAGGACGAGATCCGGATGCTGACGCAGGGATTGCATGTACAGATCCGCCACGAACCCGCATCCGATGATGCCGATACCGGTCATGCCGCCGCATCCGCTTCAAAAAGGTACTCTGCGCAGCAATACTTGATCATCTTTCGCAGGGACGGAGGGACTTCCTGGAACAACAGTCGCAGGCCCGCCGACGCCTGATGACCATGCAGCAGAAGCAAGCTCCCCAATACGGCGCTGTCTATGCCGGTTACCGCACGCATATTCACAGCAACGTCGACACCAGCCTCAGCCGCACGCGCCAGCCCCCGGCGTAATCTGACGACATTCGATGATGCCCACCTTCCGCCCAACACGATCAAACGATGGTCCGGCTTCGTAATTTCTTCCAGCGTTCCATTGTCCGTACCAGCGTTCCCGGCGGTGCCAGGAATCGACTGCAGCGCCAACGGCAGCACCCGCGTGACAAGCAGCCTGCACAAGGTCAGGCCCTCGAAAAAGTATCGCCGCCACAACGCCGGTTCCTCCTTGATACGCCAGAGCCATTCCAGTCCGGTTCGTTGCATCCAAACCGGTGCGCGACTAACTGTGCCCGCGACAAAATTCAGCACCGCGCCAAGATGGCTCACCACCGGAACGCTGATCAACGACCGGTTGCGCTCTATCCACGCCTGCCCTTTTTTTGCACCAAGTGAAACCACCAGAAAATCGGCGCCACTTTCGTTGATACGGGCAATCTGCGCCGGGGTGCTCATCTGTTCAACCGAACCAAACCCCGGCGTATCGAAATCTGCGCAAAGCAAGCCGCTGCCGGAGGCGTTGAGTGCACGACTGGCCGCGGCCGCGACGCCCTCCATTCCGCCAAAAAAGTACACCCGCAAGGGTCGCGGCGCGCCCACGCCAAGGTTCATAAAGAGGTCCGACCCGGCGACCCGCTCGCGCAGCGGCACCCCGAGCAGGCGTGCGACCCAGATGAGCGGCATACCATCGGCGATACTAAGATCGCTGTTGAGCACCGAATGCCGGAACGGCCGGTCGCCGAGGCAGCCAATAAGGAAATTGACGTTCGGCGTTGAAACAAAATACGGACGGCGGCTGTCTGCGGCTGCTCGCACGAGCCGCACAGCATCGGGCATCCCGACAGCATCAAACGGGAGTCCAAGGAGGCAGTGCACGTTGCGCTCAAAGTCTGTGCGCATTCAGCCACGCTCCCTGCTTGAACGTATCCATTCAACCTGCCGCCTTGCGACAAAGCGCGCATATAGGGGAATTTTTCCCAGCGCATAAAACGGGGCGAATGCAAGGCTGGCGAGCGAGATCACCTTCCATCCGTGTCCCGCCCATGCAACGAATACGGCGCCGCCGGTCATGACCGACAAAATACCCGCAAGAAGCAACGCTACCGCACTGCCTTCCACGAAGAACAAAACCGAGGAAGCCGAGAGAAAGAACGTCACCGCCAATACCAGGAGTGCTATGGGCGGTACGCAAAGATCGAGGGCCATCGCAAGCAAGGCCATGTTTCGCGTTACCAGAGCCCGCCACAGCAGTCGGGGCGCATCAGAGAAAATCACACCGATGTGCCCGTGCTCCCAGCGCGTTCGTTGGCCGCGTGCAGCCTCGTTGGTAACCGGAAAACTGCTGGTCACCACGGCATCGGGACAAAACAACGGTGGCGCGCCGGCGATCGCGAGATTGATCCCCAGAACCATGTCTTCGACAATGTGCCCGCTTGCGAGCGAGGCTTTGGAGAGCAGTTGCCACGGTATAGCCATCCCGGTACCCATCAACTGGCAGGGCATGCCAATGCGCAGGAACCCCAGGGGCCGCACCAGATTCCGCGTGATCCATGCAAAACCCGCCACGCGCATGCGCAGGCCTGCACGATCCGGGGGTTCCATCAAATACAGCGCCTGTACGGGACGTCCGCTGTTTATGCAGGCCTCCACGAGGATATCAATCGCCCCCAGTGTCACGATGCAATCGGCGTCCACAATCAACACCAACTCCGGGGAATCCCCCTCCAGATGGCGGACACCGAAATCGAGGGCATAGCCCTTTCCCCTTAGCAGCGCATTGCTCCGGACCAGCACCTCCGCCCCTTCCTCACCGGCGATCGCCGCCGTCCTGTCGGAACAATTGTCCGCAACCACCAGCACGCGGTCGCCTATACGGAGTTGCGACATCAAGGCGCGAAGCGTGTCCGAGATCACCGCTTCTTCGTTGTGCGCCGGGATCAAAATGGCCACACGCGCGCGAACCGAGGTCCCCGTGGATTCCGGCGTGATGCGTGAACGCATCGGAAGCAAGGCCAGTACCGTCTGCAGAAAAAATACCGTCACCGGCACAAACAGGACGGCCGAAATTGCGCAAAGCAGAACGCCGGATAAGGTCACCTGCGGTCCCCCGTCTTGCTGCTGGTTGGCGCACGGCGCCAATTCCGGCTGGAGACACTGCTTAATACGGCAATGGATACGGGATTCACTTGTATTCAATCAGACCGACCGGGCCGCCGGTAGCGGAACGCAGCAGGAACTTAACCAGGCCGACGGCCTCGGGAAATTTTCCGAGTACGAGAAACGCCGCACGCAGCCAGTTTTCACGCATCGGGCCCTTGCCCTTCATCGCGATACGTCCGATCTGTACGGGATAGACGCCGAGAAAAAGCAGACTCCACCCTCCGGACATCAAAGCAGCACTCAGAACCAACACTGGAATCATCCCCCCCCAGATCGCCGCACTGCGCGTTTCCCGTATCCAATGTCGTTCCGGCGGTGCGCCGTGCAGCACCGCACCCTGGGCGAATGCGTAACCGCCTCGCAGCGTGCGGGTCCACCATTGTGAAAATCGCGTCATGTCCGCGTCGTGCAGTGTCATTTCCGAGTCCAGCCGCCAAATGCGCCACCCGGCCGCGCGAAGCCGGACACAAAGCTCCGGTTCTTCCCCGGCGATAAGGTCGTCGCGAAATCCGCCGACTTTTTCATAAGCATGGATGCGCATCATGGCGTCCCCACCGCAGTACTTCGCTTCCCCGACGGGCGTATCCCACTCAAGATCACACATCATGTTGAACACCGAGCGCTCCGGATGCCGCTCCCGGCGCCGGCCTGCCGCGACCGCGACTTCGTTATGTTCGTTCAGATAATTCATCGCCAAACCAAGCCAGACGTCCACAAGTTCGCAATCCCCATCCACAAACTGGACATACGTGAGCCAGGGTGCCAATACCCGGAGACGACGGAAGCCGGCATTGCGCGCGCGTGCCGCGGTAAACGGAATAGCCATATCAAGAACCACCACATCCGCGCCACGCGCTCTCGCCGCAGAAACGGAGCCATCGGTTGATCCAGAATCAACGTAGACGACCCTAAGACTGTGGGCGCGAAGCGCGTCCAGACAGTTCTCGAGGCGCTTTCCTTCGTTGCGCCCTATTACCACTGCGCCGACGAGGGCGGAAATCGAATCACACTGGGCTTGGCGTGTCGTGGACGTGCTCCGACCCGGGCCCTGGTACAGAACCATGTGCGTCACGGCTTGCGCCTCGGGCTGACGGTGGCCGGAATGCCAACCACAACCGAATTATCTGGAACATCACAAAGTACGACCGCATTTGCCCCGATCAGGACGTTGCTTCCAATCGTGATCGCTCCAAGCAGTTTCGCCCCGGCGCCGATATCTACGTTGTCCCCGATTGTCGGAGCACAAGGTTCTTCTATCCGCCGCAAGCCGATCACAACACCGCTGCGAATACGGCAGTTCTCTCCGATCCGCGCATAGCCGCTGACGACAATGCCGCCAAAGTGGTCAATGACGAAATTCCGTCCTATTTTTGCCTCGCAGGGCAACTCGATACCTGCAATGACCTGAATCAGCTTGTAAAGGATTTTGTAGACGAGTGACAGCGCTTTTCGAACCGGTGCCGGACGGATACCGTAACGCCAGCAGCCGAAGCGATAGATGAGCAGCGCCCAGAATCCCTGGGCCCCCCAGTCACCGCCATGCGCGCGCAAATCCTGTCGGATGTTGTCAAACATGGCCGCGCCCTCACCGCGTCGGCCGGGAGCCGAACGACGTGCGGAACAACAGCGACCATTCGCACAGGGCGTGACGCAGGTGTGTCGACGCGGAGAAACCCGGTCGATTTCGCAGCAAACCCTTGATGGCGTCAAAAACATCGGCCGCAGTCACCAAGAGGGCATTTTCCAGAACCGTCAGGAAACCGTGATTTTTCCGGAAGTAAAGCAACTCACTCTCGATCTGCAGGACTTCGATCTGCCGACCGCTTTTACTTAATGCCGCGTCCTTTTTGGCACTTTCGCCGCCGATATGGACTACGGTCGTGTGCGGAAAAAACGCCACTTCCCAGCCGGCGTTAGCGGCGGCGCGACAATGATCGACCTCCTCGAAGTAAAGGAAATAGCGCGGATCAAACAAGCCGACTTCGTCTATCACCTGTCTTCGAACCAGGTAAAAGCAGCCTGGCACCCAATCGCAGCGACGAACCGACGCATGATCCCATTCCATATCATCAACGAGCCGCGCGGCCGGGAAAAACCTCCCCAGCCCGGTGCGGTTGAGGAAGACATTCCAGGGTGTCATGAAGTACCGCGCCGAGGGCTGCAAGACCCCGTCTCGTCCGACCAGCCTTGCTCCAAGAATTCCCGTACGGGGATTTTCGTTCATGAACCGCACTGTCTTATCCAGCGTATCCGGTGCGACAAACGCATCGGTATTCAGCAACAACACGTATCGGCCCCTGACATGAGCGAGAGCCTGATTGTTGGCACGGCCGAATCCGACGTTTTGTGAATTGAAGAGTAATTCGCAATCCGCGTAGTCACGCCGCAGCAATTCGTCCGACCCATCGCGCGAAGCGTTGTCGACAATGATGATTTGCAAAGAAAAGCCCCGTGCCGAGCGGCGTAGCGCGCCGATGGCCTCAGGCAGCAGCGCCACCGTGTTGTAGTTGACGAGGATCGCCGAGATGTCGACCGCCCCGAAACGCGGCATGGCAACACCCGACCGGACAGATTCCGATGAGTTCACGAACAACTCTTGCACGACATGCGCACGTCACATCCGGGCACGTCACAAACCGCCGGTTCCGGTACGCGAAATTTCTTCGCCTCGCATCCTTGTCCACGCAGTTCAGTCACAAGCTTGTCTACCTTCCTGTTCCAGCACCCGTCGTCGGCGAAAAGCGCGACGTGCTCCCGAATTCAATATCTGCATTCGTTTGATGTTCTGTCATAACCGGACCGGAAATTACGTCATTCGGCAGGGACGCCTTCTGCGCAGCCGTTCGCACGCGCTCGCGGATCCACCTCTATCTCACGGAACGGCGCGGCTGATTCAATATCTTCACGCAATCGGGTTCCAGCCCCACACGAAACCGAGCAATTCCACCGTCATGTAACCCACGCGAACCCCAATTAAGGGAGTGCCGAAGGCCCGGACTTTTGTGCGCCAAAAATCAACCGGCTATCAAGCGTACTTGTCAGGGCGAATGATAGAGCCCGATCATTACAGGACCGTGAACAGCGCCGGCGAGAATGGCGCGCCCGGCGAGTCACAAACACCACCTTCAGGCCAGGCGTGACTTAATCAAATGAGATCGGTGCCGAAAGACGGCAACATCATTGAAATCGCGACTGTGCTCCCAGGTCGTTCGGACGAGATGTCGCAGGGCGTCAGGTGCTGAAAATAATTTTTCGAGCGTGTCCGCGAGCAGCGCTGGTTTCCCCACCGGGGTTAGCAGCGTCTCACCAAAGCCCGTAACGAGATCGCGGGCAAACGCGCTGTCGTAGCCCACAATCGGTGTCGCAGAAACCATCGCTTCCAGGAGAATGCGCGGTGACTCCGGCGTGACGTGGGTGAACAGCAGTACATCCCAGGATCGCAGTCGTGCAACAACCATGGCGCGGTCTCCGACAAAACCCGGGAGATCCACGATTCCGTCCAAGCCGAGCCTTTTGACGAATGCCCGCATTTCTGGCAACAACGGCCCGTCACCAAGCCAGGTCGCCTGGACCGGAACGCCGTGCTCGGTGAGGATTCGGATTACCTCAAGCCACTGCATTGGCGCCTTCATTTCGACCGCACGTCCGGCATAGCCTATCTTGAACGCCTTATCTTCCGCTCCGATCGACTCACCCTTTTGCAACGCGTGGGTTTGCGTTATGCGGTCGGACTCGGAAAGGTGAATGTCGTGTA
>CAITSH010000429.1 GCA_903895005.1 uncultured Pseudomonadota bacterium
CGTCAATGCCCGCTGCCGCGCGATCGGCGCTGCGCAGCGCGGCGAGGGCGGCGAGATGTCCGCCGGCCGAGTGCCCCGCTAGAAAGACGCGGTCCGGTGCGCCGCCCCATTCGGGCAGCCGCTGTTGCAAGGCCGCGAGCAGCGTCATGGAGTCTTCATGCGCACAGGGCAGCGGGAATTCGGGCGTGAGACGGTAGGAGGGGGCTACCAGCAACATCCCCATGCGCACGATATGCGGGGCCATGAAGGTCTGGTAGTCGCGGTAGCCGTTGGTCCAGCCGCCGCCGTGCCAGAACACCAGTACCGGCGCACCAGCCGCCCTCGTCGCGTCGCGCGGCGCAAACACGTCAAAGCGCTGCAGGCGGTGGCTGCCGTAGGCGATGTCGCGTTCGACCAGCATGGTGTCGGGCAGCGGCTCCTGTGCCCAGGTCATGACGGTCTGCGCGTAGTCGTCCGCTGCCTTGAACGGCATGGGCGGCTGGCCGTCAGGGTCAACAATATGCCTGTTTGGCACGCCGTTCAGATGTTGAGCCCGCCCAGAGACTTGCCGCCGTCCACAAACAGCGTCTGACCGGTGATGAAGTGGGTGGAGGGAGCGCTCAGGAACGCGATCGCGTTGGCGATGTCATCGGGGCTCGCGGCTTTGCCGGAGGGTTCGAGCTTTTCCCAGGCCGCGAACATTTTCGCCGGAGCGGACCGCGTCATGGGGGTGTCGGTGAATCCCGGGGCCACGGAATTAACGGCGATCTGTGCATCGCGCAACTCCATGGCCATGGCGCGCGTGAGCCCGATGACGGCGGACTTGGAAGCAACGTAGTGGGCGAAACGCGTGCCGCCCAGTGCGCCGCGTGAAGAAATGGTGACGATGCGCCCACCGGCTTTCATCCGGCGCACCGCCTCCTGTGCCGGAATGAAGGTGCCGATGACATTGACCTCGAGCATCTGCCTGAAGGCGTCTTCGCCGAGGTCCAATAACTTCGCGTCGTTGTAAATGCCGGCGGCACACACCATCACATCGACGCGCGCCTCGGCGTCGAGGGCCGCAGTGACCTCCTTGCGTTTGCAGACATCGACGACGGCCGCTGTCACGTCGAGGCCCTGTTGTTTCAGGCGCGCCACCGCGTCCTCGAGCGCGGTGGCCGAGCGGTCCATCGCAACGACACGAAAGCCGTCTCGCGCAAGCCGCGCCGCGCTGGCAAGGCCGATGCCTTGCGCCGCGCCGGTGACGAACGCAACCGGTTTGCCGCCGGGAGTCGTCATGTCAGTGCGCTCGTGCTGGCTGACGCTTGTCCGGTTACTGCTCTACCTGGATGCCGGCTTCCTTGATGATCTTGCCGTAGCGGGCGTGGTCAGACGCTGTTGCCCTGGCAATGGCGGCCGCTTCGCCACCCGCCGGAACCAGCGCAAGCGCGTTCATGCGCGTCGCGACATCGGGCAGTTTGATGATTTCGTTGAGGTGGGCGTTAAGCACCTTGACCACTTCGACCGGCATCCCCTTGGGGCCGACAAAGCCCTGCCAGGCGCCGACCTCGGCATCCTTGATACCCGCCTCGGCCAGCGTCGGCACGTTCGGTTGCAGCGGAGAGCGCTTCGCGTCGGCGACGCCAATGTTGACCATTTTTCCCGAGGCGAGGTGCTGGGCCACTGGGCCGAGCGTGGTGTACATCATGGGCAGGTGACCGCCGAGAAGGTCGACGATGGCCGGTCCGCTGCCCCGGTAGGCGATGGGCGAGATTTTCACACCGGCCGACTTGTTGAACATTTCGCCGAGTATATGCATGGGCGACCCAACGCCGGGGCTGGCGTACGTGGTGATCTTGCCGGCCTTTGCCGCCGCGACCAGCTCTTTCAGGTTGGTCACGCCGCTGGGCGCCGTTGTCACCACGAACAAAGACTGGGTGCCGGCGAGGAAGATCGGCGTGAAATCGGTCAGCGGATCGTAGACGGCGCCAGTACCGGGCTTGAGAACCAGAGGCGCGGTGGCGAGGGTGTTGGGCGTAAACAGCAGGGTGTAGCCATCGGGTGCGGCCTTGGCAACATAGGAATTGCCGATGGTGCCGCTCGCACCGGTTTTGTTTTCGACAATGACATTCTGCCCGAGGCGGGAGGCCAGCTTTTCTGCAAATACGCGTGCGAGGGCGTCGGTGTCACCGCCCGGTGGGAAGGACACGATGACGTTGATCTGCTTGTTTGGGTAGGCCTGTGCCGCGACGCTTCCGGTGAACATCAGTGTGGAGAGGGCTGCGACTGCGAGTAAAGTTCTGCGCGCGATCATCATGGGGCGACTCCTTGAGGGGACGTTCTAAAGAATGGTCTTGGGGAAGGTGGCAGGCGAGTGGGTGCGGGTTGTGAAGCCGGGTGGTGTAAACGAGAATCAGTCTAAATTTATAAAGAATGGTGTCAATATAAATTTTGCGGAGGTGCTTTCTCCCGGTAGTAGTACAACCCCTGGACACCCCGTAAACCGCTTCGCCGCAAACTAAAGCGTCGTCGCTGCGTCATGGCCACATTGCGCCCGGGATTTCGCTGCCGCCGCGTGCAGGCGGGAACACATCACAACAGGTGAAACGGCTGATCCGGCGAGCGCATGAATCAAAAGGCGGCGACGCTCCCGTCGCTGCGCGGGTCGGCGCCGCCTTCGAGCACGCCGTTGGGATGGCGCACGATGGCACCAGCATGGCCCACCGTCTCGTCGTATTCGCCCAGCACCTCGGTGTCGTGGCCCATGGCCTTGAGCTTGGCGATCACCTCCGCAGGAAAGCGTGATTCGAGCTTGAGGGTTTCGCTGACTTGTCCCCAGGTGCGGCCCAACAACCAACGCGGTGCGCTGACCGCCTGTTGTGGCGCCATGCCAAATCCGACGATACGGCTGAACACCGCCGATTGTGTTTGTGGCTGGCCATCGCCGCCCATGGTGCCGTAGACCATGCTGCGGCCGTCGGCGAGGCGTGCCATCGCCGGGTTAAGCGTGTGAAAGGGTTTGCGTCCGGGACGCAGGCTGTTGAGTTTTGCCGGGTCAAGCGCAAAGCTGCAGCCGCGGTTTTGCCAGTTGATGCCCGATGCTTTCAGCACGACCCCCGAGCCGAACTCGTGATAAATGCTCTGGATGAAGGACACCATGCGTCCTTCACCGTCGATCACACCCATCCAGACGGTGTCGCCCGGGCCTTTGCCGGCACCCCAGGGGGCGGCGACGTTGCGGTCTACACGTGATGCAAGTTCGCGGATATGCGCGGCCTTGAGCAGGTCTTGCGGCGCCACGGTCATGTAGGCGGGGTCGGTGACGTACTTGTCGCGCACGCGAAACGCCTGTTTGGTCGCCTCCACGGCGAGGTGCACATAGTCGGCGCCGGCCGGGTCCGCCTTGTTGGCCTGCAGCACGTCCATGATGCCGAGAATCATCAGCGACACCACGCCCTGCGTCGGCGGGGTCATGTTGTAGACCTCGCCCGCGGAATGTGCGAGGCGCAGCGGATCGCGCAGCCCGGCGCGGTGCGCCTGCAAGTCGGCGAGCGCGACCGGGCTGCCGGCGCGCTTGAGATCGGCGGCGATTGATTCGGCGAGCTCGCCGCGGTAATAGTCATCCGTGCCTTTGCGTGCAATCTGGCGCAGTGTTTCTGCGATACGCTTTTGTACAAAGAGGCTCCCCGTTTCCGGCACCTCGCCCTTTACCAGGAAGGTGTCGGCAAAGCCCGGCTGAGGCAGCAATTCGGCTTTTTTGCCGTTGGTGTTGACCATCTGGCTGCGCGTAACTGGGATACCACGCTCGGCGTAATGAATTGCGTCCTCGAGCAGGCGCGACAGCGGCATGCGGCCGCCGAGGGACTCGCGCGACAACTTGTGTGCCGCGCCCCAGCCGGAAATGGTTCCTGCAACCGTATTGGCGGCAATGCCGCCGCGAAACGGGATGCTGATGGTGATGTTGCGTTCGCGGTACCAGTCGATTGAAGCCGCCTGCGCGGCAGCGCCGCAGGCGTCAATCGCCCCCGGGGCCTTGCCGGGTACCGATAGCAGCCAGAAACTGTCGCCGCCGATCGAGTTCATGTGCGGGTACACGACGGCGATGGTCGCAGCGGCGCTAATCATGGCCTCGATGGCATTGCCCCCTTCGCGCAACACGGCAAGGGCGGATTGACTGGCGAGGGCGTGGGGGGCGACGGCCATGCCGCGGGTACTGCGAATGGAATTGATCATGATGAAACCGGCGGTGGAGAAGGAGCGCAGATTGTAAGGCAGATAGGCTGGAAATGCCCGACTGGCGCGCTTTTTCAGGTGGTGGGCACGCACGGATTTGCGCTCGGCTTGCGCGGAAAATGGGTATCATCGGCATGCTGTTTGCTTAACACAAAGTGCGTACTTTCTTCTCCTTTTTGCCTGAGCACTCCATGTCCCTATTTCTCAGTTTCTCCCGCTTCGTCGATCTGGCCAACGAGCGTATAGGCAAGGCATCGTCCTGGCTTATCCTTGTGGCGGTGATTATCTGTACCGTGAATGCCCTGGTACGGTATGCCGTCAACCTGAGTTCCAACGGCTGGCTTGAAGTGCAGTGGTACCTCAATTCGGCGATGTTCCTGCTGGTTGCCGCCTACGCGCTCAAGCGCAACGATCACGTGCGTATCGATGTCATTGCCGGACGCCTTTCACCGCGGGTGCAGGCCTGGATAGACATCGTCGGCAGTTTGCTGGCGCTGTTGCCCGTTGTGCTGATCATCATCTGGTACAGCTGGCCGACCCTGGTCAACTCGTGGACCATCAATGAGTATTCCTCCGATCCGGGCGGATTGATTCGTTGGCCCGTGCGGCTGCTTATTCCGGTGGCGTTCAGCATGCTGGCGTTGCAGGGTGTCTCCGAAATCATCAAGCGTGTGGCATTTCTGAGGGGCATCATTCCCAATCCGGCCGAGCAGAAAAAGGAGGGTGTCTGATGTCTCCCGATCTGATGGCTCCGCTCATGTTCGGCGGCTTGGTGGTGTTTTTGCTGGCCGGCTATCCGGTCGCATTTTCACTGGCCGCCAATGGTTTGTTTTTTGGCTTTGTCGGGATGGAGATGGGGTTGCTGCACCCCGCATTGCTGCAGGCGCTGCCCGAGCGCGTTCTGGGCATCATGGGCAATTCGACCCTGCTGGCGATCCCGTTCTTTACTTTCATGGGGCTTATCCTGGAGCGTAGCGGCATGGCAGAGGAACTGCTCGATACCATCGGGCAGCTTTTCGGAGCGGTGCGCGGTGGGCTCGCCTATGCGGTGATTTTTGTCGGCGCGCTGCTGGCCGCCACCACGGGTGTGGTGGCGGCGTCGGTGATTGCGATGGGTTTGATTTCCCTGCCCGTGATGATGCGTTACGGCTACTCCAAGCCGCTTGCCTGCGGCGTAATTGCGGCCTCTGGCACGCTCGCCCAGATCATTCCTCCCTCCTTGGTTCTGATCATCCTGGCAGACCAGCTGGGCGCATCGGTCGGCGACCTCTACGAGGGCGCCTTGATTCCCGGGCTTACGCTGACCGGGTTTTATGCGCTGTATGTGTTCATTATCTCCATCGTCAAGCCCGAGTGGGTGCCGGCGTTGCCGCTGGAGGCGCGCTCGTTACGCGGTTCGGCGCTCCTCCTCAAGGTGATGACCACGTTGATCCCGCCGTTGGTACTGATTTTTCTTGTACTGGGCACGATTTTCCTGGGGGTTGCAACGCCGACAGAGGGCGGCGCCATGGGCGCGAGCGGGGCGATCATCCTGGCCCTGATGCGGCGCAAGCTCGACTGGGGCCTGATGAAACAGTCGGTCGAGTCGACGGCGACCATGACGAGCTTTGTCGTCTTCATCCTGATTGGCTCGACGGTATTCAGCCTGGTGTTTAGGGGCGTGAACGGCGACTTGTGGGTAGAGCACCTGCTATCCGACCTCCCGGGCGGCGCCCTGGGCTTCTTGATCGTGGTGAATATCTTCGTTTTTGTTCTGGCGTTTTTTCTCGACTACTTCGAAATCGCCTTCATCATCGTGCCCCTGTTGGCGCCGGTTGCGCAAAAACTCGGCATTGATCTTGTCTGGTTCGGGGTGTTGCTGGCCGTGAACATGCAAACGTCGTTCCTGCACCCGCCTTTCGGTTTTGCGCTGTTTTACCTGCGCAGCGTGGCTTCCAAGGAGATCACCACCATGGATATTTACAAGGGCGCCATTCCCTTTGTGATCATCCAGGTTTTGATGGTGGCTATCGTGATCGCCTTCCCGGGCATCGTCACCAGCAATGTGTCCAAGGTGCAGGGTGGCATCAGCGGAACGGGGGCCGACGAAATCCGCCGTCAACTGGAAATGCCGGTAGCGCCTGCCGACGCGGAGGCGCCCAAACCGGATCGTGAGAAAACCAAGGACGAGGATCCTGCGGCCAGCATCGAGCGGATGCTGAAGGAACAGAAGTAGCGCCGACCACTCGGCAATGAAAAAGGCCCCGCACTGCGGGGCCTTTTTTTTAACTGCTGGATTACTTCTTGCCCGGGATGGGGTCCGGATTGTTGAGCAAGAAGGTGGTGAGGGTCTGTTCTGCGACACGATGCCAGAGGAACTCGTCCTGCCGGAATTTTTTCCACGGCTCGTAAATCTTTTTCCACGAGGGGTTCTTCGAGGCTTCATCTTCGTAGAGTTCAAACGCGGCCTTGTGGGCCGCCTTCATGATCTCGGGCGAGTAGGCGTGCAGCTTGACCCCGTTCTTGACCAGGCGTTGCAAGGCCTGGGGATTCTTGAAGTCGTATTCGGCCATCATGTCCATGTTGGCCTCGTAGCACGCGGCTTCAAACGCGGCTTGATATTCCTTGGGCAGCTTTTCCCATTCCTTGATGTTGACGTACATCGAGTACATCGAGCACGCCTCCCACCAGCCGGGGTAGTAGTAGTGCGGTGCGATTTTGTAGAAACCGAGTTTCTCATCGTCATAGGGGCCGACCCATTCGGCCGCGTCGATGGTGCCGCGCTCGAGCGCCGGGTAGATGTCGCCGCCGGCAATCTGCTGCGGCACCGCGCCCAGACGTGACATGACTTCGCCGCCGAGGCCGGCGATGCGCATTTTCAGTCCTTTGAGATCGGCGACGGATTTGACTTCTTTCCTGAACCATCCGCCCATTTGCACGCCGGTGTTGCCGGCGGGGAAGGAGATCATGTTGAAGTCCTTGAAGAACTCGCGCATCAGCTGCAGTCCGCCGCCCCAGTAAATCCAGGCGTTTTGCTGGCGCTGGTTCATGCCGAAAGGAACCGTGGTGTCAAAGGCGAAGGTTTTGTTCTTGCCGACGAAGTAGTAGCCCGCGGTGTGGGTGCATTCCACGGTGCCCTGTTGTACTGCGTCCACGGTGCCAAAGGCCGGAACAATTTCACCGGCACCGAAAATACGGATCTGGAATTTTCCCCCGGTAATGGCGGCAAGCCGCTTGGCGATGACCTCACCGCCGCCGTAAATAGTGTCCAGGCTTTTCGGAAAGCTGGACGCGCAGCGCCAGCGCACCTCGGGCAATGCCGGGGCCTGGGCGACGGCTTGTGATGCGGCTGCGGCGGTAACAACGCCGGCGCCGGCTTGGGTAAGGAATTTTCTTCGATTCATGAAAGCCTCCGGGGAAAAATATTAAGAATCTGGTTGGTACTGTAAAGCAAAACCGCACGACAAGCGGCGTGTCTGCGCTGAATGCGCGGGGGCAAACCCGCGCCCGGCGCTAATACGTCTTGTAAGGCAGAAATTTCCCCGACAACTCGACGTGCACCCGATCACCCTTCGGGTCGGGCTGGCGCTGGATGTCCATGGAAAAATCAATGGCGCTCATGATGCCGTCGCCGAATTCCTCGTGGATCAGTTCCTTGATGGTGGTGCCGTAGACGCTGACAATTTCATACCAGCGATAGATCAGCGGATCGGTCGGCACCGCGGTCGGTAGTGAACCCTTGTAGGGCACCGTTTGCAGGATCAGCACGGCCTCGGCGGGCAGGTCAAAAATCTTGCCGACGGTTTCGGCCTGCTTCTTGGTCATCTGCATCTGCCCGAGGCAGGCGGCGGTGACCCATTCTTTGCTCTCGCCGACTTTCTTGGCCACGGCGGCCCACTTGATCCCCAGCTTGATTTTGCGAAAGACGATCAGGTCGGTAATGTCTTCGCGCTTCATGGGCTTCATCAGTGAGGATGAGCTGGAACCTTTCATTGCATTTCTCCTTTTGGCGGCTTTACAGCCTTAGTTTGACAACATTGTCGGTTGCATTGGCACTCGCATCGGGTGCCCGTTCCGTTGCAAGTCCGGGCCGCACGACCAGCGGGTGTGCCGGGCGCTGGGTTGCTCCGTTCTGGAATTGCTTGGAGCGGTTGACGAGAAAGTCCACAAGATGGTTGCGGATCTTGTAGTACTGCGGGTTGTGGTGCATGTCGGTGCGCGTGCGGTCGCGCGGCATGGTGTTCTCGACAATTTCAGCGATCACGGCCCGCGGCCCGTTGGACATGAGCATGATCTTGTCGGCGAGCAGGATCGATTCGTCGACGTCGTGGGTGATCATGAACACGGTCTGGTGCGTCGCCTGGACGATGCGCAGTAATTCGTCTTGTATCGTGCCGCGGGTGAGTGCGTCGAGCGCGCCGAAGGGCTCGTCAAGCAGCAGCATCTTGGGCTGTATGGCAAAGGCGCGCGCGATGCCCACGCGCTGTTTCATGCCACCGGAAAGCTCCGAGGGCTTTTTATGCTCGGCGCCGGTGAGACCGACCATCTCGATGAATCTCTGGCAGTGCGTCTGGACCTGGATGTTGTTCCATTCAGGCCACTTGCTCTTGACCGCGAAGGCGATGTTCTTCATCACCGAAAGCCAGGGCATGAGGGCGTGGCCCTGGAACACCACGCCGCGTTCGAGCGACGGACCGGACACCTCGCGGTCATCCATGACGACCACTCCGCCGCTTGCCTTGTCGAGCCCGGCGAGCACATTCAGGATGGTGGTCTTGCCGCAGCCCGAATGGCCGATGATGCAGACAAACTCGCCCTTTTCGATGGCGAAGTTCACCCCTTCGAACACCGTGACATCCTTGCCGTCCGCGGTCGGATAGGTTTTTTTCAGGTCCTGGATTTCGAGAAAAGCCATGGTTCCGTGCTTACTCGACGTAGGTGACGAATTTTTGCAGCCGACCGATGGCAAGGTCCAGAGCCATGCCGACAACGCCGATGACCAGGATGGCAAACATCACGTTGGTGAGATTGAGGTTGTTCCACTCGTTCCAGACGAAGTAACCGATGCCGGTGCCGCCCACCAGCATTTCTGCAGCAACAATCACCAGCCAGGCAATACCCATTGAAATGCGCATGCCGGTAAGTATGGTGGGGGCTGCAGCCGGAAGGATGACGAGGAAGGCCTTGCGCAGCGGCCGCACTTCCAGCGTTTTGGCGACGTTCAGCCAGTCGCGTCGCACCGCGGCCACGCCGTAAGCAGTGTTGATCAGCATCGGCCAGACCGAGCAGATGAAAATAACGAATATCCCGGACAGCGAGGAATCCTTGATGGTGTAGAGCGCGATCGGCATCCAGGCCAGAGGGGAAATCGGTTTGAGGATCTGGATGAAGGGATCTATCGCCCGATAAATCAGCGGCGACATGCCGATCACAAAGCCCAGCGGTATCGCAAGCAGCATGGCGAGCAGATAGCCCAGGCCAACACGCGCGAGTGAATGCCCGAGTTGTATGCCTATGCCCTTGTCGTTGCTGCCGCGGTCATAAAACGGTTCGGCGAGATTTCTTGTGACGGCCTCGCCGAACTGCGCCGGCGTTGGGAAGCCGTCGGATTTTTTTGCACCCTTGCCCATGAGCTTGGCGTATTCGTCGCTGGCGCCCGACGCCTCCGTCTTGGGAAGCGTGGCAAGGTGCCACGCGCCAAGCAAGATGACGAGAAAAAGCAGCGACAGCAGGGCTGCCTTGAACCAGGTTGTAGAGAACATCGGGGGTCAGGCGGATTTCTTGATCTTGAAGCTGGCGAGGTATTTGTCCGGTGAGGCCGGATCGAACTCCTTGCCCATGACCTTGAACTTGGCATAGCTGGTCGCCGGTGCTTTCTGCCCGAGTTCCGCCATGCGCTTGCGCGCATCGGTGGCAAGGAACACCTTTTCCGCGATGGCCTTGTAATTGACATCGCCCTTGACGTAACCCCAGCGCTTCATCTGCGTCAGCATCCACACGGCCATGGACTGCCACGGGAAAGGATCGAAGTCGGCACGGTCCGGTACGTTTTTGACGTTTCCGAGGCCATCGGCGAATTTTCCGGTCAGCACCTGCTCGATCACCGTCTCCGGCTGGTTGAGGTAATTGGGCGGCGCAATCACCTTGGCGATAAGCGAGCGGTTGCGCGGTTCGCGTGCCATGGCTGCGGCGGCGAGCACGGCGCGGTACATGGCCGCGAAGGTATTGGGGTTTTCCTTGATGAAGGCTTCCGATGTGCCGAACGCGCAGCACGGGTGGCCGTCCCACAATTCCTTGGACAACAGGTGGATGAACCCGACTTCGTCGTAGACGGCGCGTTGATTGAAAGGATCGGGTCCGAGAAAGCCGTCGATGTTGCCGGCGCGCAGGTTGGCCACCATTTCAGGAGGCGGGGTCACGCGGATCTGGATGTCGGTGTCCGGGTCAAGGCCGTGTTCGGCAACGTAGTAGCGCAACAAAAAGTTGTGCATCGAGTACTCGAAGGGAACGGCGAACTTGAAGCCCTTCCACTGTTTGGGGTCGCGCTTGTCCTTGTGCTTGTTGTGCAGCGTGATCGCCTGCCCGTTGACGTTCTGGATGGTCGCCACGTCCATCGGCTGTGCCGAAGATCCCAGCCCCATTGATATGGCGAGCGGCATGGGCGACAGGAAGTGGCTGGCGTCATGCTCCTTGTTGAGCATCTTGTCGCGAATCAACGCCCAGCCTGCGGTTTTCATCAGCTGTACGTTGAGGCCTTCTTTTTTGTAGAAGCCCAGCGGGTCGGCCATGATCAGCGGCGTGGCGCAGGTGATGGCGATAAAGCCGATCTTCAGGTCTTTTTTCTCGAGCGCGTTTTTGTCTTGCGCCATTGCCGAGAGCGCGCCAATGGGTAGCACGCTGCCGATGGCGGCCATCGCGGTTGATGAACCAACGGCCTCAAGAAAGCGGCGCCGCGTTGCGTCTTGCGGGAACAGGGCGCGCATCAGCGCCGACTCGATTACCCGGTGGTTGAGGGTTTCAATGTCATTGGTCTGCGGCTCGTCGGTGACCGTAACGGCGAGGTCATGCTCGGATTGGCTCGTATGTTTGCCGCAGGTGCAGGCCGATGCGCCGAGGCGGACATTGGGATTGAACGGATTGTCGAACGCAGACACGGTGATTCTCCTCAACGCATGAAAGTAAGTCTCAGCGTCTTCGCATCAACCGTGCCATGTTGCTTTTTGATCCGGGTACGGCTTGGATAAAGGCTTTTGCGACAAGGAGTTCATTGCGGCACTTCGCGATGCGAAATGGCATCGACCGGACAACGGCTTGCCAATCGGCAATCGCCGAGGTTGAAATGGTGCGCGCGCGCACCGGAATGGAGCGCGTGGTTTTGAGTTGATTCGCGGGCTACAAACCCAGTTCGCTCAGGCCGGGGTGGTCATCGGGCCGTCGACCCGGCTGCCAGTGAAACTTGCGATCGGCTTCGTTTATCGGCAGGTCATTGATGCTGGCGATGCGCCGGCGCCTCAGGCCTGTCGCGTCGAATTCCCAGTTTTCGTTTCCGTAGGACCGATACCACCGACCCGCATCATCTTGCCATTCGTAGGCAAAGCGAACGGCGATTCGCGCCCCGTCAAAGGCCCACAATTCCTTGATCAGGCGGTAGTCGAGTTCCTTCGCCCACTTGCGTTGCAGGAATTGCACGATGGCTTCGCGCCCGGATAAAAATTCGGCGCGATTGCGCCACGTGCTGTCGGTGGTGTAAGCGAGGGAAACGCGTTCCGGTTCGCGCGTGTTCCATGCGTCTTCGGCCATGCGAACCTTTTGTGCGGCGGCATCGCGGCTGAACGGCGGGAGGGGCGGGCGGGGCGCGTTCATGGCAGTCTTGTCATCAGAGTCCGGTAAGGGAATTTTCCGCGAGTTCGAATGGGGAGAGGGTCAGTAAGCGTGCTGGCTGATCAGCGTCATTGCGGCTTTTTTCGCGCGCCGTGCCGCATCGGGCCTGCCCTCCATCTGTGCCGTGACAATCGCGCCCTCAACCAGTAGCAGTAGTGACCAGGCCAGTTCCTCCGGCTTGCGCAATCTTGCGGCGCGCGCGAGTGTTTCGATGAACTGACGCAACCTGGCCTTATGCCGTAAGGCTGATTGGGTTGCGGCGCTTTTGCCGTCGGCGGCTTCTACTGAGGCGTTGATGAAGGCGCAACCGCGGAAGTCTTCGGATGAAAACCAATCGTGTAAGGCTTCAAAAAGGGCGATGAGGCGCTTGTCTGTGACCCGTTCAAGCGCAACGCGCTGTTCGAGCCAGGCCATCCACCGCGCGTCACGCCGCTCGAGAAAGGCGAGGACCAGTTCGTCCTTGCTGCCAAACTGGTTGTAGAGCGACATCTTTGCGATGCCGGCTTCAGCAATGATGCGATCTATGCCGGTTGCGCGAATCCCGTTGCGATAAAACAACTCGGCAGCGCAATCGAGGATGCGTTCCTTTACTGGAATGTCTGCGGCGGGCATTACAGGATGAATTCCGGAGTTAGACAGAGCGGTCTAACAATATAGACTGACCTGTCTACTTGCAAGCGCAAGAGGTGGTTGCGGCGGTTTGCTGCGAAGGCGCTAAGACTGTGTCCAGGGCAGCCCAGCCTGCCGCCATCCTCCGACCTTGCCGCGATGCCCGTCCTGATCTTTGTCACCTTCGAACCCCTGGAGGACATTGATGCACCTGACGAAGCCCGCCTGAGTCGCTGCGGTTGCGGCGTTGTGGGAGCGCACTCCGCTGCGGCACATGAACAACAGGGTCGTTTGTGCCGTTGCGGCCGCCTGCAATTGCGCAATGAAATCGACATTGGGTTTGCTGCCCGGCCAGCTGTTCCATTCCAGTTCAATGGCGCCGGGAACGCTGCCCACAAAATGAAGCTCCGGCTTTGTGCGCACATCAACGAGGCGGGCTTCGGGGTCCGCTTCCAATAGGGCGTGCGCTTCGGCGGGCAATAGCGCGCCGGCGTAGGGCACACTCAACTCGGTTCCTCGTTTTTGGGCGGTTTCCAGAAGATTTGCGGTCGATTGCATGGTTTAACCTCGGAAGTCTGAGTCTGGTGATAAAAGTGTAAAAATGAATCTGTATGGTGCAGGTTTGTTTGTTTGCACCAACATATTGCGTTTATTTTTGCATTTGCACCATAATGGTGCTTACCGCGTGATGATCATTTGCTCTTCGGGCTTGTGGCACAATGGATTGCCCAAATCTGGGTGGTGGCATGCTTTCTGCTGAATTAGCCCTGTAATCCTGCGTGTAGGCGCGTTGTTCGCTCGCAGATGACGTGTGGTGAGATTTCACACCCACCGGTTCATACCCCCATTCAACGATTTTCATGCAACCCGCACTTTAGGAGAAAAAAATGGCATTGTCTGCCGCCGATGTACTGAAGATGATCAAGGATGAGGATGTCAAATTTGTCGACATCCGTTTCACCGACACCCGGGGTAAGGAGCAGCACGTTCAGGTGCCCTCAAAGCAGTTCACCCAGGACAAATTCGACAGCGGCCACGCTTTCGACGGCTCCTCGATCGCCGGATGGAAGGGCATCGAAGCTTCGGACATGCTGCTGTTTCCTGATCCTGACTCGGCGCGTATCGATCCGTTCACCGATGAGCTCACCCTCAACATTACATGCGACGTCATCGAGCCGTCGACCGGCAAGGGCTACGACCGCGACCCGCGTTCGCTCGCCAAGCGCGCTGAGGCCTACCTGAAGGCAAGCGGCCTGGGTGATGTCGCCTACTTTGGTCCCGAGCCGGAATTCTTCATTTTTGATTCGGTTACCTGGAACGCGGACATGTCGGGTTCGTTCGTGAAGATCAGTTCGGAAGAGGCTCCCTGGTCCAGCAGCATTGAGTACGACGGTGGCAACATGGCGCACCGCGCGCCGGTCAAGGGTGGTTATTTCCCCGTTCCCCCGACCGATACGCTGCAGGACATTCGCAATGCGATGTCACTCGCGCTGGAGGCTCAGGGCGTCGAGGTCGAGGTGTTCCACCACGAAGTTGCGACCGCGGGTCAGTGCGAAATCGGCACCCGTTTCAACAGCTTGGTGAAGCGTGCCGACTGGAACCAGATTCTCAAGTACACGGTGCACATGGTCGCCGCCTCGTATGGCAAGACCGCCACCTTCATGCCCAAGCCCGTAGTTGGTGACAACGGTTCGGGCATGCACGTGCACCAGTCGGTATGGAAAGACGGCAAGAACCTGTTTGCCGGCAACGGCTATGCCGGGCTGTCTGATTTTGCCCTTTACTACATCGGCGGCGTCATCAAGCACGCCAAGGCCCTCAACGCCATCACCAACCCCGGCACCAACAGCTACAAGCGATTGGTTCCGGGTTTCGAGGCGCCGATCAATCTTGCCTACTCTGCACGTAACCGCTCTGCGTCCTGCCGTATTCCCTACGTCACGGACCCGCGCGCGCGTCGCGTGGAAGTGCGCTTCCCCGACCCGACGGCCAACCCGTACATGGCGTTTGCTGCCTTGCTGATGGCGGGCCTGGACGGCGTGCAGAACAAGATTCACCCGGGCGAGCCGATCGACAAAGACCTCTACCACCTGCCGCCGGAAGAGGCTGCCAAGGTCCCGACCGTTTGCCATTCGCTTGACCAGGCGCTGTCCGAACTGGACAAGGATCGCGCGTTCCTGACCAAAGGTGGCGTGTTCTCCGACGACATGCTCGATGCCTACATCGCCCTCAAGATGGACGAAGTCACGCGTTTCCGCATGACGACGCACCCGATTGAGTTCGACATGTATTACAGCCTGTAATTCATCAGTTAGCTGTTCGGTTAGACGGGGGCTGAGATGCCCCCGTTTTCATTAATCAAGCCGTAAAAAGGTTTGAAATCATGTGGGTTCTGTCCTAGACTTAATGTCCTCTCTTGATGCATCTTCGGGATGTTTTCTCCATGCACGTTGTGCGGCCACTGACCGGTTTGGTCCTGATCTGCGCCAGCGCGATCGCGCTTGCACAGGGTGCCGGCACGACCTATTTGTGCAAGGACGAAAACGGCCGCTCGACCTATACCAACGTCAAGGAAGAAATGACGGGCAAGAAATGCACGGCGGTAAGCCGCGAGGTTTCAGTGGTGCCGGTCATGCCGGTCGTACCCGCAGCGCGCGCACCTGCCGCCAGCACCACCACGCCGGCGAGTTTTCCGCGCGTGGACTCTGCGACGCAAAAATCGCGCGACGATGGCAGGCGCAAGATCCTGCAAAACGAATTGGGTTCCGAGCAGCAAATGCTCAAGGATGCGCAACAAAAGCTGGTCGAACAGGAGCAGTTGCGCACGGGGGAAGAGCGCAATTTCGCCAAGGTGGCCGAACGTCTGCGGCCGTTCAAGGACAAGGTCGACCAGCATCAGAAAAACATCGAAGCGCTGCAAAAGGAACTTTCAGCGCTCAAGTAGCGGCCGTGGCAACGCGCTACGAAGCGCTGGCCTGAAACCATGGCGGCCTCGGCGTACTCCGGACTTGACCTGCTTGCCACCGCTGTGGTTGCCCTCGACGGGGGGCTATCCGTCCAATATCTCAACCCGGCAGCAGAAACGCTGTTTGATGTCGGCCAGAAAAGCATTCTCGGGCAGGGGTTTCTCGACCTCTTTGTGCAAGTCGAGGAGTTCGAGGTCAAGCTGCGCCAGACAATCAACAGCGGCTGGGGATTTGCCGATCAGGAGCTGATCCTCGCGCGCGCCGGCCTCGAGCCCCTGGCTCTGAATTGCATCGTGACGCCGGTGGAGAGCGGCACGACGGTACTCATCATCGAGCTGCGTCCCATCGAGCAGCAGTTGCGTATCGAGCGCGAGGCGCAGCAGATGAACCAGCACCTTGCCAACCGCGAACTCATCCGCAACCTGGCCCATGAAATCAAGAATCCGCTGGGCGGGTTGCGCGGGTCAGCGCAGTTGCTCGAGCGCGAGCTGGATCGCGCTGATCTGCGCGAATACACCCAGGTGATCATCAAGGAAGCGGACCGCCTGCAGTCGCTGATGGACAGGCTCCTCACGCCGCACCGGCCGCCTCACATCGGACCGGTTAACATTCACGAGGTTTGCGAGCGCGTACGCAGCCTGATACTGGCGGAGTTCCCAAACGGCATCCGGATCCGCCGTAATTACGACACCAGCCTGCCCGAGATCCAGGGCGACAGGGAGCAGCTCATCCAGGTGATCCTCAATATCGCGCGCAATGCCGCACAGGCCATTGCCGCACAACCGACGGCCTGGCCGCAACTGTCCGGTGCGGGCGCGATTGAACTGCGGACCCGCGTGGTGCGACAGGTCACGCTCGCCAGGAAGCGCTATCGCCTGGCATTAGAATTGCAAGTAATCGATGATGGACCGGGAATTCCCCCTGAAATCCGCGACCGCGTGTTCTACCCGCTGGTTTCCGGCCGCGAGGGCGGAACCGGACTTGGCCTCACGCTGGCGCAGACGTTCGTACAGCACCATCACGGCATCATCGAAGCGGAAAGCCAGCCCGGCCGAACCAGTTTCCGCATCGTCCTGCCATTGTCCTGAACAAATTCTTAGAAAGAGCCAATGAATATGAAACCGGTCTGGGTCGTTGATGACGACAAGTCCATCCGCTGGGTGTTTGAGAAGGCGCTGACGCGCGAGGGCATTCCGTACAAGACCTTTGCCCTGGCGCAGGACGCAATCGATTCGCTTGCTGCCGGCGCGCCGCAGGTTCTGGTCTCGGACATTCGCATGCCCGGCACCTCGGGCCTGGATTTGCTGCAGAACATAAAACAGCGGTATCCGACTCTGCCCGTCATTATCATGACGGCGTATTCGGATCTCGAGTCGGCGGTGGCGGCCTTCCAGGGCGGTGCTTTCGAGTACCTGCCCAAGCCGTTTGACGTCGACCAGGCGGTCGAGCTGATCCGGCGCGCGCTGGACGAATCGATGCGTGAGGACGAGGTCGCCGAGGTGGCGCAGACATCGCCGGAAATCCTCGGCCAGGCGCCCTCAATGCAGGAGGTGTTTCGCGCGATCGGGCGTCTGTCACAGTCCAATGCCACGGTGTTGATCACCGGCGAGTCGGGCTCAGGCAAGGAACTGGTGGCTCAGGCGCTTCATCGCCACAGTGCACGCGCATCCAAACCCTTTGTTGCGATCAACACGGCAGCGATGCCCAAGGACTTGCTTGAATCCGAACTCTTCGGTCATGAGCGCGGCGCGTTTACCGGCGCGCAGGCGATGCGCCGGGGCCGCTTTGAACAGGCGGAAGGCGGAACGCTGTTCCTCGATGAAATCGGCGACATGCCGCCTGACTTGCAGACACGTTTGCTGCGCGTATTGTCGGACGGAAATTTTTACCGCGTCGGCGGTCACCAGCCGATCAAGTCCAATGTTCGCGTCATCGCCGCAACCCACCAGAACCTGGAGGCGCGGGTCAAGGACGGCCAGTTTCGAGAAGACCTTTACCACCGGCTGAATGTGATCCGGTTGCGCCTGCCGTCGCTGCGCGAACGGCGCGAGGATATTCCCCTTTTGGCGAGGCACTTTCTTGCCAAAAGTGCGAAAGACCTGGGTATGGAGCCCAAGCGCCTGAGCGATGCTGCAATGAACTATCTGGGCGCCCATGATTTTCCGGGCAACGTCCGGCAGTTGGAAAACGTTTGCCACTGGCTCACCGTGATGGCGCCGGGTCAGTCGATAGAAATCAGCGACCTGCCGCCTGAACTGCGCGAAGAGTCCTCGCGCGTGCAGGGTTCGGACTGGATTGGCGCGCTGTCGCGGGAAGCCGAAAAATCGCTTGCGCGCGGCGAGTCGGGCATTATGGATTCGCTGTCGCGCGAGTTTGAAAAGGTACTGATCGCCAAGGCGCTCGCCCATACCGGCGGCCGGCGTATCGAGGCGGCGAACCTGCTGGGTATCGGGCGCAACACCATTACGCGCAAGATCCAGGAACTCGGACTGGAAGAAAAGGGCGACCCTGCCGAAGCGGCCTGATCCGCCCGGCGGGTAGCGCCAGGCGGATTCGGGACGCGCGATATGCGCGTCCCCCCTTTGGTCAGTGGCTGCGGGTCAGCGGCTTCGTTCGCTCGTCGCGGCAGCGGCCTGCCGGTTGGACTCGAGCTTGGCGTCAACCAAGGACACGACCTCGTCGATTTCCGCAAGGCGCAGGCCCTTTTGGGCGGCGATGGTCTGCACCAGCTTGTCGACACGCTCGATGTTCGGCGCGCCGCCGTACAAGGCGCGTGCCGCCGAGGAAGGGCTGGCGAGCCCTTGTGCCGCTGCGGCGTATTTCTCAAACGGCACGAGGTCTTTTTCCGCAGCGCCCAGCGACATGCACAGCTTGGCCACCCAGTTGTAGACCGCCCGTGAAGCATCGATATTCGAGTGCACCGCGTCCTTGATCGGGCGCATGCCGTCTTTCGTGATGCAACGGTAGTTTCCGGCCATGAGCATGCTCCATTTGGCCAGCGGTACGAACACCGAATCGTGCACCTTGAGTTTGACCGGCAATTCGATTTTTCCCTCGGGTGTGTCGAAACGAACCGCCTCGATGTCGGCCTCCAACTGGCGCAGGATCGCAGTGTGTGCATCCGAGTCAAAGCGCGCCGCCTTGAAGTTGGTTGGCAGACGGACTTGCAATACGTTGACCTTCTCTTCAGGGGGACGGAAGGCCTGGGGGTCGGGACTGCACAAGGTGAGCAGCGCTGGGTCGAAGCTGTCCCATACGGTCGGATCGGTGTAAGCGCCGCGGCAGGCGTTCACGTCAACGCCCGGGATGCGCGCAACATAGGGCAGGGGCGGCATGTTCATGATCGACATGCAGGGCACCCCGGATTTTGCGACCGCATCGAGTAATTCGCGCACGCCTGTCGAGCGGTATTGGGGCTCTTGCATGGCGAGCGCAATGAGGTCGTAGTCGGCGGGGTTGACCTTTCCGGGGGCTTCTGCAGACAGTTTGCCCGGCAGCTTTCGCGAGTCGATCTCTACCAGACCTTCGCGGCCCTTGATGGGCATGCGGACTATCGCGCCTTCGTTGTTGAACACTTCCGCCTCAGCGGCAAGGCAGATCATTTTTACGGTGTGTCCGGCGAGAACGAGTTTTGTTGCCAGCAGCGAGCCGTAGGACGCCCCCATGATAAGAATCTTGTAAGTTTTGCCCATTTTGAATCCTCCTTTTATGCAGTTCCTGGCACGTGGCGCGCGGTTCGGTCCGCGGCTGGTTTGATGGATTGCGGGTGCAGGAACGGGAGGCGCAGACTAGCATACGATTTTGTTGCCGGTAATGTGATCTCATAATGTGAAATTTCAGATTCCCTTTTCCTGCAGTGTGAAATGAACGCCACATTGCGGGATTTAGCACTTCCATTTTCCAACGCTGTGGTGCAGCATGAATTCATGCTGTGATGCACCATTATTTGAATGGCGGACAGAACTACGCAGCTTTCACCTAATCTTAGCGGGAGAAATCATGAGCGAAAATATTGCCGATGGTATCGAGATACTCGGCGCAATCCGGCCTGAGTACCAGCAGATTCTGACACCAGAGGCCTTGGCCTTTTTCGTCAAATTGCATCGTGCGTTCGAAGCACGCCGTCAGGAACTGCTCGCTATTCGTGCCAAGCTTCAGCTGCAGTTTGATGCTGGTGCCCTGCCCGATTTTCTCGCCGAGACCAAGGCGATTCGTGATTCTGAATGGACGATCTCGCCGCAGCCCGGTGACATGCTCGACCGCAGGGTCGAGATCACCGGTCCGACCGACCGTAAGATGGTCATCAACGCGCTCAACTGCGGCGCCTCGACGTTCATGGCTGATTTCGAGGACGCCAATTGCCCCACCTGGGACAACATGATTGACGGCCAGTTGAATATTCACGACGCTGTGCGCCGCACCATTGCAATGGAACAGAACGGCAAGCAATACAAGCTCAATGACAAAAGCGCCGTTCTGATTCCGCGCCCGCGTGGTTGGCACCTTGATGAAAAGCACGTCACGGTGGACGGCAAGGTTGTGTCCGGCGGAATTTTTGATTTTGCCTTGCTGTTCTTTCACAACGCGAAGGAACTGCTCTCGAGGGGATCCGGCCCTTACTATTATCTGCCCAAGATGGAATCGCACCTTGAGGCGCGTCTGTGGAACGATATTTTCAAACTGGCGCAATCGGCACTGGGCGTGCCGCAGGGTTCGATCAAGGCGACGGTGCTGATCGAAACGGTTGTCGCCGCCTTCGAGATGGACGAGATTCTGTGGGAACTCAAAGAGCACTCCGCAGGACTTAACATCGGGCGCTGGGACTACATTTTTTCCTGCATCAAGAAATTCCGCTCCAACAAGGATTTTTGCCTTGCCGATCGTTCGCAGGTAACCATGACTTCGCCGTTCATGCGCGCATACGCGCTGACGCTGGTCAAGACCTGTCACCGTCGCGGCGCTCCCGCTATGGGGGGTATGGCGGCACAAATTCCCATCAAGAATGACGCTGCAGCCAATGAGGCGGCACTCGAAAAGGTGCGGCTGGACAAATTGCGCGAGGTTACAGACGGCTGCGACGGCACATGGGTGGCGCATCCGGGGCTCGTACCGGTAGCCAAAGCGGTGTTTGATCAGCACATGCCCGGACCCAACCAGTACGACCGCCAGCGCCCTGATGTCAGTTACACGGCAAAAGACCTGCTCGATTTCAGGCCCGAGGCGCCGATCACAGAGTCCGGCATGCGCAATAATATTTCCGTCGGCATCCAGTACCTCGGAGCGTGGCTCGCCGGCAATGGCTGCGTTCCGGTGTTCAATCTCATGGAGGATGCTGCGACCGCGGAGATTTCACGTTCGCAGATATGGCAGTGGATTCGTAGCGAAAAAGGCCGCCTTGATGACGGACGCAAAGTGACCGCCGCAATGTTCCGCCAACTCGTCGCGGAAGAATTGCCGAAAGTAAAAGCCTACCTCGGGGAAGTGGCTTATGACGCGGGCAAGTACGCCGAGGGTGCGGCTCTCTTTGAGCGCATCACGACGGATGATACCTACGTCGAGTTTTTGACCCTGCCCGCGTATGAGGCGCTGGGTTAGGCGCCGGAAACATCGTTCAGTATCGTCAGCCGGGTGCGCAAGCCGCTAGGCAGTCGACTGGAAACCAAGGCGTGGCGCGGGTTTCCGGCAGGTGGCCTCCTTTGAATGATCAGCTTAGCTGGCAAACCAGGGGGGTGTGATCGGACGGGCGTTCGAGCTTCCTGGGTTCAAGGTCGATCGTGCAACTGGTGCATTGCGCAACCAATTCGGGCGACAGAAGAATATGGTCGATGCGCATACCGAGGTTGCGTTTGAACCCGTTCATTCGGTAATCCCACCAAGTGAAGGATTTCTCCGGCTGCTCGAACAGGCGAAAGCTGTCTGCGAGCCCGAGTGCAACCAAGCTTCGGAACGCTTCGCGCTCCGGTTCGCTTACCAGGACCTGGCCTTCCCAGGCTTTCGGGTCATGCACGTCGCGGTCTTCGGGGGCGATGTTGTAATCACCGAGCACGGCGAGTCGTGGGCAGCGCGATCGCTCCTGCTCCAGCCAGGTGCGAAAGGCTTGTAACCAGCCCAATTTGTAGTTGTACTTGTCGGAACCCACCGATTGGCCGTTGGGTACGTACGCACAGACGATACGCACACCCGAGATAGTCGCGGCGATCACGCGCTTTTGCTCGTCCGCATGATCGGGAATGTTGTGTACGACATCTTCGGCGCGAACGCGCGAGAGTATGGCGACGCCGTTGTAGGTTTTCTGGCCCAGGAATGCGGCCTGATAACCGGCGGCCTCAATCTGGGCCAGAGGGAACTTTGCGTCCTCCATCTTCAGTTCCTGCAGGCAAAGCGCATCGGGCTGGTTGCTGGCCAACCAGTCGAGCACGTGTGGCAGGCGCACGTTGAGCGAATTGACGTTCCAGGTGGCGAGTTTCATGGGCGTTCCGGGTTGACTGATTTTTTTGCGATGGGCGGCTTCATACTGCGCGATCAGAGGCACGAAAAATCCGAACAGCCCAGGTTGTCCCGGCTCTGTGAGGAAGACGGCTTAAGATTATTGGGTGGCTTTGGGTGCTGGAGATGGCGTTGTGGCTGCCGGCGCTGCAGGCTTCGCCAATGCCGGTGCCATCGCCTTGGCCACGCCCGGCAGGTTGATTGCCGTCTTGGGATAGCCCGCGGTATCCAGGAGCGTATTGAAGCCGCCGGGCTCGTAGCCAATCTGCACTTGTGATCCGACCGTGAGGGTCGGAACCTGATTGGTACCCGACGCCTTTTTCAACACCGCGTTGCTGTTGTCGTCGAAAACGCTGACTTCTTTGAACGGAACGCCGCGCTTGGCCAGCAGTTCGCGCGCCTGGACGCAACCGTCCTTGCAGGACGGGGACGTGTAGAGGGCCACCGGATAGCTGCGCAGGGCTTCTTGCAGCTGAAAAGGTACTTGGCTGGTTTCCACGACGCTGCCGCCGATTTTTTTTTGTTCCACGCTCTTGGCCGAGGCTGGCGGCGGCGGTGTGTCGGTGTAGTGGACTTTGCCGTTCTGGTCCACCCACCGGTACATCTGCGCCGATGCCCCTGTCGCCGCGAGCATGAGTGCAAGAAACAGTAGCCTTTTCATCGTAGCCTCAAGGCGCAAATATCATGCGGAAATCATACCACTGTGCCGCATCAGGGCATCGACGCGCGGTTCGCGACCGCGGAATGCCCTGAACGACTCGATCGCCGGCCGGCTGCCGCCAACGGCGAGTATTTCCTCGCGGAATCGCGCGCCGGTAGCCGCGTCAAGTACGCCGTTTTCCTCGAACGCGCTGTACGCATCTGCGGACAACACTTCGGCCCATTTGTAGCTGTAG
>CAITSH010000430.1 GCA_903895005.1 uncultured Pseudomonadota bacterium
CCTGCCCGCCTGCACGATTTTTGTCGCGGCCGGCACCTCACCCAATACGGTGCTTGCGCGGGAGCATCCGCAGCACTTCGGCACTGACGGGAAGTACTTCAAGGCCTGCGGTGAGGACGGCCAGCCACTCAAGCCGCAGTTTTCGATTTCAAAACCCGATCGTGCGGACGTGCTGCTTTCGCGTGTGGCCGATGGTCGCTTCGTATCCTTTTTCGGCGATCTGCACCCGTCTTACTTCGGCAACGTGGTCAAGGCCATGGGAAGCGCCAAACAAGGCTACCCCGTCGTCTCGCGCATCCTCGGCAAGCTCGCGCCGGCCAGCAAGCTCGACAATACGGCGTTCTTTGCTGGCATGGCGGGAGACCTGCTCGCCACGGTCGAGCGCGTCGAGAGGCTCACCCCCACCATTGTCGAAATCGTCCTGAAGGCGCCGCTGGCGGCGCGCAAGTTCCGCCCCGGACAGTTCTACCGCCTGCAGAACTTTGAAACCAATTCGCCGCTTACCCACGGCACACGCCTGCAAATGGAAGGCCTTGCTCTGACCGGGGCCTGGACCGATCCAGACAAGGGACTGGTGTCGACCATCGTTCTTGAAATGGGTGGATCGGCCGACTTGTGCGCCATGCTCAAGCCCGGCGAACCGGTGGTGCTGATGGGTCCCACGGGCACACCGACCCATATCGCCCCGAACGAAACAGTCATCCTGGTCGGCGGTGGCCTGGGCAATGCCGTGCTGTTCTCCATCGGGCAGGCATTCCGCGCGCAGGGTTCGAAAGTGCTGTATTTCGCCGGCTACAAGAAAGTCATTGATCGCTACAAGGTCAAGGATATCGAGGCGGCGGCAGACGTCATTGTCTGGTGTTGCGACGAACAACCCGGCTTTACCCCGGGGCGCGCGCAGGACAAGACCTTTGTCGGCAACATCGTGCAGGCCATGGACGCCTACGCGTCCGGCCGCCTCGGCACACCCGCCATCAGCATGCCCGAAGCCGATCGCCTTATCGCCATCGGTTCGGATCGCATGATGGCGGCGGTGGGGCGGGCCAGACACGAAGTGCTCAAGCCGCATCTCAAGCCGCATCACTTTGCCATCGGTTCCATCAACTCGCCGATGCAATGCATGATGAAAGAGATCTGTGCGCAGTGCCTGCAACCGCAACGCGACCCGCACACCGGCAAGGTGAGCTATGTCTTTTCCTGCTTCAATCAGGATCAGGAGCTTGACTGCGTCGATTTCTCCGCCCTTTCCGAGCGGCTCAAGCAAAACTCCCTGCAGGAAAAACTCACCAAGCAATGGCTGGCCTACTGCTTGCCCGAACTAAAAAAGCAGCGCAGTCTGGTCTGATTCCGGGCTGCGTTTAGTCCGGATTGTTGGGAGCACTAGCAACGCCTACCCATCAATCCGGATCGGTGCTTACCATCGCTTGAGCGCGTTTTCTGTAGTGAGTGGCATCAGGCACATCCTTTGGGGATGACTTATCGCATTGAAAATACGGAGAAAGTTTCTGACTCCAATTTAATTGTTGCGGCGCACAAATCCTGGGCGTAGAGTTTTGACCCTCACATTCTCGGAAGTCACCTACCCGCCCAGTGAACAGCCCCGCCTCGATCCGCACCAAATCCGCAACCCCTTCCTGTGATACCCACGGAAAATCTTCCCTCGGATTGTTAACGCTGACAGCGCTGGGAATCGTATATGGCGATATCGGAACCAGTCCGCTATACGCATTCAAGGAAGCATTCAACGGGCCGCACGGCCTGCCCCTGAATCCGGTCAATGTGCTCGCCGTGCTGTCGATGATGTTTTGGGCTCTGACCCTCATCGTGACCATAAAATACGTCATCGTCGTGCTTCGCTTCGACAATGGCGGCGAAGGCGGCATCCTCGCCCTGCTCGCACGGGCGGAACGGATGACTCGCGCAAAACCGAAGCTCGCCAGTACGGTCGCGGTGCTCGGCATCATCGGTGCCTCGCTGTTTTATGGCGATGCGGTCATAACGCCGGCGATATCGGTGCTTTCCGCGGTGGAAGGGCTTTCCGTGGCAACCCCTGCGCTGGAGCACCTGGTTATCCCGGTGACCATCGGCATTCTTATCGCACTATTCATGATCCAGAGCCGCGGCACCGGATCCGTTGGAAAGCTGTTCGGACCTATCGCGGTGCTTTGGTTTTTTACACTGGCCGTACTCGGGCTCTTGTCGATCATCAAGACCCCGGCGGTCCTGGCCGCGCTTGATCCGCGCTACGCGCTGGATTTTGCGATCCACTCCCCCGGACTCACCTTTATCGTCATGGGTGCGGTGTTCCTGGCGCTGACCGGCGGTGAAGCCTTGTATGCAGATATGGGACACTTCGGGCCCGTGCCCATACGAATCGCCTGGGCCGCGCTGGTGTTCCCGTCGATAATGCTCAACTATTTCGGGCAGGGCGCGCTCGCGTTGCGCGACGCAGCGGCAATCAGCAATCCATTTTACCTGCTGGCCTCGCCTGATTGGCTGCTGCCTTTGGTGGCGCTTGCCACGGCGGCGACGATAATTGCCTCCCAGGCCACCATCTCGGGGGCCTTTTCCCTGACCCAGCAAGCCACACGTCTAGGATATTTGCCGCGCATTCCTACACTGCACACCTCCGAAACCGAGCGCGGTCAGATTTATATCCCCCAGGTGAATTGGGCCATGCTGGTGCTGGTTATCGTCCTCGTCATCGAGTTCAAGAATTCGAGCGCCATCGCCGCGGCGTATGGCATCGCAGTATCCGGCACCATGGTGCTGACAACAGTCCTGATCGGCATTGTCGTCTGGTCCCTGCCCCGCAGACACAACCCGCTTCTGCTCGGCTTGCTTGCGGTAATCGGTGTGGTGGAACTGCTGTTCCTTGCCTCAAATGCGACCAAAATCCTCGACGGCGGCTGGTTCCCGCTCCTGTGCGGCTTGGTACTGTTCACAATGCTGACCACGTGGAAGCGCGCTGTCACGATCCTTGGCGCGCATCAGGCCCGTGGTGCCGTGCCGATCCGGGATTTTGACCGGCTTTTCGGTCCGGAAATTCCGCGCGTAAAAGGGACCGCCGTGTATATGTCGTCCGACCAGGATACGATCCCCATGGTCTTGCTGCATAACTTGAAGCACTACAAGGTATTGCACGAGCGAATCGTGTTCCTCACGGTTCTGACCAGTGACCGTCCGCACGTACCAGACAGTGAGCGCACCGAGGTCAGCGTCATTGAACGCGGCCACGTTTACCAGACCACGCTGCATTACGGATTCATGGACGAAATCGACGTGCCAAAAGGAATGCTGCTGCTTTCCCGGCACGGACTGGAATTTGACGAGACCGATACGACCTTCTTCCTCGGAAAATCCTCAATCGCGCGCGCCAGTCACCCCGGATTGTTCACCTGGCGACGCGAATTGTTCCGTTGGATGCAGCGAAACGCCCCGGCCTCCGCGGAGTATTTCAAGTTGCGCCCGGAACGCGTGATCGAACTTGGAACGCGGGTGTCAATTTAATCGGCGGGATGGATCCCGTGGGCGAATAAGGCCAGGTTGCCGGCGGCGCGCATTCCGACCAGCGCGCTGTCAATCAGGGGCACTGGTGAGTGCGGTTGCAATTGCGCAGCAAGGCCTGCCAGCCCGGCACCGCCGATCAGCAGCACAGGGTCAGTCCTTGCGCTTGCGCAGGTGGTTGAGCACCACCTCGGTGATGTGCGCAAGGTGCTCGGCCTGTGCGACGGGAGACATCAGGTCGCGCCCCAGTACTGTCGATAACGTGTACCGGTTCGAAAGGTAAAAGTAGCCCAACGCGGCGATCATGATGTAAATCTGGCTCGGATCGAGTCCGCTCCGGAACACCCCGGACTCCTGCCCGCGCACCAGTACCGCGCGCAACATGCCCAGTGCCGGCGACACCAGGTCGGTGAGATGCCGCGACTTCTTCAGGAACTTGGCCTGATGCTGGTTCTCGGTGTTGAGCAAGCGGATGAACTCCGGATGCGCGACGTAGTACTCCCAGATGAATTCGACCAGACGCGTAATCGCAGGCACCGGACTCAAATGATCGAGCTTGAGCTTGCTCTCTGCGCGCCAGAAGGCAAGGTAGGCCTCTTCGAGTACCGCGACGAAAAGCTTGTCCTTGCTGTCGAAGTAGTAGTACAGCATGCGCTCGTTGCTGCGCGCTCTTGCCGCGATCTGGTCGACACGCGCACCGCCAAGCCCGTTGCGTGTGAACTCGGTCGTGGCGGCCGCGAGGATACGCGCCTTGGTGCGCTGCGGATCACGCTTTGCCTTGTCGGTTGTGGTCTTGTCGGGGCCGGGTCGTGCCATGTTCTAGTCAGTATTGCTGTCGTGACTGGGTGGATGGGACACAGTGTAGCCGACCCGCGCTCAGGCGGACCGCCCCTACCTGCTCCCCGATACCTGCAGCAGTTGGGCGGCGAGCCCCGGATTGAGCTTCAAGAGCCGCTCGTGTATCGCAGCAATCTCGACGCGCCGACCGATGCGCGCATAGCTAACGCCCAGCCCGTACCAGGCATCCGCCATACCGGCATCAAGGCCGACCGCCTGCGCGTAGTTTGGCACTGCGCGTTCGTACAAATTGATGTCGCGGTAGCTTTCCCCGAGCAGAAAGTAACTCATCGCCGAATCGGACTTGATCAACAGCGCCTGTTCGACGGTGCGTATCGCGCGCTCGGGTTCATTGATTGTTCGGAACGATTGCGCCAGCAGGTTCCAGGTGTAGATGTCATCGGGACTTAGGCGAATGGCAGTCTGGTAGCAGGGGATCGCCTGAACATGCTGACCAAGCTGGGTGTTCGCAAACCCGGCGATCAGCCACCAATCGTGATTATTGCTATCGCGCCCAAGATTACCTTGCGCCATCTGCAAGATGCCGGCCCAGTCATTTTTGGCTTCGAGCTCGGAAATTTTCCGGACGTTGGCATCGTCAGCGTGCCCGGCAAGGCGGCTTGCAACATTTATCCCTGTACTAACCAGAGACAGCGCGGTGCACGCACCCAGGGCGCAGGCAAGAATGAGCGCGGCGACTGCGGAGCGCGTCGCGCGCAAGGCAGTGGCCTCAGACCTTGTTCTGATAGACGTAGGCCTGCTGCCTGACCCTGGATTCATCGTCGCGCCGCAAGGCGTCAGGGTCGGCTGTTTTGTCCCACCACATTGCGCGACCCTTTTTTTGCTCTTCCACGATCTGCGGCTTTTTTGCCAGCAGGTCGCGCATGAACAGGGTGATTTCAGACTCGTAATTGCGGTTCATGGTTGTGCTTCCTGATTTTTGCGGGGATGCAACGTTGAGTCCCGATTATAGCGCGTCACACCTGCCACGCATTGGGCGTTAGCGACTAGGCCCTGAGCAGGTCAACCGGCTGGAAACGCCCGCCCAGTGGGGCTTTTGCGTCATTACCCCACCATTTTTCCAGCACCGTCGCATACAGGCTGCGAAAATCGATGGCGTGCATCAGGTTTCCGTTGTCCAGCCGGTCAAGCTGCGGCACCGGACCATACAGCCCGCCGCGAACCTGCCCCCCAATGACGAAATGAGTGTTTGCTGTGCCATGGTCGGTGCCATTCGAATTATTTTCCGCCGCCCGCCGTCCGAATTCAGCGTATGTCATGACCAGCGCCGAATTCCAGCGGTTGAGTTCTTGCAGGGCCGTCTTGAATGCCACTAGGCCCTCGCCCAGTTGCTTGAGCAGGTTCGCCTGCTGTCCTGGCTGATTCTGGTGGGTGTCAAAGCCGTTCAGGGTGACGCGCACCGCGGCGACGCCCGCCTGGCTCGAAATCACCTGCGAGGCTGTGCGCAGGGCATTGCCGAACTCGCCGTTGGGAAACTCGGTCCGCACCGACACGCCGGCTCCGAGGTTGCCCGCAGCCTGGACGATCTCGCCTTCGACCTTGAGAATATGCGAGAGGGCCGCGTTACCTCTTTTCGCCGATGGTGTTGCAAGACGCGACTGGCGCAGAAATTGTTCGGTATTGCTCAGCGCGACCGCGCGCGCGCCCCCTGCGAACGGCCCCATTTCCTGGCTTCCCACCACCACGCCGTCGGCGACATAACCCGCGGGAACCGGGTTGGCGGCGAACGCACGCGCCAGCCAGCCCTCATTGAGGTATTGCTCGCTGGCCGATGCGGTGTCCCATATCTCAATGGAGCGAAAATGTGACTGGTTCGGCTTGGGATATCCCACCCCCTGCACAACGGCCAGTTCCCGCCCCTGCCACAAGGGCATCAACGCCCCGAGCGAAGGATGCAACCCGACGCGATCTGACAATTGCATCACCTCTTCGCGCTTGATGGCGATACGCGGGCGCAGCCGGTAATAATTCGGATCAGCATACGGGACAACGGTATTGAGCCCGTCGTTACCGCCCTTCAACTCCACCAACACCAGGAGATTGCGATAGCCTTCGGGGATTGCGGCGAAAGCCGCCGGTACCCAGGCGCTGACCGCGGAACCCGCTGCCAGTCCAAGAAAATCGCGTCGCAACATGGTCATCTCCGGTTTATTTCAACTGAAATACCGGATCGAGCACGAGCTGGCGCAACCAGTCTTTATCGGCAAGCGAACCCGGCGTCATGAGCCCGTCGTTCGCAGGTTCGATCGCGAGCACGGCGCGCCGCGCCAGCGGGGCGTAGCCGCCCAATCCCTTGAACCAGGCCACACTGTCAAAGTGGATGTCGCTCAACGCACGATCAAACCGCTCCCGCCCCTCCTGACCCAGTCTCCCCTCGCCCTTTACCTTCGCAAAGTCCTGCATGCGCGTGCCGACGGTGGTCGCGTCGCGCGGCATTTCCTCGGCGCGAAACAGCCGCTCCAGGAATTGCTTGCGCGCCAACAGGGTGCTCGAATTAATCCAAGCCTCCCCGCCCGGCCAGCCTTTTACGTTGGGGGGCGCAAACAGGTTCTGCCCCAGACTGGCGGTGACAATGGCAAAGGGCAAGGCGTCTCCAGATTGGAACTGAAAGCCCCGGATCGTTCCTACCACCAGGTCGACTGGTGATTTGACCAGGCTACCGCGTACTTCCTGCAACCAGAACGCGGGCGAGAGCAACAACCAGCGAAGCGCTGTCCGCGTGTCGTATCCGCTTTCCCTAAAACGCGCCGCAATGCGCCTGACCTCGCGCTCGTCCGGCGTGGGCGAGACGAATTCGCGCCACAATTTGCGTGTTATAAATTCTGATGTGGCCGGCCGCGCCAGCAGGATGTCGAGTACCGCGTCGCCGTCAAAGTTGCCGCTTGCCCCGAGCACGGTTTTTTGCCCCTCGTCGTGCAAGAAAGGCCGCCAGCGGTATTCTCCCGTCGCCGGCTCTATCGACCAGCCGGTGAACGCGCGCGCGGCTTCACGGATATCCGCCTCACCGTACTGTCCCTCTCCCATGGTGAACAACTCCATCACCTCACGCGCGAAATTTTCGTTCGGCTGCCCTTTGCGATTGCTCGCAGAGTCGAGATAAATGATCATCGCCGGATCCTTGGACACGGCGTGGAGCAATGCCGCGAAATTCCCAAGGGCGTACTGGCGCAACAAGGTGTTCTGGCGGTACATCAGCTGCACGTAACGGACTTTTTGCTGGCTGGAGACAAAGTGGTTGTGCCAGAACAGCGTCATCCGCTCCACCAGCGGCGAAGGCGTGGACATCATCTCGGCCAGCCACCATCCGCGCAGCTCAAACCCACGCCTGACCTGCTCCTGCTGGAAGGCCTTGCGCGCCTGCTCGCCCGCATCGCGCAACTGGCGCGGCGGCGTGATGGCTTCGTTGACCCAGACTGGTACCGGCTGCACCGCGACCGTTCGAACGGGCCGTAACAACCGTTCCACGGCCTGTTCGCGGGTCAGCAGCGAGAATTCGGCGATTTCGCCCGGACTCGCGCCAAATCCGGTTCGCCCCAGCAAGTGCCGCGCTTCGTCAAAGCCCATGCCCGCGGCACTCGCGCGCCCGATGTGAGAGAAAACAAACGCACCCAGCCCGAGCATCACCGCCCAGTATGCAATGCGCGTGAGAAGGTCCCTCATCGGAGGGTGATGAATACGGCGGGCTGCGAACGAGCACCCCGGCGTCTCATTGCCGCGGCCGGCCCTGACCCGGCCCCTGCCCGGGGCGATGCCCGCCGGGCTGCCCGCCATAAATATCCCGACCGTGATCACTGATGTCGCGGCGAAGTTGCTGCCTCTCATCGTTGCTCATGGAACGGCGCTCGGGCTGGCTGCCGCGCTCTTCCCGACGGTCCGCGCGCTCTCGCATGGCGCGGTCGCGTTCGGCCGGAGACATTTGCTGCCAGCGCTGGCGGTCAGCCGGCTGTTGTGCACCCGCCAGCGTTGGGGCGAGAGCCAGGGCGCACAACACGGTGACGACTACGCGGCGGTTCATGTTCTTCCTTTTTGCCGCAATGCGGCAGTTCAAGATGCATCCGATTCCGTATTATTCTATCCGGCTTGACCTGAAATCCAGATCCAGTCCCACTTATCAACGTTCCGGCAAATCGACTGATGACGAATGGTAGAGCCGAGGTGTAAGCATACTGTTGTGCGGGGGTGGAAGTTTGTAAGGAATTGTTGCAAATCACCGCGGTGCAATGCCTTGTTACCAGCGGGAGCGTCTCAGGCTGTGGCATCACGCCGCCACTCGGGCTAGGATACGGACATGCCAGAAGCCAAAACTAAGATTCTCGTCGTCGATGACGACCTCAGACTGCGCGACCTGCTCGACCGCTACCTTGCCGAACAGGGCTTCGCGGTTCGATCCGCCGGTGACGCCGCCGCCATGGACAAGTTGCTCGTTCGCGAGCGCTTCGACCTCCTTGTGCTCGACCTGATGATGCCTGGCGAGGACGGGTTGTCCGTTTGCCGCCGCCTTCGCGGCGCCAAGAACATGGTGCCCATCATCATGCTGACGGCCAAGGGCGAGGACGTCGACCGCATCGTCGGCCTCGAGATGGGCGCCGACGACTATCTGCCCAAGCCCTTCAACCCGCGCGAGCTTGTAGCCCGCATCAACGCCGTTATGCGGCGGCGCGCCGATCCGCTGCCGCCGGGCGCACCCGGCGAGCAGGGCGAAGTCGAATTTGGCGGCATGGTGGTCAACCTCGCAACGCGGACCCTGACCAAACACGGCGTGGCCGCCTCGCTCACCACCGGCGAATTTGCGTTGCTCAAGGTCCTGGTCACGCATGCACGCACGCCCCTTTCACGCGACAAGCTGATGGAACTGGCACGCGGTCGCGAATACGAGGTGTTTGATCGGTCCATAGACGTGCAGATTTCGCGCCTGCGAAAGTTGATCGAAGCCGATCCCGCGCACCCGACTTATATCCAGACGGTCTGGGGATTTGGCTATGTCTTTATCCCAGACGGCAAACCCGCCTAACCGCCGCCCCCCACGCTGTACCGGCGGACCGCGTAAGCGCGGTATCGCCCTTACCCTGATCCCCCGCCAGACGCCGATGTCACTCCTCCCCCGATCCCTGTTCTGGCGCACCTTCCTGCTGATCGCGTTGCTGGTGCTGGTGTCCACACTGGCGTGGTTCCAGATTTTCAGCTTTTACGAGCGCGGACCGCGGATACACCAGATTGCGCAGACGGTGGCGAGCGTCGTCAACCTGACGCGCACGGCAATAGTGACCGCGCAGGCGGAAAAACGCCGCGACCTGCTGGTGCAGTTATCCGAACGCGAAGGCATCCGCATTTACCCGGTTGAGGACGATGAGGAAATCGTCGCCCCGCCGACCAATGCGACTCCGGTGAAATTAATTACCGATGAGGTACGCGCCATGCTGGGGCCGCAAACGCGCTTTGCCGTTCAGCGCAACGGCGTATCCGGATTCTGGGTGACCTTCCGGGTCGAGGGTGACGAATACTGGGTACGCCTGCCGCGCGAGCGTATCGAGCGCCAGGCTACGCTGCAGTGGCTGGGCTGGGGCTCTGTAGCACTACTGCTGTCGCTGGCAGCGGCCGGCCTGCTGGTGTCGCGACTAAGCCGTCCACTGCGCGCCCTGGCAAGGGCCGCGACGGAAATCGGCCACGGACGCCAACCCGAACCGGTCGCCGAAACTGGCCCCCCCGAGGTCGCAACCCTGACCCGCGCGTTCAACCAGATGTCGCGCGACCTTGCGCGCCTGGATGAAGATCGTGCGCTCATTCTAGCCGGGGTATCGCATGACCTGAGAACCCCGCTTTCGCGCATGCGCCTGGGCATCGAAATGAGCAGCACAGACGACGCGATGAAAAGCGGCATGATCACCGACATAGAGGAAATGGACCGCATCATCAGCCAGTTCCTCGACTTCGCGCGTGCAGACGGTGGAGAGGCTTTGTCGGAACTTTCGCTGGCAACCCTGGCCGCCGAAACCTCCGAACGCTATAAAAAACTCGGCCAACCCGTCAGTGCCCGATGCGCGCCGGTGCGCGACTTGCCGATGCGCGCCATGGCCATGCGGCGGGTAATGAACAATCTCGTCGACAACGCGCTGCGTTACGGCGGTGGCCCGGTCGAGTTGCTGGCCCGCGAAGATTCGACCTGCGCCATCCTCGATGTGTGCGACCGCGGCCCCGGCAGTCCCGCCTCGGAAGCTGAGCGGCTGAAGCAGCCTTTCACGCGCCTCGAAACGGCACGCAGCGGCAAGGGAGGATCGGGGCTGGGGTTGGCCATTGTCGATCGCATCGTGCGTGCCCACAGTGGCCGCTTCGATCTGCTGCCTTACGAAGGCGGCGGCCTCATCGCGCGAGTAACACTGCCGTTCTCGACACGAAAATCCTCGATTTGAATTTCTCTACCAGCGTAGAGAGATATGCCGGAAAACCGCGCCAGACCGGCATCTCCAGCCCATGGCATCGCCAAACCCGCATCACGACGGGCTAATCGCCTCCTGCAGACTCGAAGCGGGCGGCATCCAGCAGTGCTACCGCTTCTGCGGCAATGCCTTCGCCGCGCCCGGTAAAACCCAGGTGCTCGGTGGTCTTGGCCTTGATATTGACATCCCCCGCTGCGACGCCGACATCCTCTGCGATGCGCTTCACCATTTCCGGGATATGCGGTGACATCTTAGGGGCTTGGGCAATGATCGTCGCATCGATGTTCACGACCGCATAGCCGGCTTCGCGCACGCGTTTGGCAGCTTCGCGCAACAGCACTCGGCTGTCGGCGCCTTTGAATGCGGGATCGGTGTCAGGAAAATGCCGGCCTATATCACCAAGACCGGCTGCGCCGAACAAGGCGTCGGTAATGGCGTGCAGCAGCACGTCGGCATCAGAGTGGCCGTCCAAGCCCTTCTCGAACGGAATGGTGACGCCGCCGATGATGAGCTGGCGCCCGGCAACCAGTGCGTGCACGTCAAAGCCCTGACCGATTCTCATGCTTGTCCTTTCAACAGACTCTGCGCCATCGCGATGTCTGCCGGGTACGTTACCTTGATATTGTTGCGAGAGCCTTCGACCAGCAGCGGCTGCAGTCCTAATTGCTCCACTGCGGACGCCTCGTCCGTAACCTGCCCGGCCTTGTTCAGCGCTTCGAGCAATACGCCGTGGCGGAACATTTGCGGCGTCTGCGCCTGCCACAGGCCCTCACGCGAAGGCGTGGCCTGCACCCGCCCCGCGGGGTTCGCACGTTTGAGCGTATCCGCGACGGGCACCGCGAGCAGTCCCCCGGTTTCGTCTGCCATGATGGCGTCAATAAGTTTTGACAAATCGGCAAGCGCGAGACAAGGTCGCGCGGCGTCGTGCACCAACACCCAATCGTCGGGTTCGAGCAGGCTAGATGCCGCGATCAGGCCGTTAAGCACACTGTCCCGTCGTGACTTGCCACCGCAATAAAGCGGCGCGATCCTGTTCGCATCAGCGTCGAAATTGATGTCGCGAAACGTTGTGTCGCCCGGCGTCAACACCACGAACACGGTTTCAATGAGCGGCGCCGCGAGCAGAGCACGTACAGCATGCTCGATCATCGGGCGACCCGCAATGTCCAGGTACTGCTTGGGGCGAGATTCGCCCAGGCGCGTCCCGGAACCGGCTGCGGGAATCAGGCCGAAAAGTCCCGCTGCCATAGGTGAAATAGGTGGAGACGGAGGGAAATTGAGAGGTGCAACACGGTATAATTATATAGCTCTCGCGTATCCCCGCGTAACGACTGAAGCCGGCCATACCCCGGATTCCGTCGAACGCGGGTTTTGCTATTTCTGCGAGCAATTTTTAGCCAGCCAATGAACCTGATCGACCTGAACCTTGAATGACGAGCAACTCGCCTTGAACGCACCAGAAACCAAACCGCGGAATGATGCTGCGCCCCGACAAAAGCTGATATTTAGCGGCCTTTCCGGCTCGGCCGATGCGCTGGCCCTTGCGCGCTGTGCACGTCAGCACGGTCCTCTGGTGGTCATTTGCGCGCAGGCGGCGGACACGCAACGTCTGCATGAAGAAACCGCGTGGTTCGATCCGGAATTGCGCACGCTGCTGCTCCCGGACTGGGAGACCCTGCCCTACGACCATTTCTCGCCGCACAGCGACCTGGTGTCGGAGCGGCTCGCCACGCTCTACCAGATCTCGCGCGGGGAATTCGACCTGGTGTTCATCCCGGCATCGACAGCCCTCTACCGGCTCGGGCCGCCGTCTTATCTTGCCGCCTACACCTTCTTCCTTAAAGAGGGACTTGCGCTCGAGCTCGAAGCGCTGCGCAAACAACTGTCGCTCGCCGCCTACAGCCACGTCAGCCAGGTGGTCGCGCCCGGCGAGTATTGCGTTCGTGGCGGCCTCGTCGACCTCTTCCCCATGGGCAGCGCACTGCCCTACCGTATCGACCTGATGGACGACCAGGTCGAATCGATCCGCACCTTCGATGTCGATTCACAGCGCACCCTGTATCCGGTCAAGGAAGTCCGACTGTTGCCGGCACGCGAATTCCCGCTCGACGAGGCCGGACGCAACCGTTTTCGCAGCCGCTGGCGCGAGGTGTTTGAAGGCGACCCGACGCGCAGCGCGACCTACAAGGACGTCAGCAGCGGCATCGCCCCGGCCGGTATTGAGTACTACCTGCCGCTGTTTTTCGAAGGCACCGCGACGCTGTTTGATTATCTTCCATCAGGGGTGACGCTCGCCATGCACCATGACGTCCATGGCGCTGCACTCGACTTCTGGCGGGACGCCAATTCGCGCCACAAATTACTGGACGGCGACCGAACCCGTCCGATCCTGCCACCCGGTGAATTGTTCCTCAGCGCCGAAGAGTTTTTCATCGCCGCAGCAGGGGTCGCGCGCATCGAAATAAAATCACCGGACGGCGGTCCAAACCCGACGCAGACACTGAACACCTCACCCTTGCCCGAAGTCGCCGTCGAGCGCCGTGCCGACGACCCCCTGCAGAAGCTCAAGGCCGTGTTGCGCGATGCGACCGTGCGCACCCTGTTGATCGCCGAATCGGCCGGGCGTCGCGAGACCATGCTGCAATACCTGCACGAGTACGGGGTAAAACCCGCCGCCGTAGCCGGGTTCAAGGCATTTTTCGAATCCGACGAACCGTTTTCCATGTCGGTCGGCCCCCTCCTCAACGGGTTTGCCGTTGACAGCGAACAGTGGCGCGTCATCACCGAATCGGAGCTCTATGCGGGCACCGCGCGCTCGCGCAGCCTGCGCGACAAGGCCCGTCAGAGTTCGGTCGAAAACATGCTGCGCGACCTGTCCGAACTCAAGGTCGGCGACCCCGTGGTCCACACCCAGCACGGGATCGGGCGTTATCAGGGCCTGGTGAACCTGGACTTTGGTGAAGGCGAAACCGAATTCCTGCTGCTTGAGTACGCCGGCGATGACAAGCTTTACGTGCCGGTAGCGCAACTTCACGTAATAGGCCGGTATTCCGGCGGCCCTCCTGAAGCGGCACCGATGCACAGGCTTGGCGGCGAGCAGTGGGAAAAGGCCAAGAAAAAAGCAGCGGCCCAGGTACGCGACACTGCGGCCGAATTGCTGCACCTGTACGCGCTGCGCGCGGCTCGGACCGGACATGCCTTCGACGTCAAGACCCACGACATCGAAGCCTTCGGCGAGGGCTTTGGATTCGAGGAAACGCCGGACCAACTCGCCGCGATCAATGCCGTGGTCGAAGACATGCGTGCTGGCAAGCCCATGGATCGTCTGGTCTGCGGCGACGTGGGATTCGGCAAGACCGAGGTCGCGCTGCGCGCCGCCTTTGTCGCCATTGCCGACGGCAAGCAGGTCGCCGTGCTGGCTCCCACCACGCTTTTGGCCGAGCAACACTTCCAGACCTTTTCCGACCGGTTTGCAGACTGGCCGGTGAAACTTGCCGAACTGTCGCGTTTTCGTACCGGAAAAGAAACCAACGCGGCGATCAAGGGCATCGGTGACGGCAGCATCGACATCGTCATCGGCACGCACAAACTTCTGCAAAGCGACGTCAAGTTTCCGCGCCTGGGACTGGTGATCGTTGATGAAGAACACCGTTTTGGCGTGCGCCAGAAGGAGCGCCTCAAGGCCTTGCGCGCCGAAGTCGACATCCTGACCCTGACCGCAACTCCGATTCCCCGCACCCTGGCCATGTCGCTAGAAGGACTGCGCGAGCTCTCTGTCATCGCCACAGCGCCGGCAAAGCGCCTTGCCATCAAGACTTTCGTCAGTGCGTACGGCGAGGGGCTGATCCGCGAAGCGGTGCTGCGCGAACTCAAGCGCGGCGGACAGGTTTACTTCCTGCACAACGAGGTGGACACCATCGAA
>CAITSH010000431.1 GCA_903895005.1 uncultured Pseudomonadota bacterium
GCCACCGCAAGGTGGCTTTTTCTTTGGGCTTGCCCGATCACACAGGCAAAAAAATGGGCGGCTTGCTTGCGCAAGTCGCCCGAATCCTTCTCCTCCTCCTTATTGTTCTTTACTGTACTGCCATCACAGCGCGTGCATCACAGCTGCTGCTTGAGTTGCTCCAATATGGCCGGATTTTCCAGCGTCGATACGTCTTGGACAATGTCCTCGCCTTTGGCAATCGACCGAAGCAGCCGGCGCATGATCTTGCCGGAGCGGGTTTTCGGCAGGTTATCACCAAACCGAATGTCCTTGGGTTTTGCGATCGGACCGATTTCCTTGGCCACCCAGTCGCGCAACTCCTTGGCAATGCGCAGCGCCTCGTCGCCGGTGGGACGCGGGCCTTTGAGCACGACAAAGGCGCAGACCGCTTCGCCGGTCAGTTCATCAGGCCGACCCACCACCGCCGCCTCCGCCACCAGGGCGGTATTGGCCACCAGCGCAGACTCGATTTCCATGGTCCCGAGCCGGTGACCCGAGACGTTAAGCACATCATCGATGCGCCCCATGATCCGGTAGTAGCCCTCCTCGTCGGTGCTCGCGCCGTCGCCGGCAAGGTAATACTTGCCCTGGAAGTCCTCCGGGAAATAGCTTTTCTTGTAACGCTCAGGGTCCCCCCATATCGTGCGGATCATGGAAGGCCACGGCCGCTTGATCACCAGGATGCCACCCTTGCCACGCCCGACCGGGTGGCCAATCTCATCGACAATATCGGTGATGATCCCCGGCAGCGGAAAGGTGCAAGACCCCGGCTTGGTCGGCGTCACGCCCGGCAGCGGCGTGATCAAATGTCCGCCTGTTTCGGTCTGCCACCAGGTGTCGACGATGGGGCAACGCCCGCCGCCGACTGTCTCGTGGTACCACATCCACGCCTCCGGGTTGATCGGCTCGCCGACGGTGCCAAGGATGCGCAGCGTCGACAGGTCATATTTTTTCGGCAGGTCACCGCCGGCCTTGATCAATGAGCGGATCGCTGTCGGCGCCGTATAAAACACGCTGACCTTGTGATCCTGGATCATTCGCCAGAAGCGTCCTGCATCCGGGTACACCGGCACGCCCTCGAACACCACCTCGGTCGCTCCCACCGCCAGCGGCCCGTAGGTCACATACGAGTGCCCCGTAACCCAGCCGACGTCAGCCGTGCACCAGAACACGTCGCTTGGCTTGTGGTCAAACACCCACTTCATCGTGAGGATGGTCCACAACAAATAACCACCTGTGGAGTGCTGTACGCCCTTTGGCTTGCCCGTCGACCCGGAGGTATAGAGAATAAACAAGGGGTGCTCTGCGTTCACCCAAGTCGGCTCGCAGGTGTCGGCTTGGCCGCGCGTCGCCTCGTCCCACCACATATCGCGGCCGGCAGTCATGGCAATGCTTGACCCAGAGCGCTTGTACACCACCACTTTCTTGATGCCCTCACATCCGCCAAGCGCGATGCCTTCATCAACGATCGGCTTGAGCGGAATTTCCTTGCCGCCGCGGAATTGGCCGTCAGCGGTAATAACCGACACCGCACCCGCATCGATGATGCGCTCCTGCAGGCTCTTGGCGGAAAAACCGCCGAACACCACCGAATGCGTCGCGCCTATGCGCGCGCAGGCCTGCATCGCCACGACCGCCTGTATCGACATCGGCATGTAAATGATGACACGGTCGCCAGTCTTGATGCCCATGGCCTTGAGGCCGTTGGCGAAGCGACAAACCTCGTGATACAGCTGCTGGTAGGTGATCTTGGTGACCTTGCCGTCATCCGCCTCAAAAATAATAGCGATCTTGTCGGGGATGGTTTTCAGGTGCCGGTCAAGGCAGTTGTACGAGGCGTTGAGTTCACCGTCGTAAAACCATTTAAAGAACGGCGCCTTCGATTCGTCCAGCGTTTTGGTAAACGGCTTGCGCCAGAGCAGGTGCTCGCGGGCAAGCCGCGCCCAAAAGCCCTCGAAGTCGCGACCGGCTTCGTCGCACAGCGCCTTGTAGGCGGCCATCCCGGACACGTTGGCATTTTTGATAAATTCCGGCGAGGGCGGGAATACCCGCGTTTCGCTTAGAACCGATTCAATGGCAGCAGACATGGTCTCACTCCTTCAGTGTGATGCTCGATCCGTGGCGCCGGTCGTGACTTGACCCTGATAGGAGATCCCCGGCGACGCACGCCTTGGAACCTGGCAAACGGTTCGACGCTGTTTTTTGATATTTTGTTGATGTTTTGTTTGTGGCTCGACTACGAATGCCGATCATTGAGGGTTGTCACTCTTACGCCAAGCTTACATTGACTGATATCCGCAATTCAAGACTAATCCACGGTTTTATATGGGGATTTCCATATCAGTTGAGAACAGCTCTCGATTGAATTCAAGATATCTTATATAAGACATAAGACAAGAATTGACGCAATTTTCCCGTCGATGCTACCGTGAGGCTGACGGCATCCCATCGGCCCTCCGGCAAAACTTTGTAATCCCCGACACATCCATGGCAAAACCCGCCCCGTATCCCGCGTGGACTTGGGACATTCCCGAATTATTCAACATCGGCGCAGCCTGCCTCGATGCCCATCTCGCCACACCCCGGTCCGGCCAGGTTGCGATCGTTGTCGAAGATGAGGAATCGGGCGTGTCCCAAGCCTCTTATGCCGAGCTCGCCGCGCGCTCTTCAAAATTCGCACAGCTGCTGCGAAACCTCGGCATTGCAGCCGGCGACCGCGTGCTCATCCGCCTGCCCAACTGCCTCGACTATCCGACGGCCTTTCTCGGCACGATGAAACGCGGCGCGATCAGCCTACCCACATCGACCCTGCTCACCGCCGACGAGGTGCTATACCTTGCCCGGGACTCCGGCGCCCGCGTGATGGTCGTGGACAAAAAAGCCTGGCGGCAACTTGCGCCCACATTCGCCGGCAACGGCACCATAGCAACCGTGCTGCTATCCGGTCCGGGCACCAGTCTGGAAGCGGGCGACATACGCGCACTTGACCTCGATGCCGAGCTCGCAAAAATAGACTCCTGGGAAAAGCCGCATGCCACACGCGCCGCCGACCCCGCCTACCTGGTCTACACCTCCGGAACCACCGGTTATCCCAAGGGCGTGCTGCATGCACACCGCTCGCTGCTTGGGCGCGCGCCGGCGGCCGAATACTGGTTCGATTTTGACCCGTCGCGCACCGACCGCATCATGCACTCGGGCAAGTTCAACTGGACCTATGTGCTGGGCACGGCGATGATGGACCCGCTTTATCGCGGCAAAACGGTCATCGTCTACGAGGGCAAAAACGACGCTACCACCTGGCCGCGCCTGATCGCCAAGCACCAGGCGAGCATCTTCATCGGAGTGCCCACGGTGTTTCGGCAAATCATCCAGAAAACCGCCCTCGCCAAACAGGATGTGCCCACACTGCGCCATTGCATGAGCGCCGGCGAGCACCTATCCGACGAAGTGCTGTCGCTGTGGCGCGAGCGCTTCGGCAGGGACATCTACGAAGCCGTCGGCATGAGCGAGTTTTCCTACTACCTGTCACAAAGCCCGCACCGGCCCATCCGCCCCGGCAGTGCGGGCTTCCCGCAACCCGGTCACGACATCAAGTTGCTCGACCCGGAAACGCTCACCGAGGTAAAAGCCGGTGAAGAAGGCATGATTTGCGTGCCGGCGGACGATCCGGGTCTCTTTCTCTCTTACTGGAACCTGCCGGAGGAAACCGCGCGCTTGAGGCATGACGGCTGGTTTTTCACCGGCGACTACGCACGCTACGACGAGGACGGTTACATCTGGTTCCTCGGCCGCAAGGACGACATCATCAAAAGTTTCGGCTATCGTGTTTCACCCTATGAGGTGGAACGCATCATGAAGTCGCACGCGGCGGTTGCCGACTGCGCCTGCGTCGCCGAAGAAACCGAAAAGGACAAGGTTCTCGTGGTCGCCTACATCATCGCGCAAGCGGGCGCCGTCGTTACGCCTGACGAATTGCTCGCCTTCGGCCGGAAGCACCTTGCAAGTTACAAGGCGCCCAAAGCCATTTACCTCGCCGGCGATTTCCCGCGCACCAAGAATGGCAAGATCCTGCGTCGCGCCATCAAGCCCGCGATTGCCAGCAGCCGCTCCGAAAACAGCGTTTGAATCCCGAAGGACTTCAGTCCTGCAACTCGATCTTCGCTTTTTTCACCGTATCAGCCCAGCGGGCGACCTCGCCGTGCACCCGCGCGGCAAAACCCTCGGGGGTGGACTTTGACGGACGAATGGCCAGCGCCTGCAGCCTCGCAATAACCTCGGGTGAGTCGAGTGCACGCAATACCGCCGCGCGCAGCGTCGCGATGGCGGCCGCCGGCGTATCACGCGGAACAAAAATCCCGTACCAAAGCGTGAAATCGTAACCGGGCAGGAACTCGCGCATCGCCGGCACATCCGGTAATTGCGACAATCGCTCGGTGTTGGTGGTGGCAAGCGCGCGCAACTTGCCCGAGCGGATGTGCGCATCCGTATCAAGAAAGCCGGCCACCGACATGTCCACCCGGCCGGCCAGCAAATCCTGCATCGATGCCGCCACGCCCTTGTACGGGACCACGGTAATGTCGCCGCCGGTGAGTGCTTTGAACAACTCGGCCGGGTGCGAGGCGCCACCGGAACCATAGGTCAATTTACCTGGCGTCGATTTGGCCAGCTGCGCCAGTTCCTGCACCGTGCGCACCGGAAGGTCTGCGCGCACTACCCACAAGGTGGGCGACACGCCGATTTCCACCACCGGGACGAAATCGTTCTCCATGCTGTAACCGAGCTTGCGATAAAAACTCTGGTTGGCCGCATGGATGGTAGACAGGATGGTGATGGTATAGCCGTCAGGCGCCGATTTCGCGCCGGCTTCCGCGCCGATATTGCCGCCCGCCCCGACCTTGTTCTCGACGATCATGGGCTGGCCGAGGATTTCGCCAGCGCGCTGCATGACCGTGCGCGCCACAACATCAGTTCCCGCACCGGCGGCGAATGGCACAACCAGGCGAACCGCCTTGTTAGGGTAAGCCTGCGCGATTGCTGCGCCGGGTATCAGCCACGCTGCGGCGGCCAGTATTGCGATGGAGCGGAACATGCTGTGCCTTCAATCTAAGGAATGTAAATCCCGTCTGCGGACGGGGGATGGTGACACAGTGTAACTATTTTCTGCCGGCACATCGCCACCCGCACCACCCCGGTGCGGCACTGCAGGCTTTAGTCCGCCTTCATGCCCGCCGCTCTGACCACCGCTCCCCAGCGTGCGATTTCGCTTTTTATATACGCATCGAATTGCTCGGGTGTCCCGGCCGCGGAAATCGCCCCCTCGGTATTGAGGCGTTCGAGCATTTCTTTCGACTGCATGATCTTGCGAATTTCGGCGTTCAGCTTTGCGACAATATCCCTGGGCGTTCCCGCCGGCGCGACGACGCCGTACCACTGCGTGGCATCGAAGCCGGGCACCCCCGACTCCGCCACCGTGGGAATCTGCGCCAGCGCCGGAATGCGCTGCGGACTGGAAACGCCCAGCGCTCGTATGCGTCCAGACTGCACATGTGGCATCACCGCCGGTGCTCCGGTCATGGTCATCGAAACTTGTCCCGCAATGAGGTCAGTCACCGAGGGGCCCGTCCCCTTGTACGGGACGTGTACGATGTCGGTCTTGGTTTGCAGCTTGAAATACTCGACGGCAAGGTGCGCGGCGCTGCCGTTGCCGCCGGAACTGTAATTGAGCTTGCCCGGGTTGGCGCGGGCGTAGGCGACAAGATCGGCAACCGTTTTCGCAGGCAGCGAGGGATGCACCACCAGCACATTGGGGACCAGCGCCACCAGGGACACCGGTGTGAAGTCCTTCACCGGGTCGTAGCTGAGCCTCGGATACAGCGCCACGTTCACCGCGAGCGTGCCGATATGCCCCATCAGGAGCGTATAGCCGTCGGCCGGCGCCTTTGCCGCGAGATCGGCGCCGATGGTCCCGCCCGCCCCGCCGCGATTATCGACAATGACCTGCTGCCCCCAGGCTTCTGAGAGTTTCTGTGCAAGCGAACGACCGAGAATATCTGTGGACCCGCCGGGAGGGAAAGGAATAATCAGGCGTATCGGCTTGGCCGGGTAAGACTGGGCCAGCACGGAACCGGAGAAAGGAGCCAGCAGTCCGACCGCGAGGAAGAGCCGTGCGATGACGCCGCGAATGTTCATTGCGTGCCTTTCCAGGCGCGCGCGGCACCAGAACTAAGTAAGTGTTCTATGTCCTGCTCGCCGTAGCCCGCCTCGGCAAGGATCTCGCGCGTGTGCTGGCCAAGCTTGGGCGCGCCGCTAAAATCCGTGCGTGCGCCGCCGGACAGCTTGTTGGCCGGGCGCATATTCCAGATGGCCCCTTCGGTCGGGTGCTCCACGCGCTGGAAAAATCCCGCGTCCCTGAGGTGCGGGTCCTGCTGTAAGGATTCGAGTGTGTGGTACGGCGCGGTGGGCACGTCCGCCTGCTCGAGTATTCCCAGCCACTCGACGGACGTCTTTTGCTTCATGCCTTCGGCGCGAATGGCGAAATAGGCCGCGACATTCTTGAAGCGCGCTCCCACGCTGGAAAAGCGCGCGTCGTCCTTGAGTTCGGGCCTGCCGATCGCGGAGAACAGCGCGAACGCCTGCGCATCCGTATTGGCGGAAATGCAGATGTAGCCATCCTTGGTCGGAATGGGCCGGTTCTCTGGATCAAGCACACGCGGATCGCCGTAAGCCCGGCCCGCACCCTCGCTGACCAGGGGCGGCTCGAAGGTGCCAAGGTACATGTGCTCGGTCATTACCTGGGTCACCATGTTTTCGAACATGGGAATTTCAATCGACTGGCCTTCGCCGCTTTTCTCGCGCTTGAACAAGGCCATCAGGATCATCTGCACCGCGATCAGGCCCACTGTGCGGTCGGCCATCACGTAGGGGACGTAACGCGGCGTACCGCTCACGCGCTCGTGCAAGGCCGCCACGCCAGAGGCCCCCTGGATTATTGAATCGTAGGCGGGTTTGTCCTTGTAGCGTCCGTCCTGGCCAAACCCAAACATGCCGCAATAGACAATACGCGGGTTGACCGCGCGCACCGCCTCATAGGATAGGCCCATGCGCACCATCGAATCGGGTCGTACATTCCACAACAACACATCGGCGGTTTTAATCATGCGCGTCAGCGCAGCCAGCCCGTCGCCCGACTTGAGGTCAAGCACGATGGAGCGCTTGTTGCGATTAAGATGCAGGAATTTCCCCGACATGCCCTCGCTGCGCCCGCGCCCGGCAAGCGTGCGACCGATATCACCGTTGGGACTTTCAACCTTGATCACATCAGCGCCATGGTCGGCGAGGATTTGCGTCGCCAGCGGCCCGATCACCACGGAGGTCAGATCCAGGATGCGAACACCCTCAAGCGAACCGCCACTCATACGCCCGCCATTTCCAGCTCCGCCTCTATCGCAGGCTTGCCGCGATCATCCAGGGCGCGCAATTGCAGCTTGCCGCCCGCAGTGCCGCCCTCATTAACGTGAACGGGCCCGCCGCACAACGTGAGGACCCGGTTGATAAACAGCGGCCCAACATTGCGCGTCGCAGACGACTTGATTTCACGACCGGTCTGCTGCCTCGCCAGTTCCCACAACAGCAAGGTGGTAAGGCCGCCGTTGACCACCAGATCCGGATAAGCCTCGACACCCCGGGCATAAGCGGTGTCGTAGTGGATGCGGTGCGCATTATAGGTAAGCGCAGAGTAACGGAACAACAGGGTCGGGTCCGGCGTCAGCGTGCGCGACCACGGCACCTCCGGTAAAGCGGCGACCTCGCGCTCCGGCGCAGCAACCCCGGCCGCTGCGGGTTTGGCCTCCTCCCGATACACGATGTCCTGCTCCTCGATCACCGCAAGCCCGCGTGGCGAACTGATTTCGTGGCGCACAGTGACAAAACACATCTGCCCGCTGCGTCCGGTTTTCGGCTCGATGCGTTCGATGCGCGAGACCCGGCTGACCTCGTCACCGATCAACAGGTCGGCACGAAATTCCACACGGCGTCCTGCAAACATGCGCCGCGGCAGGGGCACCGGCGGCAACAGCCCGCCCTTGGCCGGATGCCCGTCTGCGGCAAGGCCGGACTGGCGCTCTGTGGTGGCAAACAACAACACATACCATCCGGAGGGCAGCACCGCTCCGCGCCTGCGATCAAAAGAGGGCATGTCCAGCAAGGCGGCGCGGCGCCTTGCCGCCGGCCGGGTTACCACATCTTCCGAC
>CAITSH010000432.1 GCA_903895005.1 uncultured Pseudomonadota bacterium
CTATGAGAATAAGAGTGAAGATCTGCGGTGTCACGAGAATCGACGACGCTCGGGATGCGGCTAACGCGGGCGCCGATGCCGTCGGTCTCGTTTTTTATCCCCCCAGTCCGCGATACGTCACAGTCGCGGATGCCTCTATCATCGCGGACGCCTTGCCTCCATTTGTGAGTTGCACCGCCCTTTTTGTGAACCCGACAGCGGCCGAAGTCGAGTCTGTGCTGTCGGGTTGCCGGGTCGATGTCCTTCAGTTTCACGGTGAAGAAACACCGGCGTTTTGCAGTCAATTCGGCAGGCCATTTTTGAAGGCTGCGAGGGTCCGGGCGGGGTTCGATCTGATAAAATACTTTGATGCATTCAACAACGCGAGTGGCTGGCTGTTGGATGCATTTCACGAGGACGCTTACGGGGGAAAAGGCGCTGTTTTTGATTGGGCGCTGATCCCTGCCCGGCTTGGCCGGCCCATGATCCTGTCTGGTGGACTCGGACCGGGCAATGTGGCGGAAGCGATTCGCCGAGTGCATCCATGGGCCGTTGATGTTTCGAGCGGCGTTGAATTGAGTAAGGGAATCAAAGATGCGACAAAGATCGCAGCTTTTATCAGTGAGGTAAAGAATGCAGATGTATGACCTACCCGACAGCCGCGGACATTTTGGTCCCTATGGCGGGGTATTTGTTTCAGAAACCCTGGTGCATGCCCTGGATGAACTGCGGCGCGCTTACGAGCATTATTCCAAGGATTCGGAATTCCTAGAGGAATTCCACTACGAACTGCGGCACTTCGTAGGGCGTCCCAGCCCGGTTTACCACGCAAGGCGCTTGTCCGAGTTATTTGGTGGCGCGCAAATCTATCTCAAGCGTGAAGACCTTAATCACACCGGTGCGCACAAGATAAATAACACGATCGGCCAGGCGCTTCTTGCACGTCGCATGGGAAAGAAGCGTGTGATTGCCGAAACGGGCGCCGGTCAGCACGGTGTGGCAAGCGCGACTGTAGCGGCGCGTTTTGGCATGGAATGCGTTGTGTATATGGGCTCTGAAGATATCAAGCGACAGATCCAGAACGTGTTCCGGATGAAGTTGCTGGGTGCAACGGTTGTGCCTGTGGAGTCGGGCTCCAAAACACTCAGGGATGCCTTGAATGAGGCGATGAGGGATTGGGTTTCCTATGTCAACGAAACCTACTACATTATCGGGACTGTCGCGGGACCGCATCCGTATCCAATGATGGTGCGTGATTTCAATTCCGTGGTTGGAAAAGAGTGCTTGACGCAGATGCCGGAGATGGTCGGAAGGCATCCGGACGCCGTACTGGCGTGTGTCGGCGGTGGATCGAACGCGATGGGAATTTTTTATCCCTATATCGCGCATGAGCAAGTGCGCCTGATCGGTGTCGAAGCGGGTGGGCACGGTTTGACCAGCGGCAAGCATTCGGCGTCCCTGACCGCGGGCAGGCCTGGAGTGCTGCACGGCAACCGCACCTATTTATTGCAGGACGAGAACGGGCAGATCATCGAAACCCATTCAATTTCGGCGGGCTTGGACTATCCGGGAGTCGGTCCCGAGCATGCGTGGCTTAAAGACTCCAAGCGGGCAGAGTACGTAACTGTCACGGATGACGAGGCTCTCAAAGCGTTTCACGATTTGTGTCGCTACGAGGGGATAATCCCGGCGCTTGAATCCAGCCACGCCCTCGCTTACGCGGCTCAGCTTGCACCAACGATGTCAAAGGATAAGGTCTTGCTCGTAAATCTCTCGGGGCGGGGGGACAAGGATATGCAGACAGTCGCAGAAAAATCCTCGCTGACGGCTTGAGACCCGCGATCGCCTCCCTTTTTAACGAGGATGTCCTCCTTGGCATCGCCAAGGTTCCCGATGCTTCGGTGGATCTCGTTATTGCGGACCCTCCGTATGGCCTTGGGAAGGATTACGGCAACGATTCGGACATGCTTTCGGGGTCGGCCTATCTTGATTTCAGCCGGCAATGGATCGAAGCAATACTTCCGAAACTCGCGCCTGATGCAAGTCTCTACGTGTTTTTATCCTGGCAAAACGCGCCGGAGGTCTTTAGCCTCATCAAAACCCGTATGACAATGATTAACGAGATTATTTGGGACAGGCGTGTGCCAAGCATGGGGGGGAGCACACGAAAGTTCAGTTCCGTTCACGATAATATCGGTTTGTTCGCCAATTCAAAAAGCTACCACTTTGATCTGGATGCGGTGCGCATCCCGTATGACGTGCAAACCAAAAAGGCTCGAACCCGATCGATCTTCGTCGGCAAAAAATGGCTCGAAATGGGATGTAACCCAAAAGATATCTGGAGTATTTCTAGACTGCATCGTCAGGATCCCGAGCGAGAGCAGCATCCAACGCAAAAACCGCTTGAAGTGGTGGAGCGTATGGTGCTCGCCAGCAGCAAACCGGATGACATGATCCTAGACCCGTTCATGGGCAGTGGAACCACCGGTGAAGCCGCTCTCAGACACGGACGTCGGTTTACCGGATTTGAATTGAACCCTGAATATTTTTCTGCTGTAGAGAGCCGCATAGAACGAGCGCAGCGAGAGCCCATGCGCGATGCGGCTCGCCTTGTAACTGCATAACGAGCCTGACAGAAAGATCGACAATGTCCCGAATCCAAGGTGTTTTCAAAGCGCTTGCCGAAAAAAAGCGTACCGCCCTAATTCCGTTTGTGACCGCTGGTGATCCAGATCCGGCCGAAACAGTCGCACTGATGCATGCGCTGGCCTCGGCGGGAGCTGACGTGATTGAATTGGGTGTGCCGTTTTCCGATCCCATGGCCGACGGTCCCGTGATTCAACGTGCGAGCGAACGCGCCCTCAGGCATGGGGTGGGGTTGGATCGGGTACTCGGGTTCGTAAACGAGTTCCGCAAGACCAATGCCCAGACGCCTGTAGTCTTGATGGGTTACGCCAATCCGATTGAGGCAATGGGAACGCGTACGTTCGCCGTAGCCGCGAGAGCTAGCGGAGTGGATGGTGTTCTGGTCGTGGACTACCCGCCGGAGGAATGTGTTGAATTTGCCGAACTGATACGCGGGCAAGACATGGACTTGATCTTTCTGCTCGCTCCGACCTCGACTGACGAGCGGATCGCGCAGGTTGCAAAACTGGCAAGTGGATACATATATTACGTCTCCCTCAAAGGGGTCACTGGTGCAAAGACACTGGACTTTTCGGCTGTAGCGGAGAAGATGCCGCAAATCCGAAAGCACACGACACTCCCGGTCGGCGTGGGTTTTGGCATTCGCGACGGCCAAACAGCAAAATCTGTTTCCAGCATCGCAGATGCCGTAGTGATCGGCAGCCGTATAATCGAACAAATGGAAGCCGCACCTCCCGATCAGCGGATCGCTCAGGCCAAGGCGTTCGTCGCGGGGATTCGCAGGGCCCTCGACGAATGAGTTGGTTGCAGAAACTGCTGCCACCGAAGATAAATCGTTCGGGTACCAGCGCTAAAAAAGTCGTTCCTGAAGGGCTCTGGAGCAAGTGCCCGTCTTGCAGCTCTGTGTTGTATGCGACTGATCTGGACAGCAATTCCAGCGTGTGTCCCAAATGCGGATATCACAATCGTCTTGCTGCACGCGCGCGGCTTGACATGTTGCTTGACCCCGAGGGGCGATTTGAAATCGGCGCCGAAGTGGAATCGGTGGATACGCTTCGCTTCAAGGACAGCCGCAAATACAGCGAGCGGTTGAGCGAGGCGCAAAGCTCAACCAACGAAAGTGACGCGTTGGTGGTCATGCAGGGGTCCATCAAGACGATTCCTTTGGTGGTTGCCGCATTTGAGTTTGACTTCATGGGTGGGTCCATGGGGTCGGTCGTGGGCGAGCGTTTCGTACGCGGGGTGCACGTTTGCCTGGATCAGAATTTGCCGTTCGTATGCGTCGCCGCGAGCGGGGGGGCGCGTATGCAGGAGGGGCTGTTGTCCCTGATGCAAATGGCAAAAACCACGGCCGCACTCACCCTGCTTTCGAATCGCAAACTGCCGTTCATCTCTTTGTTGACGGACCCTACCATGGGTGGGGTTTCGGCGAGCTTCGCGTTCTTGGGGGACGTTGTGATCGCGGAGCCAAAATCCCTGATCGGTTTTGCCGGGCCGCGGGTCATCGAACAAACAGTGAGGGAAAAACTTCCTGAGGGTTTTCAGCGCGCCGAATTTTTACTTGAAAAAGGCGCGGTGGACATGATCGTAGATCGTCGCCAGATGCGCGACAAATTGGCAGGCTTGATCACAATGCTGATGCGTCAGCCTCCCTCCGGGAGCTGAGTGCAATCAGTGTCGCATCAGGAGTTCCGAGCCACCGTGCGCACGCGGGACACTTGCTTCTGCATTCACCTGGCCCGATGCGCGAACTTACTTGTGAACCCGGAAACCCCATGCCACAGCTAGATCTTCACGGATGGCTCGCCTATGTCGAGCGCCTGCACCCCAAGACGATCGAGCTTGGACTCGATCGCGTCGCCCAGGTCAGGAGGCGGCTTTCGGCGGAGATGGGCTGTCCGGTGATCACCGTAGCCGGAACCAACGGCAAGGGTTCGACTTGTGCAATGCTCGAAGCGATATTGCTTGCTGCGGGTTATCGGACAGGTCTTTACTCCTCCCCCCATCTTCTGCGATACAACGAGCGTGTTCGCGTTAATGGTGAGGACGTTTCTGATGTTGCACTCGCTGAATCCTTTGCAACCGTAGAAGGCGTTAGGGAAGGGGTCGCGCTGACTTATTTCGAATTTGGGACGCTGGTTGCGTGGGACTTGTTTAGTCGGAGCCGATTGGACGTTCTTATTTTAGAGGTCGGGCTGGGCGGACGCCTTGATGCCGTCAACCTGTTTGATGCGGATTGTGCGATTCTGACGAGCGTCGACCTGGACCACATGGATTGGCTTGGTGATAGCCGCGAAAAAATCGGATGGGAAAAGGCGCATGTATTCCGCGCTGGCCGGCCCGCAGTGTGTGCGGATCCGATGCCGCCACAGACCGTGCTGGATCATGCCGCCGAAATCGGAGCAGACCTGCAATTGATCGGACGGGACTTTGGTTACCAGGCTGACAAACAGCAATGGGGATTTTGGGGCCGGGGAAGCAAGCGCGCAGGCCTTGCATATCCCGCTTTACGCGGAGCCAATCAGATTTTGAACGCTTGCGCCGCGCTATGTGCTCTTGACACACTTCGCGATCGGATTCCCGTCGGCATGCAGGATGTGCGTAACGGATTAGCTCTGGTCGAACTTCCAGGACGGTTTCAGGTCCTCCCGGGCAAGCCGACTGTTGTGCTTGACGTGGCACACAATCCGCATGCGGCCGCAGTCTTGGCCGACAATCTCTCGAATATGGGGTTCGCTGCGGTCACCATTGCCGTGTTCGGCATGTTGCAGGACAAGGACATCCCCGGAGTGGTGAGAAAGCTCGCCGGTCGAGTGGATCGCTGGCACCTTGCCACGATCAATGCTCCGAGGGGAAGTTCCGCTGCAGAACTCTCCAAAGCGGTCTCTAGC
>CAITSH010000433.1 GCA_903895005.1 uncultured Pseudomonadota bacterium
ACTTCATAAGCCTGACTTAACAACTCACCTCCCCAGCATCGGTATCCCCTGCCATGATGGATTTGCGCCATCTCGAAGTCTTTCACGCCATCATGCAAACCGGTTCGGTCACGGGTGCGGCGCGCCTGCTCAACGTTTCCCAACCTGCCGTGAGTTCGGTACTCAAGCACTGCGAGGCGCGCATGAAAATCAAGCTGTTCACGCGCACCGGCGGCCGCCTTCAGCCCACACCGGAAGCGGTGGCGATTTTTCCCGATATCGCAGCCATTTACGGCCGCCTCGATGCGGTGGGTCGCCTCGTACAAGACCTCGCCGGCGGGCGCCTGGGCACGCTGTCGGTCGCAGGATCCTTCCCCATCGCCAACGGCTACCTCGCCAAGGCGGTCGCCACCTTCATCACCGAGCGCCCGGGCACGCGGGTAACGCTGCAGTCAATGACTTCGCCGCAGGTGGTCGAACGCGTCGCCAGCCGCGAAGTGGAGCTGGGCGTGGCCTACGAGCCGGTGGTGAATCCCGAGGTCGAAACCGAGGTGCTGGTGAGCACCGGCGTCTCCTGCGTGATGCGCGACGACCACCCCCTGGCCAAGCGCAGCGAAGTGGATGTGCACGAACTGGAGTCGTACTCGATCATCACCTACCTGCCGCAAAACCTGCTGCGCGGCTACGTCGACCGTTACTTCAGCGAAGCGGGCATCGCCCCGCATATCAGCGTCGAGATCAGCGTTTCGCTGACCGGCATGACCCTCGCCTATTACGGCGCCGGCATCGCCCTGGTTGAACCGTATTTGCTCGAATCCATGCCGATCCCGGGTCTGGTGGCGCGGCCGCTGCGCCCGCGCATCGAACTCAAGACGCTGCTGGTGCGTGCGCGATCGGCACCACGCTCGGCCATCATGGATAACTTCGTCCCGCATCTCAAAAAAACCGTTCTGGACATGCCCAGACATTAGCCTGTCTTATGGACATCCCCTCAAAGGCGATTGGACGCTTAATGCAGGAGAGCAGCACAATGCCGGCATACCTATCAGCCATTCGTCTGCGCACACCATGAACTACGCCACATCAACATTCAAATCCGTTCGAGACCAGGTCAGCACCGAAGAGTGGCAGGCGCGCCTGGAACTGGCGGCCTGCTACCGCCTGGTCGACCGTTTCGACATGACGGACCTGATTTATAACCACATCACGCTGCGCATTCCGGGGACCGACCACCTGCTGATCAACCTTTACGGCTTGCTCTACAAGGAGATCACCGCGTCGAGCCTGGTCAAGATCGACCTTGCGGGCAACATCCTCTGGAAGCAGGACACCGACTACGGCATCAACCGCTCGGGCTATGTCATACACGGCTGCATCCATGAGGCGCGCCCCGACGTGAAGTGCGTCATTCACACCCATACCCGCGCCGGCATGGCGGTTTCGGCGATGAAGTGCGGACTGCTGACGCTGAGCCAGACCGGCATCCGCTTTGTCGACCACATTGGTTATCACGACTACGAAGGCCCGGCCATCGACCTCGCGGAACGCGAGCGCCTGGTGGTGCATCTTGGCCAGCACAACGCCCTGATCCTGCGCAACCACGGCTTGCTCACCTGCGGCCCGAGTGCCGGCGAGGCGTTCAATCTGCTCTACAACCTGGAACTCGCCTGCCGCACCCAGGTGGACGCAATGGCCGCCGGCACCGACCTCACCATCCCCTCCGATGCGGTGCTCGCCAAGACCGCACACCTGTACCAGCCGGGCGCACGCCGCCCCTATGGCGTGCTTGAGTGGCACGCCATGCTCAGGCTGCTGGAAGCGGAAGCCGGCCAGTCGGGCTTCCCACCCTACTCAAGCTGAAGGCGGTACCTGCGAATTAAACCTCGAAGTGCAACATCCGGGCTTTCGAGGAAGGTGAGATGCCCCGGGGTGTACCTTTCTGTTTACCAAGACGGATAGGAGCATCCCATGCGCTACAAGCATCTCACCTATGATCAACGCTATCACATCG
>CAITSH010000434.1 GCA_903895005.1 uncultured Pseudomonadota bacterium
CTCAGGCGTTTGCGTGGGATCGTTCCATCCATGCAGTAGTAATCGGGCGAAACGCGGCCGGCAGCGGGGAAGGCGTTCTTTCGGCCAGCCCAAAACCTTAGGCGCTCGGACTCATCGCGCGACACTGCAAAGCGCGTCGCCCCGGCCTGCTCAAAGACCTGCTGCATGTGGGCGATTTCTTCGGCGACTTCTTCGGGGGTGCCATCGGATTCGCAGAGCAAAATGGCCGCCGCGTCGAGGTCGTATCCCGCCTTAGCAAAGGGCTCGACCATGGCAACGCCCTTACGATCGATCATTTCCAGGCCGGCGGGAATGATGCCAGCGGAAATCACGGCATTCACCGCATCCCCTGCGGCCTCGACCGTGGCGAATGAGGCCATGATGACTCGGGCCAGCTTGGGCTTGGGTACCAGCCGGACGGTAGCTTCGGTCAACACCCCCAGCATCCCCTCAGAGCCCACATAGAGCGCCAGCAAGTCGAGCCCTGGTGCATCGGGGGTCAGTCCGCCGAGTTCGATGACCTCCCCATCAATTGTCACCACGCGGGCCCGAAGCACGTTATGAACGGTCAAACCATACTTCAAACAATGCACACCGCCCGAGTTCTCGGCAATGTTGCCGCCGATGCTGCAGGCAATCTGCGACGAGGGGTCAGGCGCGTAGTAGAGTCCAAAGGGGGCCGCAGCCTCACTGATGGCGAGATTACGAACGCCGGGCTGTACCGTCGCCGTTCGGGCGATCGGGTCGACCTGGGTAATCCGGTTGAACTTGGCCATCCCCAGCAAAACGCCTTCGGCATGGGGCATGGCCCCACCCGAAAGTCCCGTTCCAGCGCCACGTGCGACGACGGGTACCGCGAGGTCGCGGCAGATCTTCAAGACCTGAATTACGTGCTGTTCGGTCTCGGGCAGGGCGACCACCATGGGCAGCTGGCGGTACATGGATAGCCCGTCGCACTCGTAGGGTCGCGTGTCTTCGTCCCGCCAAAGTACACAGTGAGGCGGCAATGCCGACTGCAGAGCTGCCGCAACCTGAAATTGGCGGCCTGGGTCGACCGGGCGCTGTGGCGCTAGCGGACCGTGTGTCGTTGCTTCCGCCAGAATCATCCGAACCTCGCGAAGGATAAACAATCAAAAAACAAGCCCACTTAGGGTAATCCCGATATCCAAAAGATTGTAATCATTGGGGCTTACGTAGAGACTCACGGATTGTTGACTTTTTTCACGACAAATCGCCTCACAGTCTGGACGGAGACATTATGCAAAACGATTCACGCCGCAAGGTCCTCAAATCAGTGGCCGGCTTCAGCGCCTCCGCTGTCGCCCCTTCCTTCTACGTGAAGAATGCCTGGGCTAACGATTTCCGCAATGACCCGGGCAAGAGTGCAACAGTCAAATTTGGGTTCACCGTACCTCAAACCGGAGCTTACGCCGACGAAGGTGCCGATGAGCTGCGCGCCTACGAGCTGGCCGTCAAGCACATCAACGGTGAAGGCGATGGCGGGATGCTCAAGACCATGAAGCCACTTGCTCTGAAGGGCAATGGCATTCTCGGCAAGAAAGTTGAGTACGTCACGGGCGATACCCAGACCAAGGCCGACGCGGCGCGCGCGCTTGCCAAGCGCATGATCGAAAAAGACGGCGTCATCATGTACACCGGCGGTTCTTCTTCCGCCGAAGCGATCGCCGTGCAGTCGCTGGCCCAGGAAATGGGCGTGATTTATATGTGCGCACTGACCCATTCGAACGATACGACGGGTAAAGACAAGAAGCGTTATGGCTTCCGCCACTTTTTCAACGCCTACATGTCCGGCAGAGCGCTCGGGCCGGTCCTTGCGAAGGAATACGGCAAAGAGCGCCGCGCTTATCACCTGACAGCCGACTACACCTGGGGCTGGACTCAGGAAGAGTCGATGAAAGCATCGACCGAAGCGGTGGGCTGGAAAACCGCGAATGCGGTGCGGACCCCACTCGGCGCTGCCGATTTCTCGCAGTACATCACCCCGGTGTTGAACTCGGGCGCTGATGTCCTGATCCTGAACCATTACGGCAAGGACATGATCAACTCGCTGACGCAGGCCGTGCAGTTCGGCTTGCGCGACAAGCAAGTCAACGGAAAGCGATTCGAAGTCGTGGTTCCGCTGTTCTCCGAGCTGATGGCGCAGGGCGCAGGCGAAGCAATCAAGGGCATTTTCGGAACCGCCAACTGGGATTGGCAGCTCACCGACGCGGCCTCACAGAATTTTGTGAAGTCCTTTGGTGCGGTGTACAAAATGCCCCCATCTCAGGCTGCACACACCGCCTACGTTCAGACGCTGTTGTATGCGAATGCGGTTGAAATGGCGGGCACCTTCAACCCAGAACAAGTCATCAAGACCCTTGAGGGTTTCAAGTTCGACGGCATGGGTAACGGACCGACCGAG
>CAITSH010000435.1 GCA_903895005.1 uncultured Pseudomonadota bacterium
ATCTGCGCAACCAGACCGCTCGTCGGAGGCACGGTGCCCAGCCACAGAAAACCAAGGGCAGCCGAGAACGTGAGCGCGACCCCGGGCGTGATCGGTACGAACAGCAGCGGAAGGAAAATGGCGCTGCGCGCGGCGTAGATTATGGTCAGCAGGTAGCGCTTGCGATAGCGCCCGCCCAGCCAGCCAAACAGTTGCGAGCCGAATATGTTGAACAGCCCGATGAGCGCAAAGGCCTGCGCCGCAATGCCGCCTGGCAGGCCCTTGTCGGCGAAAAACGAGGGCAGGTGGGTGGTGACGAACGAGATGTGAAAGCCGCACACGAAAAAGCTCGCGCACAGCAGCCAGTAGCCGCTGTGGCCGCGCGCCTCCACCAGCGCTTCGCGCAGGCTCTGGCCCGTGCCCGGCTTGGCAAGACCCGATTGCGGTTCGCGCAGGCCGAAGAACGCCAGCGGCAGCATCATGGCCGACATCAATGCGAGCAGCAGTGTCGCTTCGCGCCAGCCGTACTGGGTCAGCAGCACCTGTGCGAAGGGGATGCACAGGAACTGCCCGATCGATCCGCCGGCGGTGACGACGCCGAAGGCCATGGTGCGATTTTCCGGCTTGACCGCACGCGCAATGGCGCCGAACATCACCGGGAAGGCCGTTGCCGACAGCGCGATGCCAAACAGCACGCCATAAGAGAGCTGCAGGCTCGTCGGCCCGGCGGAAAACGAGGCGAGTGCAAGGCTGATGCCGTAGAGCGCTGCGCCAAACAGCAGCGTGCGCATCGTGCCGAAGCGATCGGCAAGCGCACCGAAGAACGGTGTCGCCAGTCCCTGCAGCAGGGTGGCGATACCCATCGCGAAGCTGAACACCTGGCGGCCGACTTCGAGGTCCTGGCTGATCGGTTTGAGGAACAGTCCGAAGGACTGCCGGATGCCCAGTGACAGCGTGGTGATGGCCGCCGCGCAGATGATGATGATCCAGGCTTTTTTTCCGAGGTTTTTCATTGGGCTTCCTGATCCTTGAGTCGCGCGATCGACTGGTCAATGAGGGTGTGCAGGTGGTTGATCGTATCCGCGCCGAGCGCCGCACGGACTTCCTTTTCGGCGCGGCTCCACAACGGTCGCGCGCGTTGCAGCACGGCGCGGCCCTCGGCGGTGAGTGAAACGGCGCGTTCATTACCGCGCGGACCGGCGCCCTGCGCGATAAAGCCCGATTGTTCCAGGGGCTTGAGGTTGCGAACAAGCGTCGTGCGGTCCATGCCCAGCGTGCGTGCGAGCGAGGTGATGGTCACACCCTCGTTTTGCGCCAGGTTGGAAAGCAGCGAGTACTGCGTCACGCGCAGCCCCACCGGTGCGAGCGACTGGTCATAGCGTTGCGAAACACGGCGCGTCAGCTTGCGCAGGCGCGCGCAGGTGCAGCCGGCGAGGCTTTGCACGGAATCGGTACGCGGGTTTGCGGTCATGTGGGGAGGGCGAAGCGGGGGTGCCGGGGCAAGGTTGACGCGATGGGAGCGCATTGGGAACGAAATAGGGGGTGGTGCGCGCAACCGTGTATATGCACGAACTTTATATGCACACATAGAAAATTGCAATACCCCGCAATTTTCTGAGGGCTATTTGGTTTTCGGGCTGTTCTCAATGGCAGGGGGGCTCGGCGGGGGAGGTGTAAAATCGAGTTTCGCCCCCACTTGTGAATTACATGAACGCTTCCGACGCCCTGTTCCACACCGCCCAGTCGCGCCTGCTCGCGCCCTACGACCTGCACCCCGACCAGTTGTCCAAGGTTTTTGGCAAACTGATGTCGCACCAGGTCGATTACGCCGATCTGTATTTCCAGTATTCGCGCAGCGAGGCCTGGAGCCTCGAAGAGGGCATCGTCAAGTCGGGCAGTTTCAATATCGACCAGGGCGTGGGCGTTCGCGCGGTCTCCGGCGAAAAAACCGCTTTTGCCTATTCCGATGAAATCAGCCTGCCGGCGCTCAATGACGCTGCGGCGGTCACGCGTGCCATCGGCGCCGCCGGCCAGCAGGGCACGCTCCCCTCGCTCGGACGCAACGGTGCGATGCAGCAGCGTGTGCTCTATGGGCAGGACGACCCGCTGGTATCGCTGCCCGATACGGAAAAGGTCAAACTGCTCGAACGGCTGGAGCAATACGCGCGCTCGCTCGACAAGCGTGTAACGCAAGTCATGGCAACGCTCGCCTCTGAATACGAGGTCGTGCTGGTGGCACGTTCTGACGGCGTGATGGCCGCGGACGTGCGCCCCCTGGTGCGCCTGTCGGTGCAGGTGATTGCCGAGCAGAGCGGCCGGCGCGAGTCCGGCAGTTCGGGCGGGGGCGGGCGCAGCGACTATGCTTACTTCACCGACGCGCGCATCAAGGACTACGCCCAGCGTGCGGTCGATCAGGCCCTGGTCAATCTCGATTCGCGCGCGGCGCCCGCTGGTACCATGACGGTGGTGCTCGGGCCGGGCTGGCCGGGAATATTGCTGCACGAAGCCATAGGCCACGGGCTTGAGGGCGACTTCAACCGCAAGGGCAGCTCGGCATTTTCGGGGCGGGTGGGCAAGCGCGTCGCCGCCAAGGGCGTGACGGTTGTCGACGATGGCACCATCGAGGGCCGGCGCGGTTCGCTCAACATTGACGACGAGGGTAACCCGACGCAGCGCACCGTCCTGATCGAGGACGGCATCCTCAAGGGCTACATGCAGGACAGCCTCAATGCGCGCCTGATGGGCGTGCCGGTCACCGGCAACGGCAGGCGCGAATCGTTTGCGCACGTCACCATGCCGCGCATGACCAATACCTACATGCTAAACGGCGACAAGGATCCGTCGGAAATCATCAAGTCGGTGAAGCACGGTTTGTACGCCGTTAACTTCGGTGGCGGCCAGGTCGACATCACCAGCGGCAAGTTCGTGTTCTCGGCGGCCGAGGCCTACATGATAGAAAACGGCAAGGTCACTTATCCGGTCAAGGGTGCGACGCTGATCGGCAACGGACCCGAGGCGCTCAAGCTCGTTTCCATGATTGGCAACGACATGGAACTCGATTCGGGCGTGGGCACCTGCGGCAAGGAAGGCCAGAGCGTGCCGGTGGGGGTCGGCCAGCCTACGCTGCGCATCGACGGACTGACGGTGGGCGGCACCGCTTAAGCCGGCGCACGCCCTTCGCTTCTGCGCTTCGATCGGCTGGAAAGCCGCGCCAGGCGGTCGTTTCCAGTCATTTGTGCTTGCGTCGCCACCCGCCGGACGGATCTTTATGGAGTCGTGCGCAAACGCTGTCGCCCCTGCGGTGCGGCGTGATGTCCCGATTAAGGCTGTTGTGCCGATTTTGCCTATTGCGTCGGCTGGCGCACAGACCCTAGGCCGCTCCCGATGGGAGTATCCAATCCGGATCGGGCATTCGCCTGAACACAGTCGAAAAGCAGCTGATGAATTTGCCCCCGGATGAAACCTGACGTCAAGACCGTCGCAGCCGTATTGTCCGAGTTGGGCGTCGTGCTGCCGGTCGAATTGCTCGCGCGTCTTGATATCGAGGAGTACCTGGACCGGTTGGACAGCGTTCTTGCGCTGCTTCCGGGGGAACGCCAGCGGCTCGGCGACTTGTTACGCGCCGCCGGGCACATCACCGCGACGCAACTTGAGCAGGCGCTGGCAGAGCGGCGGCGCGAACACCGCGCTCTGGGAGAAATTCTTGCCGACAAGGCTGCGCTGACGCCGCATGAAAAAGACGTGGTGCTGGAATTCTCGCTGCGCCAATCGACGGTGCGACCCGAATCGGGCCGGCACGCGCTGGGAAATCTTCTTGTCGCCAGGGGCGAAATCACGCGCGGCCAACTCGAGGCTGCGCTGCGCCGCCAGATCGAAACGGGACGAATGATCGGGGAGGAGTTGATCGCCGCGGGCCACGCCAGCCGGCAGCAGGTCGACAGTGGCCTCACCGTGCAGCGCAGGCTTGCCGCTTACGCACTGGCCGTCGCCGTCGGTCTGGCGCCCCTGGCAGCCATGCCTTCTCTGGTGCAGGCGGCACAGACCGGGGCGACCATGGCGGTGTCGATGGTGGTCCTCGGTGAGGCGACACTCAATACCGGTGTCGCCGCGACGCAGGTGGTGATCACGCAGTCCGATGTGGCGCGTGGTTATATCGAGGTTCCCTCGGCGATGCGCTTTTCTGTCACCACCATCAGCCCTGCCGGCTATGTGATGCGTTTTCAACCCCTGGGTCCGCTTTTTGATTCGGTCGAGGTAAGCGGCATCGGTGCGCCGGTGCACCTTGGTGCTGCCGGTGGCAGTATCGTCCGGTCGGGCATGCTGGCGCAAAACCAGCTGCAGGAACTGAGCTTTCGGTTCGGCATTCGCACCGATGCAGCGCCCGGGACCTATCCCTGGCCGTTGCAAATGGCGGTGAGCGTGCTGCACTGAATTGGGCGGCTGCCGCGCGCTGTTGTTACAAGGCCGCGCCGCAGCGACGGGCTTCCCGGGGTTTGAGTGGCTTGCCTGTTGCGGTCATCGTTCGGGTGTCTGTAACTGCACAAAGCCTCACCCGGCCGAGTGAAGTCGCCCACCGTCTTCAAGGGAAAGGAGCCGACTCGCGTCGGCTCCGGCGGTACGTGCAAGCCTGGGTGACTTGGCTACACAGCGGACTTCAACACTTGCCAACACAGAACCGGTTCAACCAGATAGGGGACGACGTAACTCTAAATCTGTCTGGTTGACTTCAGTAGCAACAGAGGGATCTTTCAGTGCCATTTAGACCATTGAAGCCAATCAGATGAATCTATTCTACTAACGTCCGAACGCCTTATTACTTAGCTGTAACACTAGTCGTCAATGCGTCGTTACACGCTTTAACGGCAGTTGCATGTGCGCTCACCTGCCCTGTGGCTGGCCGTACCGTTGCCGTATTAACAAAATACGCCTGGTTGGAGGCAACCCCATAAAGGCAGCTAGCATGCATGGCTTGTGCGATTGCAATAATTTTTAGCCGACGTTCCAATCGCTCCACACCATCCGCATACGCCTGCGCAGTGAGCGGGGCGGGTTGGGCGGGTTGCGCTTGAGCATGCGCCAGAAAGCTGGCTAGAGGGGTGAGTGCCAGACAAAAAATGCAGAGTTTGAGGGCGACATTCGCTTTTTTAGAATTCATTTTTCTACCTTTATGGGTTGAGGATTGACGCTGATTCGCGCCACAAACAGTGTGAATGAGCTAGTTGTAAGACTTTTTTTGCAAGGCATGTCTGATGTCAGGCAGCAAACATAACCTTAGCAAAAGCATGAGTGAATTGTCGGGAGTTTGAGCGAAAGACGACCTGCAAGGATATCGTTGAAAGGTAGCGTCAAAAGCCTCTTGCTTTCCGAGGGGAAGGGGATTTATGTCGTCGAACCCCAAGGCGTCTTATCCGCAAAAAGTTTTGCGCCCGAATCAGGGCGCTGTTACTTCAGGCAGGCAAGTAAGCGCTTATCGGTGTTTGAAGCGCGCTCCCTTGCCAGCCCATTAATTTATTGTCTCCACCCGGCTGCGCTAAGACATTGATAGAGGCCCTCTTTGCCCTCGGGCACGGCCTTGTTGCCGAGGCACTTCATCAATTGCTGTTTAACGTCGGATGACGCAGTGGTTGTTGTTCCCTGATTACTGGTGCCAAGCGGGGCGGCTACGTTCTGGTTACTCGGAGGGGGGCTCGTCGTGGCCGTTTTTGCCGACGTCGGAGTAGCCTTGCTCGTTGCCGGAGCCGGTGCCGGATTCAGGAAAACCGGCTTGCCGTTCTCGTAACGGACTACCTCCTCTTTCCCCGTAGTCGGGTTCATGACCAAACCAAAAGTATGGTAACTGGTTCCCCGATTCGTGTACGCGACAGCACCGGGAACCGTTATGCCTGTTATCAAACAGTCGCCCCTCTTTGCTAGTACTGCGCCCTCTTTGCCTGCGGCGACCGTTATTTCGTCTTTCATACAACCGGCCATTTGGATAGTCACCTTCGCTTCGTGTGACGTGTCATTTTTAAAGACAACGTTCGGGTGAGCGAATGAGAAAGAGGAAGTGAGGGTCAAGGCGAAAGCCAGTATGCAAGACAGAATAAGTGTTGGTTTCATGGTTTCTTTCTAGAATTCGTGGGTTAATGATCTTGGGGCAGGACTAAAGGGTTTGAAGCGCTTGTTTTCCGCCTGCCGCCAAGTGCTTGTCTTACCAGCCTAGCCCTCGGAGACACGCGGCAACCTGGGTAGTCGCGGTTTGTGCGGCAAGGCAATTCACCAACTGACTTTTCGCTTTGCTGAGTGCCGGGTCCGGCGAACTTGCATTCGTGGCGGCTGGCCTTGGAGGCGGGGGATTGAGTGGGTCAATGCAAGAACTACCGCCGCGGTTTGGCCATATTGGTCCCACTGCAAGATTGGTGCCTCTGGGGCATGCGCTGACGCAGCTTCCGTCGGACACAACCATCATTTGGCCCGCTGAGCAAACATTAGCCCATGCACCGTACGGGTCTTTTACATTCGCTGCGGCGCCGGCGCCGGCGGTATAAAGCCCTAACGCAATGCATGAAAGTATCGTGGCTGTGCTTTTCATTATGTGCGTCCTCCTCGGTAAATTAATCAAGATTGAAGCGGGTTGAATTCAATTGCTGTCGCGCGCCATGAAACCCCGCGGGGGTTGCAAACAATCAGAGGCTGTCGCCCGGATGACGCATGTCAGTAAATTCCTGCGGTCGAATCCACTAGCGGGGTGGCGAAACAGACGTTAGCATTTTCAGTGTTTGATCTGTGCATGCTTTACAAATCTTAACCATCCAAGACGCACGCCGCGTTATTCTTACTGCGGGTTTAATGCGGAGCAAAATTCGCGAGGCACATTCCAGTTATGCGCGCGTTTCGACAGCACTCAAACGCTAGGCTGCGGGGAATTGGAAATGAAGACGGTCTTTACGACGCCGGCACTGGCGTGTTTGCATCTCATCGGGTGCGTGGTTGCCTCGGCCGCAACAATCAATCAGGCAGGCGAGGCGGGTGACGCGAATATGCAACCAAATGGAACAACGATGCTATGAGCCCGTGGACCGCTGGCAGAACGCCCGTACCCCCCCGATGTAATGTTTCGGGAAGAGATTAATAGTCCCGTGTGCAAAGATTGCAAGAGCCCTGTCGGTTCAGACCGCGAAAGCGACTGAAACCCGCTTTGCAAAGTCGCACCCGGTTGTCAGGCACCACAGGCAAACCCGATAATGTCCCTCTCCCCCGACGCAGTTCGATTGTTGCAGGACTCCATCGCCAGCATGACCGGCGTGAGAGTCAGCGCTGAAGATGCGGCCAGTATTCATGCATTGATTCCGCCTCCGGTCACCGCTGCGCCGCGCACAAGCGCGCGCGACCCAAACCGAACGGTCACGATTTTGCTTACGGACCTGCGCGGGTTTACCGCGTTTTCGGAGCTGATTCCGGCGTGCGAAGTGTTCGACGTTCTCAACAGGCACCTCTGTCGCATGTGCGAAATCGCGGTGAGTAACGGCGGGATGATCGACAAATTCATCGGCGATTCGGTGATGGTCCTGTTCGGCATCGAAGAACATGGCGAGAAAGACGCGCTCAGCGCAGTGACATGTGCGGTGCAAATGCAGAGCGCGATGGATGAATTCAACCGCGAGAATTCGGCCATCGGCCTCGCACCGCTTTACATGGGCATTGGCATCCACACGGGTCGTGTCGCGGCTGGCCGGCTCGGCTCCAGCCTGCATTCCGAATTCACTGTCATCGGGCAGGAAGTCAGCCTTGCCTCGCGAATCGAGTCATTCAGCCTGCGCGGACAGGTGCTTGTAAGCGAGGCGACCTACGATCTTTGCGCGCGCTGGCTTGAAACATCCGAGCCTATGGACGTGCAGGTAAAGGGAAAAAAAGATGCCGTGCGGCTGCGCGAAGTCTTGTCGATTCCTTCGCTCGGCCTCAATGTCCCCGACAAGAACAAGCGCAAGAGCCCGCGCGTCGCGGTCAATTTGCCCTTTGACTATCGGCTAATGGCCAACAAGATCGTTCTCCCGAACAGCCGGAATGGCGTGGTGCGCGACCTGGGTTACCAGGGCATGCTCGTGGAGATCCAAGACGAAATCATTACGCATTCCGATATCGTCCTTGGACTCGATTTGCCGCTGATAGGCATGCAAGCCCAGGGAGTCTATGCCAAGGTGAAAAGCATCCGCCAGGAGAAAACATCCCATTTAGTGGGGTTGGAGTTCACCTCGATCGGCGAATCGGAGGAACAGGCTATCCGGCGCATGGTGCAGGTGCTGATGCAAGGGTAAGGGCAGACGACTGCCAACCGCACAACTTGTCAGTGTCAATCCGATCCCCGGCCCTCTTCGCGTTTGGCAGGGCCAGCATTGCAGGGGGCGACAGGCACGGAATTGGTCCGTTCTCAAAGCGTCAACCTCAAGTGCATTAACGTGCCGCTTGCGCAGCGTGACCAAGACAACACCAGGCCCGCGCGTGCCCTCAACCGGTTTCGGGTCCCACCTGCAGCGCAATGCGCTCTAGCGATGGTGGCATCTGCATCAGGAGCGCCTCAGCCTGCGGCCAATCTCCGGCCTTGGCCGCGCCCTCCAACTCCTGGCACAGTGTGGCAAAGTGCGGGGCACCAACCGAAGTGGCCGCCGATTTATGCTTGTGGCCGAGGGCCTGCAGCGCGGGCAGATCGCGCGCCACGCGCCAGGTCTCGATCTGCACAAGATCATCGCGCACGGTCTGAACGAACCGGCGGACAAACTTCGCCACCTTCGCCGGGTCATTTTTTAACAGTTTGCCCAGCACGGCCAGGTCGACCGGGGGCGCGTCCAGCGCAACTGCGGCTGTGACCGCGGGCTGCACGCCCTTTGCCGCCGGCAGCCATTTGGCCAGAGTCAGATAGAACTCATCAGCGTCAATCGGCTTGGCGGTAAAGTCATCCATGCCGGCCTCCAGGCACCGGGCGCGATCCTCGGCCATGACATTGGCGGTCATGGCGATGACGCGCTGCCCAGCCAGCGCCGGCGTCGCCCTGATCCTGCGCGTAGCTTCGTACCCGTCCAACAGCGGCATCTGCACATCCATCAGCACCAGATCAAAGCGGTCCTTTGCCAGCGCCTCAAGCGCTTCGCGCCCATTATCGCAAAAGCACATCACAGCACCGCAGGGCTCGAGCAGCCCTTTGACCAACATCTGGTTGAAGGCATTATCCTCGGCCACCAGAATGCGCACACCATTAAGCCGGGCCTGCGCCGCGGCCGCCTCGCCAGAGTCGGGGCCCGCGCCGGCGTCGGCGTCAGTGCCAGTGTCAGTGCCAATGTCCGTTTGCGCCAAGGCAAGCGCCTCGCCGGCTTGGACGCGCCCGAACCGTGCGGTGAAGAAAAAGCAGCTGCCTGCACCGACCGCGCTTTGGACCCAGATACGCCCCCCCATCAACCCGGCCAGTTGCTTGCAAATCGCCAACCCCAGGCCCGTACCGCCGTATTTGCGCGCGCTCGACGTGTCCACCTGACTGAAGGCCTCAAACAAACCCTTTATCTGCCCGGCGGTCATGCCGATGCCGCTGTCACGCACCTGAAACTCCAGCTCAATGTATTGCGGCCCCGCCTCCTCGAGCGCCACCATCACGCTGATCGCCCCCGAGTTTGTGAACTTCACCGCGTTGCCGGTCAGGTTAAGCAACACCTGCCCCAGGCGCAATGCATCGCCCGCCAGAAACCTCGGCACATCGGGCGCCACGACAATATCAAACCGCAGCTGCTTTTCACGCGCCAGATATCCGGCGACAGTGTCAAGCGTTTCAAGGCTGCTGCGCAATTCGAAGCGCGCTTCGTCCAGCACCAGCTTGCCGGCGTCCAGCTTGGAAAAATCCAGGATGTCATTGATGATCGCCAACAGGCCCTGTGCCGACTGGCTGACGCCCGCCACGTATTCGCGCTGGCTGGTGGTCAGCTGTGTTTGCAGGCACAGCCTCGACAGGCCGATGATGGCGTTCATCGGTGTGCGGATCTCATGACTCATATTGGCAACAAACGCGCCCTTCGCCTGCGCTGCGGCCGTAGCACTCGCCGAGGCCTCAGCAAGCGCGGCATTCTTCAGGCGAAGGCTGTCGATTAACTGTTCCCGGGACTGTTCTGCGATCACCCCGCGTAAGGCGTCAAGTTGCTCGGGCTGCCACTGTGACGGGGGCACCGGGCAGCGCAACGTGGCGCTTGCCTTCCCTGATCGGTCTGTCGCAACGACAACGCGCGATGGCACTGGCGCCGCCCCCGCCCCCGCCCCCGTTAGGGCGGCAGCGCCCATCTGCGCACCGGCGAACTCAAGCACCAGTCCCGCCTCAAACACGCCGCTTTCAATCCGGAACTGTGCAAGCGATTCACGCGCGCTTTGTGCAAACCAGCGGCCGACATCAGAAACTTCGCACGCAAACTGCCCGGCCAGGCTCTCCTTTCCGCCGAGCGCAACCACCAGGTCAAAGGCGCGGCGGCGCAGGTCGAACACGGCCCGGGTTTGCGTCAGTGGGATGGAACCGAGCTCGATCATCCGAGCCACCGCACCACAAGGCACGCGGCATCGTCGTAAGACTTGGCGAGCGAGTCGACAATCGCATCGGCGATGTAACCGGCTGGACAGAAGAACATGGACTGCGCGAGCGCAACACAGCCTTCCTCGGGGATGCCATCAGTCCACAACAGCAAAAGATCATCGGGCCGCAGGCGGCCGGTCTGCGGCAAAAAACGGATGTTGCGCGTCCCGAGCACGCCGTCACGCGAAACCCCCCGCCATTTTGTCGAGCCAAGCTGCGCAACGCGTGTATTGCCCACGCCCAGATAAGCGAACGAGCCGTCTGTACTGTCGACGTAGACCAAACCCGCCGCCGCGCCAAGCGTGCCTGTGAGCGTCCCGGAGAAGCCGCTCATCAAACGCGCGATATCAGCATTACCCGTCGTCATAAAAAGCGTGTCCAGTCGCTCGGCCAGTACGTCGGCGCGAGGCCCGTGTCCGGATACGTCGACGATCCCGAACAACACGCCCCCTTCGCAGGGCAGGCAGAGGGCGCGGTCGCCCGAAACGACAAAGCCGGGGCAGGGCCGCAAGCCTATGCCCGTCTGCCACGGAAGCGGCGCGCTCTCACCTAGCTTTGCTGCGGGCGGCGGCGCCATGCCGGTGGCGAAAGCCGCCGGCGGCTGCGCGATCTCCGAACGCAACCTTTTACCGACAATCCGCTTTCGTGCGCAAATCTGTGTGCCGCTTGACGCAGACGAATGCATCCACAGATGATCGGCCATCCGCTGCACGCCGGGCAAGCCCAGGCCAAGCGAGCCGCCCGTGCTGAAATGATCAGCCATGGCGCGATTAATATCCGCAATGCCAGGCCCTTCGTCTGTCGCGAAGATATCGATGTCCACGCTCCCATACCCCTCGCGACGGCATAACCGGATCGCACCGCGGTGCGCGTACTTCACGATATTGGAAGACAGCTCGGAAACAATGGTTATGATGAGGGATCGATCGATCTGGGTTGCATCACAGAGCATAGGCAGCGAGGCCACCTGCACCACCATTCGAGACACGTCCGCTTCGTTGCTTACCAGATAGGCGGCCGAGTCCTGGTAGTCCGAACTCACCCTCCGCCCCCGCGCCTTGGTGTCGCAGCAAACAGACGAAGCGCATCTTCCAAATGCCGCCTGATCTCGAGATCGGCCACATCGACGTCATTTGCGAGCATCCAAGCGACAATCCCGGGGCGCAAGCCCACGAACACCGTCCTTGCCCCGAGCAAACGCAGCATCTTCGCCAGATCGCGCAGCCCCGCAAACTCAATACGGTCCATGATTTGCACCGCCGAGAGCTCGAGAACGACCGCACGCAAGCCGCCGGCCCGGACCCGCTCAAGCACTTGTGCCTGCAGGGCTGGCAGCTTGTCGGCAATTTCGATCGGAACAGTCACCACAAGGCAACCATTCACCAGATTCGAAGTCGCCGGTTCGTCGAGGCGAATAGGCACAGAGCCGCCGCAGACGCGCAGGTTGCTAGGCGTTATCTGAGCCGCTGCGCACCCTGCCGCCGGCGATCTCCTTCATGGCGAACTCAAGCGCATCGCGCAGCGTTGCCATGGTCTTGATATCACCCAGCTCGGTGCCAAGCTCGACCAGCGTGCGCGCGATGGCCGGCGAAATACCCGAGATGATCGACTGGCAGCCCATGAGGTGGGTGGCCTTGGCTACACGGATCAGTTGGTTCGCCACGGCCGTATCGACCACGGAGACCCCGCTGATATCCAGTACAAACATGCGCGCGCCGGTCTCACCGATCTTGGTCAGCGTCTTGTTCATGATCTCGTGTGAGCGCGCGGAGTCAACCACGCCCACCAGAGGCAGCAACAGCACGCCATCCCATATAGGCAGCACAGGCGTTGATAGCGCCTGCATCGCATGGTTGCTAAGAAGCAGCTTCTCGCTCTGGATGCGTGAAATCTCATCAGAGACAAGGAATGTGTCAAAGAACACAAGCTTGGTCACCGCCGTCTCGAGTTTTTCGAGATCTGCAGGCTGTGGCGTCAACGCCCTCAAATGGCGCAGGATTGATTGCAGCGAAACACACATGCCCGCGTAGTAAATATCGTTGGGCAGGTTGATGTGGGCATGCACCGCGCCGATGTGCCGGCGCGAGGCGAAGTAAGACTCATCCAGTTGGGCGGAAAAAAATGTCCGCCAGTGGACCCCCTGCAATTTCTTGACGCGATCGAGCATATTGCTGTTGGCGCCAAAAAAAGCTTGATATTCCTGATGCGGCTCCAGCCAGACGTAAAAATCTTCCACTACCTTGTCAACAGAACCCTCAAGCAGGCGTCCGGCTTCACGCACAAAGGCGACATCACTTGGCGTGATATTAAATTTTTTGAGCATGCTTTGACTTCCTCCGATTTGTCGCGTTGACTTTGATCATCACGAGTGTCGGGCCTCCGCCTGACCCTTCTTCGCACGACCTTGTGGTTTAGAACCTTGTTTTACCGACTTGTGACACCAGCCTTGGAGGTACCGACCCGCATGGTGATTCTGGTGTTGGCGCGAGAGGTGATGTTATCGTTTTTTTAACGCCGAAACTTTATATGTAATTTCCGCAAGTATTATTAAATGTAATCTCGAAGAGAATCGTTAATTTTTGTAAATGATGTATTTGCATGCGTGCTGTCCTTGGCAGCACGCCGGCTGAATGGCATTGCCCCCCCAATTCGGGGTTTGGGACGCAAAACATGACTTGGGCGTCACGACGGAGTTTGACACCCCCCCTTCATGCCGGGGCTGTGCAGCAGCACCCTGGGGCCACGGGAATCTACATACGGATTTTTACGGACCGGTCGTCGCTCCCGCGCCAAATCCCGGGTGCAGGGGTGCCCCCTGTGATGGGGGCTTGAGCAGCTAGAGCGCCGCAGCCACCGCCCTGCCCAGGTCCGAAGTGCCCGCCTTGCCGCCGATGTCAGGGGTGCGCGGCGCACCGGATTTGGGATCCAGCACTTTTTCGATGGCGGCGAGTATGGCGTCGTGGGCCCCGGGGTAACCGAGGTGCGCGAGCAGCATCGCGCCCGACCAGATCTGGCCGATGGGGTTGGCGATCGCGCGGCCCGCGATGTCCGGTGCCGAGCCGTGCACCGGCTCGAACAGAGACGGGAAGGCGCGCTCCGGGTTGATGTTGCCCGAGGGGGCGATGCCGATGGTGCCGGTGGTGGCCGGGCCCAGGTCGGAGATGATGTCGCCGAACAGGTTGGAGGCGACGATGACGTCAAAGCGCTGCGGGTTGAGCACCATCTGGATGGTCAGCCCGTCGATGTGGTACTGGTCGGTCTTCACCGCCGGGTATTGCTTGCCCATGTTTGCGAAGCGCTCGTCCCAGTAGGGCATGGTGATCGAGATGCCGTTCGACTTGGTGGCGGACGTGAGGTGTTTCTTGCGTTTCATCGACAGCTCGAAGGCGAACTTCATGATGCGGTCGGTGCCCTTGCGCGTGAAGGTCGACTGCTGCACCGCCATTTCGCGGTCGGTGTCCTCGAACAGGCGGCCGCCGATGGACGAGTACTCGCCTTCGGTGTTTTCGCGCACCACGTAGTAGTCGATGTCGCCGGGATTGCGACCGGCCAGCGGGGAGTTGATGCCGGGCATCAGTCGCACCGGCCGCAGGTTCACATACTGGTCGAACTCGCGGCGGAACTTGATGAGCGAATCCCATAGCGATACGTGGTCGGGTACGCGGGCCGGCCAGCCGGTGGCGCCGAAGAATACGCAGTCGTGCCCGCCGATGATGTCCTTCCAGTCGGGCGGCATCCACCAGCCTTCCTTGTCGTAGTGGTCGCAACTCCAGTCAAACGTATCGAAGGCGAGGTCTATGCCGAATTTTGTCGCGGCAGCCTCGAGCACGCGCACGCCCTCGGGCATGACCTCCTTGCCGATGCCGTCACCGGCGATGACGGCGATAGTGTGTTTTGCCATGTTCAGTCTCTCAGTTCAGTTGGGTAAGAAGGCAATCAGTTCGTCGTACAGCGCGTCTGGTGCCTCTTCGGGAATGTAATGGCCGCTGTCTATAGATCCGCCGCGCACATCGGTCGCGACTTTACGCCAGTCCTCGAGCGCGTGGAATTGCTTTTCGATCACGCCTTGCCTGCCCCACAGCGCCAGCAGCGGGCATTGCACTTTTCTTCCCGCGGCGATGTCGGTGGCGTCGTGTTCGAGGTCGATTGAGGCTGCGGCGCGATAGTCCTCGCAATTGGCGTGGATGGTCGCCGGATCCGAGTTGCAGCGCAGGTACTCGGGCCAGGCGTCGGGCATGAAAGGCGCAAGGCCGGCAAAGCGGCCCATGTGATGGTGCAGGTAGGCCTCGACATTGGCGCCGATCATGGATTCCGGATAGGGCGCGGGCTGGATCAGGAAAAACCAGTGGTAGTAGGCGCGCGCAAAGGCCATGGTGGTCTGCTCGTACATCGCCTTGGTCGGCGCGATGTCGAGCGTCACCAGTTTGGTGACACTGTCCGGGTGATCGGCGGCGAGGCGGTGGGCGACACGGCCGCCGCGGTCGTGGCCGACGAGGTGAAAGCGCTCATGACCCAGTGCGCGCATCACCTCCACCTGGTCGCGCGCCATTTCGCGCTTGGAATAATTGCCGTGGTCGTCGCTGCCCGGCGGTTTGGAAGAATCCCCATAGCCGCGCAAGTCTGTGGCGACGACGGTAAAGCGTTCTGCGAGACGCGGAGCGAGCTTGCGCCATATGACGTGGGTCTGCGGGTAGCCGTGCAGCAGCAGCAGGGCCGGTCCCTTGCCACCAACGACAAGGTTGATGCTGATATCGCGGTCTTTGACCGTGACGCGCCTGCGTTCGAATCCTTCAAACATGCCTGCTCACCATTGGTTATCACCCGATTGTCGCGGTCGTTTCCCGGAATGCGGCTGTAATTCTACAGGCGTGAACACCGTGCGGGCTGGCGCCACCAGACGAATGCCTGAAAACGCGCGCCAGCCGGTCGTTTGCAGTGATCGCCTGCCGCCGGTTGCCTACTGCAGCATGAAGGTTTCGTACTCGAGGTTGCCGAGTTTTTTCTCAAGCAGGTGCATCGCCACCAGCAGGGTGATCAGCAGTGCCACGGCGAATCCGTAGCCATAAAAGAGGGCCCCGAGCTCAAGGCTTATCGCCGTGAGGCCGATGTTCAGGATCAGGAACAGCGCGGTCACGAACGCGACGGTGACGCGCTTGTCGAGGTAAAAGAAAATGTTCAGCACACCCAAAAGCACAACCTGGAGCCCTGCCGCGACGACATCAATGTAGAGCAGGGAAAGGTAAAGACGTGAAATCCCAAGCAGGTCGAGCAGGGCCGGGCCGGCGACAAATACGATCAGCGCGGCGATGGACTGGATTTTTATGATCTCGTACAGGCCGTGGCGGATGGAAAACACCATTTCGTCGCGCATGCGTTCGATGTAGTCAAGCGAACCGCCTTCCCTCACGGCGTCATAGAATTTGTCGAAATATTCCACGAAGTCGGTTTCTATGCGCACCAGGAATACCGCCATTCCCGGGATGATCGACAGGTAGGCGAGGTAAACCGGCACGTCATAGATGAGCGACGCACGCAGTGGCCCGATCACGTCCTGGCCGGTGCCCGGATGCAGCCAGAAAAGCACCTTGTCCGCCCACACGCCGGCGTTGTAGAGAAATCCGGTGATCAGCAGCGACGGGTACATGGCGCCTGGTTTGAGAAAATCAAACGCGATGAGCGCGTCCGACGGGTGGTCGCGCAGCACCATGATGATCATCCCGGTAAGCAGGACGAAGTGGCCGATGACAAAGCCCAGCAGCAGGCCTTCCATGCCCAGCGGGCGCAGCGCCCAGGCGGCGATCACGGTGATCGAGTAGCCCAGCGCAAATAGCGCGACGATGGACGTGTACTGTTTCATTCCGGACAGGAATATGGTCGTAACCCAGATGCAGCACATGATGACGAAACCGGCGAGCATCAGCACCCGGTAGAGGTCGTGCTCGTTGGGGAAGAGGAAAATAACCGCCGCGGTGCCGAGGCTCCCGCTGGTCAGCAGCACGACCAGCAGCAGGCCGTTGAAGTTGGGCATGACGATGGCGTTTTTTTTCTCGTACAGGCGGTCGGCGATAAAACGTGTGAATCCCAGCTGCAAGGCGCCTGTAAGCACGAGCGAACTGACCATCAGGTAGGTGACGCTGATCTGAAACTGCACGATCAGGTATTGCGGCACCACCACCGCGACGGACAGCAGGCCGATGAGCAGGATGCCGATGATCGACAGCACCCAGGGCCCGGAACTGATGATGCCGGCGTAAGCGTAGGCCTGCAGCAGACCGCTGTAGCTGTCACGGCGCAGCAGTTTGCGCAGTTCGAAGCCTATGCCGGCCATGATTGCACTTTCACGCGACCGGGCATTTTCCCCGCCCTTGTCCCGATGGTGGCACCAGACGATCAGTGCTGAGCGCAAGGTCGTAAACTTCGCGATAGCTGGCGAACATGCGGTCTTGCGCGTAGCAGGTTTCAACACGCCGGATGCCGGCGGCCGAGGCGGCGTTCCAGGCGGAGGGTTCCAGCAGTCCGATGGCGGCCTTGGCCAGGGCTTGCGGGTCGGCAATGCCGACGACGCGGCCGGATGCGCCGAGGGCCTTGTCCGCCTCATCAAGGCCGTAAATCAGCTGGCGGCACGAACCGACGTCCGTCGATACCGCCGGCACTCCCGCAGCGTAGCCTTCGAGAAGCACCAGCGGCAGCGCCTCGCTGATCGAAGAGAGCACGACCAGTCCGATTTTTGGCAGCAGTTCTGTCAGTTTCTGAAAGCCTAGAAATTTGACCTTTTCACCCAGACCAAGATTGACGGCGAGGGCATGGCACTCAGCCGCGTAGTCCGGATCTTCATCTTCCGGCCCGGCAATCCATCCTTCGGCCTCGGGTATCTGGTTGATGACGGTACGCATGGCGCGCACAAAGGTTTTGACGTCCTTGATCGGGACGACGCGTCCGATGAGGCATAGCACCGGAGGGGGCGTCGCCGGCCGGGCGGCACGCAGCGCAGCGAAACGCGGCACGTCGATGCCGTTGGGAATGTTGCGGGTTTTTTCCGGTGTGGCACCGTCGCTGATCTGGCGTTGGCGGTTGGTTTCGTAGAGCGCGGTGATCTGGTCGGCGGCGTCATAGCAGGACCTTCCCAGCGCCTCGAAAAAGCGTATCCACATCTGCTGGAAGTAGCTCAACTCTGTCGTGTCGCGCTGGAAAATATTCCGTGTATCGGCGATCCATTGCGCCGAAAACAAGTCTATTTTTCTTTCCTTGGTATAGATGCCGTGCTCGGACAGGATGAGCGGCCGGCCGGTCTTGTGTTTCAACAAGGCGCCCAGAAAGCCGGCGTAACCGGTTGACACGGTATGGTAGGCCCGCACCGGGAGCAGGTTTTCGCAGATGTCCGCCAGCACCCAGATCGGCGCATGCATGGTGCGCACAGTCCAGAAATAATCCACAAAGGATGGATCGGTGCAGTAGCGCTGGTATTGGCGCCGGACATACTGCCAGGCTGCTTCGCTGTAGAGGAACTGGGCGTGCCCGAGGCGGCCACCGAGTTCCCTGCCAAGTTCGCTCAGCAGGCCGGCGTCCCCGGCGTGATTGCGCGGCGAGCGGAAATATTCGTGCAAGCGGTCGACCTGTTCGAATATGTCCGCATCCCCCGGAACCGCCTCCACAGGCGGGGCGATGCCTTTTTCGTGCAGGTAATGGTCTTCGAAATGAACCACGTTGGGCGGGAATTCATATTTCATCTCGCCATAATCCTTGCGGCGGCTGCCAACAAATATCACCGCGTAGCGAATGTCGGGGAAGCCGCGGATTATCTGGTGCACCCAGGATGACACGCCGCCGGCGACGTAGGGGTAGGTGCCCTCGAGCAGCAGCGCGACGTCGGCGGATCGGGCCTTGGGCGGGTTGGAGGGCGCCATGGCTAGTTTGCCTGCGTGCCGTTCCAGAAACGCATCACCGGCGCGGTCAGCGGCGTCGTTTGCTGCTGGGCGACTGCACCAAGCAGCTGTCGCACTGCGGCGAAGTCGCGTTGCAGAAAAGCGATCTCCGCCAGGTAGGGCAACACCCGCGCCGACTGCATGCCACAGGAGAGTGAATGCTCAAAGGCGCCTCTTGCTGCGGCGCTGTCGTTCCGGGCCATCAGCAGGCGGCCGCGCAGGAACCACATTCCGGCATCGTCGGTGGCATTGTGCTGCGCGAGTTCAAGGTGGCGCAGGCCTTCGCTTACGGCGTGGGCACGCACGTCCCCCTGCACCAGCCCGGAGTAGACGAGTTCCCAATGGAGTTCGGCGATATGACGCAAGGATTTTTGCCGCATCACCGGATCTGCGCCCTGGCCAAGGGTATCCAGTTCTGTCTGGATCGCGGTGTTGATGCGTTTCTCCTGCGCATCCAGCATGCCATAGGCCACAAGCCGGATATCGTCGGCGGGGTCGCCCAGCAGTTTTCGCAGCATCGGGCCGGCAACCCGTCCCGGCATGTTTTGCAACACGATGAGCGCCTTGAGCCGTATTTCCGAGGGGGCGCCGCTGTCGAGCAGCAGCTGGCGCAGTCCGGCGAAGCGGATGCTCGGTTCAACGTTGCGCATCGAAACCACATACTCCGGGGATTTGAGTTCGGCGAACGGCTGCGGGGGGCTGATTCGCGGAGAAATCAGCGTCACGACGATAGACAGAAGGATGCCCGCCAGCCCGACCAGGGGAATAAAAAATGCAAAGCTGAAAAGCAGGGCGAGCACGGCGGCGCGCGGCGTGCGGTACTTTGCCGGCAGCAGCAGGCGCCCGGCGATGGCGAATAACCCGCTCGCCGTGCCGTGGCAGGAGAAGAAAAGCAGCAACTCACGCGTGCTGTTGGCGAAATCGACAAAGAAATAATATGAGCCGAGCTCCAGCACAATTGCGGCAAAGAGAAAGGCTGCTGCCACAGGTTTGACGCTCTTCATGGGCTTGCGAGCAGGCGTTGTATTGATTCCAACGGCTCGGTCTCAGTCAGATGAATCACGTGGATGCGGATGCCCAGGTCTGCGAAGGTGCCGCCGAAGGTCTGTTTCAACGAGGTCTCGGTGCGTACGAGGTAGCCTTCTACCGCGGCTCTCCCGCTCAGCGGCATCTGGTTGATGATGTAGCTTTTCCCCTTCAGATTCTCGACCGGCCAGATAACGTCCGGCGCTCGGCGCTGGCGCAGGACATGCTCGTACATGTCGGCACCGCCCCTGCCGTGGTCGAAAATCAAAACGACGATGTGGCTGTCAATGCCGAAATCGCGCTGGATGCGCTGAAGGATGACCAACTCCCCGACGAAGCTGGCAGGACAGCCCGGATGGCGCGCGAGCAGGGGCAGCACGGTTGTCGCTGAACTGATGCCGTCGGAATAAGCGGAAAGCAGCACCTGCATCGTTTGCAGGTTGTCTTCATTGAGTGCGAAAAACGGCATGTTGCTGACGGCGAGAACGCCGATGATTTTCTTGTTGGCGGCAAGCATCGGTGCGACCACCAGCTGTTCGGTGGCGGCGTGGCCCGAGTACGAGAGAGCCTGCACGTGGGCAAGGCGGCCATGGTCGCAGGCATTAAGGTAAAGGGGGTCGTTCTCGCGCAATTGCGGCGGTTCGCCGAGCCTGCCCTGCAGCTCGCCGAGCCGGATGTCCGCCCCTGTTTGGCTGACGGTATAGATTGACGCCACCTCGACCTGGCAATGCTGTGACAGGAATTCGATGAACTCCTGCGCCCCGGGCATCGGCTCGTTGCCGGTCTTGCCAGCGATGAGACGGCGCAGCTCGGTGAGCGCATCGCGCAAGGTCACCGGTCGTGTCAATAGTTCCTGCTCCAGGCGGTCATGTGAAAGCCGCATCAGGTAAAGGCGTTTCGTGATGCGCTCGACCCGGTCCTCGAGATAGTTGTTGATCTCGGTTGTGCGGCGCACACGTGTTCGCCATATGCCGCTGTATTCGCCGCAGATCATGGTCGAGAGCAGGCCGCCAAGGAAATAGAGCTTGGGTATCTCCGCTTCAAGCCCGCCGGGGACCCATGCGAGCCAGGCGGCAAACAGGATTGCAGAGGAGACGACGCCGGGGAGCGCGCCGTAGCGCAAGGCGACCAATAGCGGCGCCAGCCATAGCCAGGGGTATTGCGAAGCGAGATAGAAAGGATCGGATGGTGAGGCGAGGCGGCCTATTAACACCGCCAGAAGAGTGATGAGCCCCGTCTCGGCCCAGGCCGGCCAGCCGGCAAGGCGCGGCATAAGCCAGCGCGCGGTTGCATCGGTGTGCAGCCAGCGTTTGAACGATGCTTTTTCGTCGACTTTCATCGGGCGCCGTCCCGGACGTTCTGCCGGGCGGTGCATCGATGGTGATCCGGGCGTAATGCCTTACTGCACACGCGCCGAACCGAGCAGTTCACGGATCAGCTTTTGTGCCACCGCGGCAAGCGATTCGCGGCTCCAGCCGCTCTTTCCGCCGACCGCGCTCCAGGCTACCTCACCCGATTTCAGGTCAAGCACCGCAAGCGTGATGCCCACAGCCGGTTCGCCGTCGATGCCGACCTTGTAGCGCCATTCGTCCACTGCGCCGTAGACCGCGTATCGGGCGCCCTGGCCGCGTGCCCATTTTTGCGCCTCGTCTTGTGCTTTGCGTTCGGCCGGGTCGAACAGCGTTTCCGGGTTGAGGGCCGCAGGGTAGCGAACGAGATTGCCTATGCCGCGGGCGCGCAGCAGCGGCTCGGTGATCGCTTCGGCGCGCAATCCCGCCTGGGGCACGTCGGTGTGGTTGAGTATGGGCAGCAATACCCATTTTGCGCTGCTATCGAGCACGGCCGCGCCCTGGCTCGAATCGATGGTGGCGCAGCCGCCCAGCAGGGCTGTTGCAGCAATGGTGACGGCGAGGCTGGTACGTGCGAGCAGAGCGTAAATGCGCATGGTTTTTCCTTGATATTCCCTGATATTCCCTGATTTTCTCTGATGTTTCTTTGATTGCTACCCGGAGCTAGAAGCGGTCAAAAAAATACTGGTAACGCACGCCGAATTCACGCGTCGCATCCCCGGCGCCCGGTCCGCCTTTCCCGCGCGTCAAGTAAAGCGAAAAATAATCATGCCCGGCGATGCTTCCTCCTGCGCCCACGAGCCAATTGTAGCCGTTGCCGGTGACATCGTTGGAACTGCGTCCGAGGTTGGCGAAGGGCCTGACGGCCCGGCCGTAGTTTTCGCGGTAGTAGTCGCCAAAACCGGCATTCAGCGCGTAAGTGCGCGCCGATACGGGAACGAAGAAGCTGCCTGGAGGGACGGTGCCGCCCGGTGTAAGTTGCGTTGATTTGGCGTCAGAGGTTTCGGCCTGGCTGAAGGTCTGCCGGGTTTGCGAAAAACGCAGTGTCCAGTCCGGATATTCTGTGCGGATGCGATAGCCCGCTTCCCAATCGTAGCCGCGCCCGCCGCCGACGTAGGTGTCCTGCTGGGTGTGATAGTGCGCATTGAACGCGCGCGCGCGCAGGAATTCGCGCTTGGAGAACGCATAGTTCAGGTTCACGCTGGCGATGTCGCGGTGACCGCCTATCGAAAGGGGCACGCTCTCGGTGGCGTATTCGCGTTGCGCCATTGCAAAGTCGGCGGAGAGGCGGTTGCCGAAGGCGCGGGTGTGACCGATGCGCCAGGATCCAAACTCGGACAAGGCGCTGCGCCTGCCCAGGCTCAGTTTTGTTTCGGCGCCATCCGGATGGCGATAGAGGAGGGACAAGTCTAGGCGCCGGTCCGTGCCGGGAACGCCGGTCAGTTGTGCGCCGTCCTGTGTGGCCTGTCGAAAACTGACCAGTTCAGTTGAGATGCGTAATTTCGGAGACAACCAGACCTGTGCGCCGGCGCGCTGTTCGCGGCCTTTCAAGACGCCCCGCTGGATGAGCTTGTCCTGGGCGATCGCGCTGTTGGACGTCTTGAGCAGGTCGGTTTCGAGTCGGAGGTGTATTTCGTCATCGTTGGGGCGTTTTTCCTGTTCTGCGAAGCCCATCTCCTGCGCCAGGCGCAACTGTTGCGTTGCGCGCGCGGCATCGATGCGGTTGTAGCGCGGCAGCTGGCCGGATTTTTCGGCCAGCAGGCGTTCGAGGGTGTCGATGTCGTTTTGCATAAGGGCGACGCTTATTTCTGCATAGGCGGGGATGGCGAGCTTCTTGCCGTAGCGCGTCCACAACCAGGCCTTGGCCGCCTCGTCCTGGTCGCTCGATATGGCCCAGGCAAGGGCGAGTTCGGTGACGCCGGCGTCAAGCCCGGCGCTGCCGCTTTCGCTTGCGCCCTGCCGTAGCAACGAACGGATCACCGCCAGGCTGGCGTCCCCGGGCGCAAACTGGGTGACCAGACGCGCGTGCGCGCGCATGCGCTCGCGGTCCATGGTCTTGCCGGCGGCAGGCGCCGCCGTTGCCTGCCGTTCCCGCTCGGCCCGCGCCAGGTCCCAGGCGTGGCGGCGCACGCGCCATGCCATGCCGCCTTGCCCGTCTTGCTCAAGCACATCGGCGTAATTGACCAGCCACAGGTAGTCGCGCGAGCGGTTCGAGGCCTGGCGCGAAAAGTAGGCAAGCGCATGCCGCGATTCCCCAAGCGTGATGTGCGCGGCGGCAAACGCATCCCAGTAAGACGCATCGTCCTTCGCTTCGCGCTCAAAGAGGGCGAGCGCGGCTCGCAAGGCATTGAGGTCACCCGCATCAATGCAAGCGTAGATGACTGCGCGGCGAAGGTCCGGGTTTGCAGGTGCGAGCGCCAGCGCGGCGCGGTAATCGGCCAGGGCGAGGTCGCGCGCGCCGGTTGCTTCGCGGTAACGCGCCCGGGCCGATAGAAAATCCGGATCGCGGGACAGTGCTGCTTGCTCGTCTGCGCCCAAGCTATCGAACAGTCGTTTCAACGACGTGATGTCGCGCCGCTCGGTGTAAATGTCGATCGCCACGAAGAGCAAGGACGGGTTGGGCAGCTTGCGCCAACCCGCGGCGGCCACGCGCGCGGCCTCTTCGGGGGCGTGTTGGCGCAACAACTGCACCAGGCGTTCGGCGTCACCAGGCTCGGCGGCGGTGCCCTCAAACAGCTTTCGGTAGGCGATGGTTGCCGCCTCATCCTCCTGCATCAGCCAGGCAAGTTCGGCAAGGGCGCGCCAATAGGTTGTTTCTGGTTCGGCTACCCGCAAGCGAAGTGGCGCCAGTACGCGCCAGGCGCCTTGAAAATCCGCCTTGACGAAATAAAACGAGGCAAGTTTGACGGCCTGCGCGACCGTGGGCGTGGTGCCGGAAAGCAGGTGTTCGTAGGCGCGTATTGCCTCATCGTTGAGGCCGCTATTCTCGTAGAGCGCGGCCAGCGGTTCGAGCACGGCCGGCTCGCGCGCCGCGTGTTCGCGCAGCAGCGCAATGGCGTCGTGCGGCCGGCCGGCCAGTTCGTAAATTTCAGCCAGATTGCGCCATTCGGCGGCGGAAAGGCGGCGCTTCGCAAGGGTTTCCGTCCAGGCGTAAATCAATGCGTCGTAGTCGTACAGTCCGGGGGCGAGGCGCAGTACGGCCTGCACCGCTTTGTCGGCCCGGGATGCGCGCGCGAGCCAAAGCCATTGATCCAGCGCTTCCCGGGGCTTGCCAAGCCACTCGGCGACCTGGGCAAGCCGTTCACGCCAGTTCGATGCGCCGGTCTTCTCGACCGCAGCCCTGGCGACGCGATAGGCATCGGCAAGATTGGCGTTGGCGAGGAACACATCGTAGGCAAGCGTGTAAATCTGTTCGTCATACTCGCGCAACGGCCCGGCGGCGTGGGCGCTGCTGATAAGCCATGCGAGCCAGTCGAACGGCTGGGCGGCTGAAATGCGCAGCATGCGCTTGACGTAGCGTTGCGCCGTGGCCGGCTTGCCCGCCGCAAGCGCGAGGCGCGTCAGTGCGGCCAGGGTCTGCTCGTCGTTTTCGAGGTCGCCAAGGTGTCTTTCGGCCGCAGCCAGCGCCTCCTCCAGCAGGTTGCCGGACTGGAGGGCGGTTACGCCCTTGAGAAAAAAATCGCGGCGTGACTGCTCGGTGAGCGCGCGTTGTCGTGCAATAAAGTACATCGCCGCCGCGCCGCGATATTCTGACTCGGCAAGGGCGCTGGCCGCGCTCTCTTCTAGCCATGACAGGAGGATGGGTGTGTTTGATTTGGCGAGACGTGCCATCAGCCGGTCCGAGGTGCCGATATCGCGTAGCCTGATCGCGCTGCGGACAAGGACGGCGAGATCCGCTGACTCCCATTCCTCGCCCGATATCGATGCCAGCATGCCGCGCAATGCGGCCAATGCTTGATTGCGCTCGCCGCCCTCTTTGGGGCTGGAGTAGGCCTGCGCTTCGCTGAAGCGGAATTCGATCATCAGCGCACGACGTCGGGTTGACGGAGTCAGGTCGCTCTTTAGGGGTTCGAGGAGGCTGCGTGCTTCGACCGCCTGGCCTGCCGCG
>CAITSH010000436.1 GCA_903895005.1 uncultured Pseudomonadota bacterium
CCTGCAGCTTTGCGATCAGCGGATGCTCGCCGGTGTTTTTGATGCGGCCTTCGAAACGCTTGCTGATAAACCCCGCGCACCGGCTGGCAATATTGATGTACTTGCCCACCAGGTCGCTGTTGACCCGCGCCATGAAATCATCCGGGTTGAAATCCACGTCCTCGACGTTGGCATTCAACTTGGCGGCGATGTAATAGCGCAGCCACTCCGGGTTCATGCCGATGTCCAGGTAGCGCAGCGGGCTGATGCCGGTGCCGCGGCTCTTGGACATTTTTTCGCCCGACACGGTGATGAAACCGTGGACGAAAATATTGTCAGGGTCCTTGTAGGGCTTGCCGGCGAACTTGAGCATGGCCGGCCAGAACAGGGTGTGGAAGTAAATGATGTCCTTGCCGATGAAATGCACCTGCTCGGTCGCAGGGTCGGCCATGAAGGCGTCAAAGTCGATGCCGGCCTTGGCGCAGTAATTCTTGAAGCTGGCTAGATAGCCCACCGGCGCATCCAGCCAGACGTAAAAATACTTGCCCGGCGCCTCCGGAATCTCGATGCCGAAGTAAGGTGCGTCTCGCGAGATGTCCCAGTCCCCCAGCGCTTTGTCGCCTTCGCCTTCCAGCCATTCACGCGCCTTGTTGGCGACCTGCGACTGCAGCCGGCCCGGTTCGTCTATCCACTTGCGTAAAAATTCCGTGCACTTGGGATCGGACAACTTGAAAAAATAATGTTCCGATGACTTCATCACCGGCGCCGCACCCGACAACGTCGAGTAGGGATTGACGAGGTCGGTGGGGGCGTAGACCGAGCTGCAGTTCTCGCAGGCGTCTCCGTACTGGTCCTTGGCGCCGCACTTGGGGCATTCGCCCTTGATGTAGCGGTCGGCGAGAAACATGCCCTTCACGGGGTCGTAGAATTGCTCGATCGACTTCGTGTAGATCAGCCCTGCTGCCTTGAGGCGTTTGTAGATGTCCTGCGACAGCGCGGTGTTCTCGGGCGAATGCGTCGAGTGCCAGTTGTCAAAGGCGATATGAAAACCGTCCAGGTATTGTTTTCGACCGGCGGCGATGGTCGCCACGAACGCTTCGGGCGTGGTGCCGGCCTTTTCGGCTGCGAGCATGATGGGGGCACCGTGCGCGTCGTCGGCACCGACGAAATGCACGATGCTGCCCCGCATGCGCTGGAAGCGCACCCAGATGTCGGCCTGGATGTATTCCATGATGTGGCCGATGTGAAACGCACCGTTGGCGTACGGAAGGGCGGTGGTGGCGAAGATGCGGCGCTGCGTCATTGCAATGATATGGGGCCGGAACTGCAGGCCGAAAGGCAGTAAAACCAATATTTTAGCGCCTCGCAGGAGGTAATTTCGATAAAATTGGCTTTTCCCCGATTTATCTCCCGCAGGGTCGGCTTTTCCCTCCCGGCGGTCAGCAGGAGCACCCATGGCTGTAACCGAAGCACAAATCCAGGCCGCACTCGCAGAAGTGATCGACCCGAACACCGGCAAGGACCTCGTCGCGACCAAATCGGCGCGCAATATCAAGCTCGACGGCGGCAGCGTAAGCCTTGATGTGGAACTGGGTTACCCCGCCAAGAGCCAGATTGAGCCGATACGCAAGGCGGTTACGGCCAAATTGCGCGCGCTCGCCGGTGTGACCGCCGTTGCGGCCAACGTCACCTGGAAAATCACCGCGCACAGCGTGCAGCGCGGCGTGAAACTGGTGCCTGGCGTGAAAAACATCATCGCCGTGGCCTCGGGCAAGGGCGGTGTGGGCAAGTCGACGACCGCCGCCAACCTGGCGCTGGCCCTCGCGGCCGAGGGCGCCACCGTGGGCATACTGGACGCCGACATCTACGGTCCGTCGCAACCGACCATGCTGGGCATCACCGGCCGGCCTGAATCCAAGGACGGCAAGACGCTCGAACCCATGATGGGCCACGGCCTGCAGGCGATTTCCATCGGCTTCATGATCGACGTTGATACGCCGATGGTGTGGCGCGGTCCGATGGTGACGCAGGCACTCGAGCAATTACTCAAGGACACCAACTGGGCCGGTGTGGACTACCTTGTGGTTGACATGCCCCCGGGCACCGGCGATATCCAGCTGACCCTGGCGCAAAAAGTGCCGGTCACCGGTGCGGTGATCGTCACCACGCCGCAGGACATCGCGCTCCTGGATGCACGCAAGGGCCTCAAGATGTTCGAGAAGGTCGGCATCCCTATCCTGGGTATCGTCGAGAACATGAGCACGCACATCTGCTCGAGCTGCGGGCACGAGGAACACATTTTCGGTACCGGCGGCGCGGATCGCATGGCCAAGGAATACGGCGCGGAAGTGCTGGGTCACCTGCCGCTGGATATCGGCATTCGCGAGCAGGCCGACTCGGGCCGCCCGACGGTTGTCTCCGACCCGGATGGCGCGGTGACGGCGCTCTACAAAGCCATGGCACGGCGCATTGCGGTAAAAATTTCCGAGCAGGCCAAGGACATGACCGGCAAGTTCCCGAACATCGTCATTCAAAATACCTAGACGGCAAGCCAGTCTGCGAAAACAGGGGTGAGGTAGATGTCCATAAAATCCGACAAGTGGATCCGTCGCATGGCCAAGGAGCAGGGCATGATCGAGCCCTTCGAAGCCGGGCAGGTGCGCGAGCTTAACGGCCAGAAAATCGTCTCCTACGGCACATCGAGCTATGGCTACGACATTCGCTGCTCGGACGATTTCAAGATATTCACCAACATCAATTCGACCATCGTCGACCCGAAAAATTTTGACGAAAAATCTTTCGTCGATTTCAAGGGTGACGTGTGCATCATTCCGCCCAACTCATTCGCACTGGCGCGTACCGTCGAATACTTTCGCATCCCTCGTAACGTGCTGACCGTTTGCCTGGGCAAGTCGACCTACGCGCGCTGCGGCATCATCGTCAATGTCACGCCCTTTGAGCCCGAGTGGGAAGGCTATGTGACGTTGGAGTTCTCCAATACCACGCCCCTACCGGCGAAAATTTACGCCAACGAGGGTGTGGCGCAGGTGGTGTTTTTCGAATCGGACAAGGACGACGTCTGCGAGACTTCGTACAAGGATCGCGGCGGCAAGTACCAGGGCCAGAAAGGTGTCACGCTCCCCAAGATCTGAGCGGGGTTGCCGTAACGCGCCGGCCGCGCTGATCATCCTGGCTCTGGCGGTGGGCGCGGCTGTGCCGGCGCTTGCATATGCCGCAAGGCCGCTGCCGGTGCAGCAGGTATTCGAGGCCAAGGACCTGGTTTGCGATTTCTTCCGGCCCGACAGCATGGCCGAAACCATGAGCCTTCTCGGCGTGCCGCAACGCGCGCACCTGTTCATGGTGCTGCGCGAAATCGAGCGCGGCGAGGGAGAAGCCGCCGCCAGCAGTGCCCGGGGCACCATCGGGCGCCGCGGTGCCTCCAGCCCGCTCAAGGTCTATGAAGGTGAGGAAGGCCTGCACTTTGTCGAAGACCGCGCCTCAAGCGTGGTGGTGACGACCCTGACCGCCTGCTCGCTGTGGCTGCGCAAGGGCGGGCGGGACCACTGCACGCGTTACGATGCCATCAACGCGTGGCATTTTGATGCCAGTGTGCACCGCAACGCCGACGCCGCGTTTCGCCGCCTGGCGGGCAGCTCCTTTCGCGGTACCTGCGAGCCCTGGAAAATGCCCTGATCGCCGTGCCCCGCCTGCCTGCCGGCCGATCCAACCGGCGCGACCGGACGCTGCGGTAAATTTCCGCCGCAGGATGCGCAATTGCGTGCGGTATCGCACATTACATTTGCGTGCCCTGGCTTAAAGTCGACTCACTCCACACTTTGCGGTCGGCAATGATGCGCTTCTCCAATCTATCCGTCCGGCTGAAGGCCTGCCTGATGACATGGCTTCCGGTTCAGGCAAGCCCGGTGGCCTTCGTTACCCTCGTTGCAATTACGGTTTGGATGCTGGCAGGCGCCCGGCCGGCCGTCGCCGTGGACGACCCGCCGCTCATTGAAATCAATGCCAAGGAGAGCGGCGCCGGGCTGGGCTTTGCGGTTCGCACCGAGCGCTCGCGCTACAAGGGCAGCGGCACGCGCTACGATTTGGTGCCCATCTACCTGTACGAAGGCAAGTACGCCTACCTCGAGTCCTATCGCGGCGGCATCAAGCTCGATGAGACGGCCGATCACCGGCTTGAGTTGTTTCTCGCGCACCGCTTCGAGGGCTATCCCTACGACCGCATTCCGGCGGCACTCGCCGGCATGGCCGACCGGGGGCAGGGCATGGATGCGGGCATCGCCTACCAGCAGCGCGGCACCTGGGGCACGGTGTTTGGCGAGTGGATGCGCGACGTGTCGCGTGAATCCTCCGGCTCCGAGGCGCGCCTGGGTTACCGCTACGACATGCATGCCGGGCGCCTGACCCTGCGCCCGCAGATCGCGATGTCGGCACGTAGCGCCAGGCTGAATAACTACTACTATGGTGTGCAGTCTTCTGAGGCGACGGCGACGCGGCCGGCTTACGAGCCGGGCGCCGGTGTCAATCTTGACCTTGGCCTGAGCGCGAGCTACCGGCTCTCGGGGCGCTGGCGCCTGTTTGGCGGGGTCACAGCGACGCGCTGGTCTTCCGGGGTGCGCGACAGCCCCATCGTCGACAGCCGCACCCAGGTTGCGATGACCACCGGCCTTGCATACGATTTTTCTCCCGACCACAATGCCTGGCCGGAGGGCAAGCCGCTTATCGTCAAATTGCTGTATGGCAAGTCGGCAGATTGTGACGTGGCGAAAATCATGCTGTTGCGCTGTGTGTCGACCAACACCCCGGATCAGACGCGCATCGAATCCATCGAACTCGGGCGGCCGTTCATCGAGCGCCTCAACGGCTGGCCGGTGGATTTTGTCGGCTTTGTCGGGCTGCTCCACCACACTGAAAAAGGCTTGCAGCCCGATTCATGGCAGGCCAACGCCTACATGAAGGGCTACTACTACGGTTTCCCGTGGGCCGAGCGCGTGCGCACCCGGCTTGGTTTTGGCGTCGGCCTGTCTTATGCCAGCCGCGTGCCTTTCGTGGAGTTGCGCGACCAGATCGCGCGCGGACGCAACAGTTCGCGGGTGCTCAATTACCTCGACCCCACGGTGGATGTCAGCGTGGGCGACATCATCGGCGTGAAGTCGTTGAAAGACACCTATCTAGGACTCGGCGTGTCCCACCGCTCGGGCATTTTCGGCACCTCGCAGTTTCTTGGCAACGTCAACGGCGGCTCGAATTACATCTACTCGTATGTGGAATTCCGGATGTAGCGTGGGCTGCAGCGGATCAGGGGGCGACCACCCTGATCTCGGTATCGCCCGTGCACACCACCTGGCCGATTTTTATCTTGGCGGTCTTGCGCGATTCGGCGACACCGTCAACGGTGACCCCGCCTGCCGCAACCATCGCCTTGCCCGCGCCGCCGCTGCCGGCAAGGCCCGTGAGCTTGAGCAAATTGTTGAGCTGCACGTGCTCGCGATCGAGCTTGAATTCAATGGTGTTCAATGGGGTCTTTCGGGACGGGGACGGGATACGGGGCGGTAACGCGGCACGAGGATAGCAGATCAGATGCGCCGGCCGACTTTGACCTTGACCGGTCACCCTCCGGGCGTATAATCCCGCGAAAATTGACCCATGCCCATACTCAGCGTGACTCTAGATTCGGAATGCCCATCGGCGGTCGCCGTCAGCGACCGTGGCATTGCCGTGTGGCAGGCCTGCCGGTGAAATCCACCGCCAAGCCACCCCCGGCCGGATCCGGTCCTTCTAAGTTTCACCTGATCGTTTCCGCGCGGCCGTCGCCCCGCGCCGGTCCTTGCCCCTGAACGCCGTCGCCGGCACCGCTGCCCTCACCAGAACCCGACGCTCGTCCCTCAATCATCCCGTATCCGTTCCCCGGAGAACCCCATGAAGTTTCGCTTTCCCGTCGTCATCATCGATGAAGACTTTCGTTCCGAAAACACCTCGGGCCTGGGCATACGCGCCCTTGCCAAGGCGCTTGAGGGCGAGGACATGGAGGTGCTGGGGGTGACGAGCTACGGCGACCTGTCGCAATTCGCACAGCAGCAGTCGCGTGCCTCGGCCTTCATCCTGTCGATCGACGACGAGGAATTCACGCCCGGTCCCGAGCTCGACCCGGCGGTGCTCAACCTGCGCACCTTCATCGAGGAAATCCGCCGCCGCAACGCCGAGATCCCGATTTACCTTTACGGCGAAACGCGCACCTCGCGCCACATCCCCAACGACATCCTGCGCGAGCTGCACGGTTTCATCCACATGTTCGAGGACACCCCCGAGTTTGTGGCGCGCCACATCATCCGTGAGGCCAAGAGCTATCTCGACGGCCTGGCGCCGCCGTTCTTCAGGGCGCTGACGCATTACGCCCAGGACGGTTCGTATTCGTGGCACTGCCCTGGACACTCCGGCGGCGTGGCTTTCCTGAAAAGCCCGGTGGGCCAGATGTTCCATCAATTTTTCGGAGAGAACATGCTGCGCGCCGACGTCTGCAACGCCGTCGACGAGCTCGGGCAGTTGCTCGACCATACCGGCCCGGTGGCCGCCTCCGAGCGTAACGCCGCGCGCATTTTCGGCGCCGACCACTGCTTTTTTGTCACCAACGGCACGTCGACCTCGAACAAGATGGTGTGGCACTCGACCGTCGCCTCGGGTGACATCGTCGTGGTCGACCGCAACTGCCACAAGTCGATACTGCACTCGATCATCATGACCGGCGCGATCCCGGTGTTCCTGACGCCGACGCGCAACCACCTCGGGATCATCGGGCCGATTCCGCTGTCGGAGTTCCAGCCCGAGAACATCATGAAAAAGATCGAGGCCAACCCGTTCGCGCGCGAGGCGCTGAACAAGAAGCCGCGCATCCTCACGATCACGCAAAGCACCTACGACGGCGTGCTCTACAACGTCGAGATGTTGAAGGAAGTGCTCAACTCCTACGTCGATTCGCTGCACTTTGACGAGGCCTGGCTGCCGCACGCGACCTTCCATGATTTTTACAAGAACATGCACGCCATCGGCCGCGACCGTCCGCGCACCAAGGACGCGATCATTTATGCCACGCACTCCACGCACAAGCTGCTCGCGGGCATTTCGCAGGCATCGCAGATCCTGATCCAGGAATCGGAGACGCGCAAACTCGACAAGCACATCTTCAACGAGGCCTACCTGATGCACACCTCGACCTCGCCGCAGTACGCCATCATCGCCTCGTGCGACGTGGCGGCGGCGATGATGGAGCCGCCCGGCGGCACCGCGCTTGTCGAGGAATCGATCATGGAGGCGCTCGACTTCCGGCGCGCCATGCGCAAGGTCGACAACGAGTGGGGCAAGGACTGGTGGTTCAAGGTCTGGGGCCCGGACAAGCTCGCGCCCGAGGGCATGGGGTCGCGCGAGGACTGGATGCTCAAGGCCAACGAAAAATGGCACGGCTTTGGCGACCTGGCAGCCGGCTTCAACCTGCTTGACCCGATCAAGGCCACGGTCATCACGCCCGGCCTCGACGTCTCGGGCAAGTTCGCCAAGACCGGCATCCCGGCGTCGATTGTCACGCGTTACCTCGCCGAGCACGGCGTCATCGTCGAGAAGACCGGCCTGTATTCGTTTTTCATCATGTTCACCATCGGCATCACCAAGGGACGCTGGAACACGCTGGTGACGGCGTTGCAGCAGTTCAAGGACGATTACGACAAGAACGCGCCGATGTGGCGCGTGCTGCCCGAGTTCTGCCAGAAGCAGCCGCTGTACGAGGGCATCGGCCTTAAAGACTTGTCCGAGCAGATCCACGGCATGTACAAGGCCAACGATGTGGCGCGCCTCACCACCGAGATGTACCTCTCGGACATGGAGCCGGCAATGAAGCCCTCGGATGCCTACGCCATGATGGCGCACCGCGAAATCGACCGTGTCTACATCGACGACCTCGAGGGCCGCGTCACCAGCGTGATGCTGACGCCTTACCCGCCGGGCATTCCGCTGCTGATCCCGGGCGAGCGTTTCAACGGCACCATCATCCGTTACCTGCAGTTCGCGCGCGACTTCAACCAGAAGTTCCCGGGCTTTGAAACCGACATCCACGGCCTTGCATCGGAAATCGTCGAGGGCAAGAAAAAGTTTTACGTCGATTGCGTACGCAAGGACGCGGTTAAGTCGAAGTCAAAGTAAGCGGGCTGGCGGTCGGCACGCTGCTCGAGTCGGGGGATCCGTAGCGATACTGCCGGGAGATGGTGCGCCGGGGAAAACGGGGCCATACGCTGGAAACCCGCGCCAGGCGGGCTTTTCCAGCCAATTATCCTGTCCGATCAAGGCGTTTGCGGCCAGGAAATCGTGGCATTCAGGGGGCGCATTTCCCTGGGTCACGTTACTCAGTTGATTGCCTGCTCAACGATTGCCCAATCGCGCCATCCGACATACAGTCTGTCCAACAAACGGGCTTACCGGTGCGCATTGGACCAGGTCCCGTAACCAGAAACCCATGACCGGGCATCCGGAACACGGGCGGCAAGCAAGGAGGCGTCATTGCGTGTTCCGACCAGGCTCGCATTCGGGCTGATTTCCCGCACCTTTTATTACGTTCCGGTTTGGGCCGCGCTGGAGCAGGGCTATTTCGCCGACGAGGGACTGGACGTCGACCTGTCCATCATCGGCTCGGGCACCCAGGCTGCGAAATTGAAGTCCGGTGAATTGCAGATCACCGGCGCACCCCCCGAGGGTGTGGTGCAGGACGTCGAGGCCAGCGGATCGCTCACCATCATCGGTGGCAACTCCGGTCGATTGAGCCATTTCCTCATCACCCAGCCGCAATTCAAGCGCATCGAGGACCTGCGCGGTGCGACGCTGGGTATTCTGACCTTCACCGAGGGAAGCTTTTTTCACTTCCAGCCGATGATGGCAAAACACGGCATGCGCTACCCGGATGACTACAAGGTACTGCCCACCGGCGGGGCGCCGCACCGTCACCAGCTTTTGCTCGAGGGCAAGATCGACGCCGGGTTGCAGTCGATTCCATGGGTTTACACCGCCGAGGAGGCGGGCTTCAACAACCTGGGTAATATCAACGATTACATCCCCGACTGGCAGTTCAACAGCTTTAACGCGGATGCGCGCTGGGCACAGGACAACGCCGATACCGTCGTGCGCTTTCTGCGCGCGCTGCTGCGTGGCAGCGAATGGATGTTCACCGATCGTGCCGGGGCGACGGCCCTGGCTGCACGCGAAATCGGCATCCCGCTTGCCCACGCCGAACGCGGGTGGGACTATTTCATTTCAACCGGGAATATCACGCGCGACCTGGAGGTCAACCGGCCCGGGCTCGCGCGCGTGATCGAAAGCCAGATCAAGGCCGGCTTGCTCCAGGCCACGCTGTCGCCGGAACCCGAAAAATACATCACGCGGGGCTATCTTGATGCCGCGCGTGCCTCGTTGCTACGCTGAAAGGAAAGCTTCATGCCAAAGGAAAAGCTCAAGGTCGGCATCGTTTCACTGACCTTCTTTTACGTGCCGCTGTGGGCGGCGCGCGACCACGGGTTTTTTGAGGCCGAAAACCTCGACGTTGAACTGTCCATGCTGGGCAACGCCTCGCAGGTCGAGCCGCTCCAGTCGGGCGCGCTGCATGCGCTGGTTGGCACCTGCGAAGCGGCCTTGCAGAACGCAGCCGCGGGCGGGCCCTTGCGCGTGGTGGCCGGCAACACCGGCAAGCTCAGCCACTCGCTCATCGTGCATTCGCGCTTCAAGCGGATCGAGGACATGAAGGGGGCGACCTTCGGCATCCTCAACATGACCGAGGGGAGTTTTTTCCAGTTAAAGGAAATGCTTTCGAAGCACGGGCTGCAGTATCCGGGTGATTACACCGTCAAGGAAACCGGCGGCGTGCCGCCGCGGCACAAGGCGCTGCTTGCCGGAACCATTGACGGGGGACTGCAGTCGATCCCGTGGAATTACGTCGCCGAGGACGCCGGCTTCCTGAGCCTCGGTGATGTCATTGATTACGTGCCGCAGTGGCAGTTTGTCTCGGTCAATGTCAGCAAGGACTGGGCCGAAGCGAACCGGGATGTGCTGGTGCGCTTCCTGCGTGCGCTGTCGCGTGCCACCGAGTGGGTTTACACTCACAAGGTCGAAGCGGCGTCCATCGCCGAGCGCGAACTGCCGACGCGCCGCGATTACGCCGAGCGCGCCTGGGACTACTACACCAGCACCAACGCCTTGACGCGCGACTTGTCAGTGAATGTCGAGGGCATGAAAAAAGTCATTGCAACGCAAAAGGCTGCCGGATTGCTGCCGCAGAGCGCACCGGACGGACTCGAGGCTTATGTCGCCGGTGAGTATTTGCGCGAGGCGCGTGCCGGCATGTAAGACGGGACGCCGGTTTTCACCAGGTTTCAACACGTGTTACATGATGCGGCCCGCACGAGGCCGCGCTGACGCAAGGAGGAGGCAACATGACGCTATCGAAGATGACGCGCGCGCTGTTGTTGTGCTCATGGCTGCTGCCGCTGCAGGCCTGGGCCCAGCAGATTCCCTGGCCCAATAAAACGGTGCGCCTCGTTGTACCGGCGGCGGCCGGCGGACCGACCGACCTGGTCGCGCGCGTGCTGGCGGAAAAACTCACCGCGACGCTCGGGCAGACCTTCATCGTCGACAACCGTGCAGGCGCCGGACACATGATTGGCACCGAGGCGGTAGCGCGTTCGGCGCCCGACGGATACGTCTTCGGCCTGGTGACCACGCCGCACGTGATTAATCCGGCGCTGCAGAAAAAAATGCCCTATGACACGCTGCGGGACCTCGAGCCGGTGAGCTGGCTTACCTCGCTGCCACTCGTGCTGGTGGTCAGCTCCGACTCGCCGGTCAGGTCGGTGCGTGAACTGGTGGAGCTTGCCAAGGCGAAGCCTGGGCAGCTCAACCTCGCCTCTGCCGGCACCGCCACCGGGCCGCATCTTGCCGGCGAACTGTTCAAGTCGAGCGCCGCGATCAACATCGTGCATGTCCCGTACAAGGGCGGGCCGCAGGCGACCACCGCCATGCTGAGCGGTGAGGCGGCGCTGTACTTCGACACGCCCTCGGGCACGCTGCCGCATATCAAGAGCGGCAAGCTGCGGCCGCTCGCGGTGACCACGCTGACGCGCTCGGCCTCGCTGCCCGATGTGCCGACCATGGCCGAATCGGGCTTCCCCGGTTTTGAGGTCAACGTCTGGAACGGCCTCGTGGCGCCGGCCGGTGTGCCGCGCGAAATCATGGCGCGCATGCAGGCCGAGGTGCTCAAGGCGCTGGCGCAGCCTGATGTGCGGCAGCGCTTTGCCGCCGTCGGGTTCGAGACGGTGGGCAGCACGCCGGCGGAATTTGGCGCCTATATCGAAAAGGAACTCGGCAAATGGCGCAAGGTGGTGCAGGACGCCGGCATGAGCGCGAACTAGGCGTACCGCGATGAAGACACCATTGCGAATCGCCGTCCTCCGCGCCCTCACCGGCATCGTCCTTGTGGCTGGTTTCGTTGCGATGCCGGCCACCGCACAGTCGAACTACCCGAACAAGCCGGTGCGCATTC
>CAITSH010000437.1 GCA_903895005.1 uncultured Pseudomonadota bacterium
CTGGGCCGGGCAGGCGATAGGCGTCAAGGGCAAACTTTTTGGCCGCCTGCCGCTGGTGCAGGACAAGATACGCGCGCAGGCGATGCGCGGACTGGAAACATTCATGAAAGAAGAAAAGCAAACATGAAATACAACAAGCTTGGCTCCGGCGCCGGCGCGCTCAGCGTCTCGGAAATCTGCCTGGGCAGCATGACCTGGGGTGAGCAGAACAGCGAGGCCGAGGCGCACGCCCAGCTCGATTACGCCGTGGCGCAAGGCGTCAACTTTATCGATACCGCCGAGATGTATCCGGTGCCGCCGCGCGCTGAAACCGGCACGCGCACAGAAAGCTACCTTGGTACCTGGCTGAAGCACCAGCAGCGCGACAAGCTGGTGGTGGCCAGCAAGATCGCAGGCCCCGGGCGGCGCGACTGGCTGCGCGGCGGGAAGACGGCGCTGATCCCCGAGAACATCGTCGAGGCCGCAAACGACAGCCTGCGCCGCCTGCAGACCGATTACCTCGACCTCTACCAGATCCACTGGCCCGCGCGCAATGTGCAGAGTTTTGGCGCCACGCAATACGATCCGTCCAAGGAAAAAGACGCCGCACCCATGCTCGGGCAGATAGAGGGCATGGCGAGCCTGATCAAGGCGGGCAAGATCCGGAACTGGGGTGTTTCGAACGAGACGTCGTGGGGAATCTGCCAGTTGTGCTGGCTTGCCGACCGGCACGGCCTGCCGCGCCCTGTGTCGACGCAAAACGTCTACAACCTGGTGAGCCGCCAGTTTGACCTTGACCTCGCGGAGGTGAGTCGCCGCGAAAACGTGCCCCTGCTCGCCTACAGCCCGCTCGCAGGCGGCAAGCTTTCGGGCAAATACATTGGCGCGGACAAGCCGGCGGGCGCGCGCTTCGCGCTGTTCCCGGATTTTCAGTTGCGCAACCAGCGGCCCGCCGTCGACCCGGCGGTGGCCGATTACGCGGCGGTCGCCGCAGCGCGCGGCCTCGCCCTTGACCAGATGTCCGTCGCATTCGTGCGTCAACGTTTTTTTGTCGCGGCCACCATCATCGGCGCCACCACCCTCGCGCAACTTGAGCGCAACATCGCCGCCGCAGATATCAACCTCGATGCCGGCACGCTCGAGGCGATTGAGGCGGTGCACGCGCGTTACTCCACACCGGCACCCTGATGGAAGAGACTCTGGTGCTTGTGGTGTTTGCCGCGCTCGGCTGGCTCTGGTGGGACAGCATGGCCGCGCGCGAGCGTGCCGTTGCCGTTGGCAAGTCGACCTGCGCGCGCGACGGCCTGCAGTTTCTGGATGACACCGTTGAATGCGTATCGATGCGTCCTGCGCGCAACGAGGCGGGCCGCCTGGTGCTGCGCCGCGCCTACCGCTTTGAGTTTTCCGATGACGGCGCCACCCGCCGCGCCGGCAGCGTGGCGATGCTCGGTGCCGAGGTCGAGTCGGTTTACACCGAGCCTTTTCTCGTCCAGTAGGTAGGCGTCGTGGCGAGCTCACCCAAATGGCTGCAAGGCCGCGTCGTCGGCCAAAAGCGCTGGACCGAGCGGCTTTACTCGCTGCAGGTGGCCTGCGACGGTCCGCGTTTTGCCGCCGGGCAGTTTGCCAAGCTCGGCCTTGAGATCGACGGCGAAATGGTGGCGCGGCCGTATTCGTTCGTGAATCCGCCGGGTGTGCAGCCGCACGAGTTTTACTACATCACCGTGCCGGGCGGTCCGCTGACGGTGCGACTGGCCGCGCTTGAGCCGGGCGATGCCATCTCGCTGTCGCCGACCGTTGCCGGGTTCCTGGTGCTCGCCGAAGTGCCCGATGCGCGCAAGCTGTGGCTGCTCTCGACCGGCACGGCCATCGGCCCCTTCCTGTCCATGCTCGCCACAGACGAGCCGTGGCGGCGCTATGGCGACATCGTGCTGGTGCACGCCGTGCGCCATGCCGAGGAACTAAGTTATCGCGACACTATCCAAGCATTGATGGACAGGCATCCGGGGCGGTTGCGCGTGGTTTCCTTCGTAAGCCGTGATGCTGTCAGTCTTGAACCGGCCGGCGGCGGAGCGAGCGCTGGCGCACTGACAGGTCGCGTGCCGCAGGCCATCGTCGACGGTCGCCTTGAGGCCGCGGCCGGGCTAACGCTTTCGGCGGCCGATTCGCAGGTGATGATTTGCGGCAACCCGGCGATGGTGACCGATACCGTTGAGGCGCTCGCTTTACGCGGCATGAAAAAGCACCGCCGGCGCGACCCGGGACAGATTACCGTGGAGAACTACTGGTGAACATGTTTCGCACGCTTCATACGCGTTGCCTGCCTGGTTTGCGCATCGGGCTGCTGGCGGGCGCGCTGTTGCTGCTGGGTGCCTGCACCATGGTGCGCATTGCGTACAACAATGCCGATACTGCGGTGCGCGTCATGGCCCAGGATTATTTTGACCTCTGGACCGAGGACAGCACCGAGTTGCGCCAGCAAATCGCGCGCCTTCATGAATGGCACCGGCGCGAGGAGTTGCCCGCGTATGCCGAGTTGATGCAGGCAATGGCGGGCAGGGTGGCCGCAGGCATCAACAAGGCCGACGTCGAATGGGCGGCGGCGAAGGGGCGCGAGCGCTACCGCAGTTTTGTCGCGCGTGCCGCGGACGAGGCGGCACCCATGCTCGCGAGGCTAGGGCCTGATCACCACGCGGCACTGGCGAAGAAAATGGCCAGCAACAATCTCAAGTTTGC
>CAITSH010000438.1 GCA_903895005.1 uncultured Pseudomonadota bacterium
AGAGCACGCCCGCCGAGAAGCCGAGGACAAGGCGCGGCGTGACGAGGAAGACCGCCGTCGCAATGAGGAACAGGAACGCCTGAAGCGCGAAACCGAGGCCTTGAAGGCAAGCCTCGAAGCCGAACGGGCTGCGCGCGAACTGGCCGAGCGCACGGCCAAGGCAGAGGCCGAGCGCCGCACCCGGGAGGATGCCGAGCGCAGCGCGCGCGAGGACTCGGAGCGGGCCGCACGCGAACAGGCCGCTCGCGCCGAGCGCGAGGCTGCAGAGCGTCGCATCAAGGAAGAGGCAGAGCGCCAGGTGCGTGAAGCCGAGGAAAAAGCGCGCAGGGAAGCGGAAGAACGAGCGCGTCGCGAGGCCGAACTCGCGGCCAAACTGGATGCGGAGCGCAAGGCTCGCGAGGAGGCTGAAGCGAGGGCGCGGCAGGAAGCCGAGGCAAGGGCAGCGGCGGAGCGCAAAGCGCAGGCGCGACGCGAGGAACGCGAAGCGAAGGACGCTGCCGATCGCCGTGCCGCGGAAGAAGCCGCGCGTGCGGCCGCCCAGGCGGCCGAACGTGACCGGCGCGAATCGGATGGAAAGGAACGGCTTGCGCGTATTGAGGCCGAGTCGCGCGCGAAACAGGAGGCGGAAGCCCGGGCCGCGGCTGAGCGCGGGGAAAAGGAAGAAGCCGCGCAGAAGGCACGTGACGCAGCGCGAGAAGCGGCGGAGCGAACTGCAAAAGCGCATGCCGAGGAACAAGCGCGTGTTGCGCGCGAGGCCGCGGAGAAGGCTGGGCAGGAAGACGCCGAGCGGGCTAAGCGCGAAGTGGAGCCCCAAGCGCAAACGCAAGCGCAGCCCGAGGTCGCAAAGCCGGTGGTTCAGGTGCCCGTCGCGGCAAAGGACGATGGCTTCCAGCTCGACAGCCTTGAATCAGATCTGAATGCCCGACTGGAAGCGGAACAAAAAGAACGCGAAGAGGCCGAGCGGCTGGAGCGCGAGCAGGTCGAGGCACGTGCACGCGCAAAGGAAGAAAAGGCCAGGCAGGAGGCTGACGCGGCTCGCGCGAAAAAAGAAGAGGAAGAGCGCGCACAGCGCGAACGCGAAGCGGCCGAGCTCAAGGCGGCCGAGGACGCGCGTGCTCTGGACCAGGATAAAAAAGCACGGGCCAAGGCCGAAGCGGAAGCCGCGGCACAGGCGCGCAAAGAGGCGCGGGCGCGCGACAAGGCCGAAGCCGACGCACGCAGGCAGTCCGATGAGGACAAGCACGAACGCAAGCGCGGCGACGCGCGCATGGGTGCCGAATCGGGTGATAACGCACAAACCGTGCGTGCATTGCACCCGTCGCGAAAATGGGGCAAGCCGATCGCTATCACGATGTTCGGTTTGTTGGTCGCGGTGGTTGGGCTCGTGCACGTCATGCCCATGAATGGCTATATCCCGGTCTACGAAAAACTCGCGAGCGCGCGCCTCGGCCAGCCGGTGAGCATCGGTTCCGTGCATATGGCGCTGTTTCCGCTGCCGCAACTGCGCTTTGAAAAAGTCACCATCGGGGCGGAGCCGCAGGCGAAATTCTCCGAGGTGCGCGCTTTTCCTGAATTGGGTTCGTTCCTGGGCGACGTGAAAATTTTTAAATCGGTCGAGCTTGATGGCGCCGTGGTACCGCCGTCCATGCTTGCCGCCGCGATTTGGGGCAACCCGTCCAAACCGGGCGATTTCCAGGCGCTGCGCATCGAGCGTTTCGCCCTGCCCGGGCTGAAGACCGAAATCCGCGGGCTTGCACTGCCCGCCCTGGACGTCGAGGGAGCGATCAGCGTCGACGGTAAGCTGACGCGCCTCGGTCTTGCCACCGCGGACAAGTCTCAGACGGTCCAACTAGCCTTTGGCTCTGAGGGCGTCGCCGTGGAGATTGCGGCCAAATCGTTTCAGCCCCCGTTTGGCGCGGGCTTCGCGCTCGATGATTTTTCAGGCAAGGGCATGCTCACGCGGGATGAGCTGGTGTTGTCCGAATTCGAGGGGCGGGCCTTCGAGGGCAGGCTGAGCGGCAACGCCAAGCTCAAATGGGCGGCCGAGTGGACGCTCGACGGTGAGATCGCTGTACGCTTGCTTGAACCCGCGAAGTTTATTCCGCAGGTATTCGCCAGCGGCAAGCTCGAGGGCAAAGGGACGTATGCGATGCGTTCTGGCAATCCGGCCATGTTGTTCCCATCGATGCGCGTGGATGGGAACGTCAAGATGGAAAAAGGCACGCTCAACAAGATCGATTTCACGCGTCTGGTGCAACAGGCGGGCGCCCAAGCCGGCGGCTCGACACTCTTTTCGGAACTCAACAGCGGCCTGCTGGTGGACGCAGGCCGGGTGCAGTTGCGCAATCTGCGCATCGCCGCAGGCCTGCTGTCGGCGAGTGGCGCGGCCGAGGTGGGCGTTACCGGCGAGACCAGCGGCAGGATCCAGCTCGAGCTGCGTTCCGGGCTGACGCAGTCCCGCGCCAGCCTCGCGCTCACAGGCAACATCAAGGATGGGCTGCAGCTCAAGCGCTGAGCTTGCGATGTCGGGGGTTGGTGGGCGATTCAAGGGGGCGCCAAACGGGGCTGCCTTGGTGTTTGCATCGTTGCCGCCCCTGTAGCGCTCCACGCGGTCACTTGATCGCGCAATCACCGCTATAATTGCGCTTTAAAAGCAGCGCAAATGCCGGACATCCTCACTCTGCGCGGCGGGAAAGCCCTCTCCGCCTTTCGACTCGACAAACTCAACGCACGCCTCTCCGCACTGGTGCCGGTGTCGGCGGGCGGGGCGCCGGGCCTCGCGGTGACCGGTACCTGCTTCTGGCATTTCGTCGAAGTGGCACGCCCACTGACAGCCGCCGAGCGTGAAAAGCTCGACCGTATCCTTGAGTACGGTGACCCGGCGGCTCCGATTTCAACCGTCCCCCTGCTCGTAACGCCGCGCATCGGCACGATTTCGCCCTGGTCGTCCAAGGCCACAGACATCGCGCGTCAATGCGGCCTGGAAGCGGTGACGCGTGTCGAACGCGGCTGCGCCTGGTATTTTTCCGATCAGGCCAAACTGGCTTCACACCGGGCTTTGGTATTGCCGCTGGTGCACGACCGCATGGTCGAAACGGTACTCGAAAAATTGGAGGACGCGCAGGCCTTGTTCCGCCACATCGCGCCGCGGCCACTCGCGCTCGTGGATCTTGCCGATGGCGGCAGGGCCGCGCTGGAACGTGCCAACCGCGATATGGGCCTGGCGCTCTCGCAGGATGAAATCGACTACCTGTTCGCACACTTTTCCGCGGCAGGCCGCAATCCGACCGACGCCGAACTGACGATGTTCGCGCAGGCCAACTCCGAGCATTGCCGCCACAAGATATTCAACGCCTCCTGGGTGATAGACGGCAAGCCGCGCGCTGAAAGTCTGTTCGGCATGATCCGCGAAACGCACAAGGCCCATCCGCAGGGCACGGTCGTTGCGTACTCAGATAACTCGGCAGTAATGGAAGGTGCGCAGTTCCGGCGCTTCTTCCCGGACGGCAGCGGTGCCTACGGGTACAGCGGCGCGCTGACCCATACGCTGATGAAGGTCGAGACCCACAACCACCCGACGGCCATTTCGCCCTTCCCGGGTGCGGCAACGGGTTCGGGCGGGGAGATTCGCGACGAGGGTGCCACCGGACGCGGCGGCAAACCCAAGGCAGGCCTGGTCGGCTTTACCGTTTCAAACCTGCGCATTCCCGGAGCCGAGCAGCCCTGGGAGACTGATTTTGGCAAGCCCGGCCGCATCGCCTCCGCGCTGCAAATCATGCTCGACGGCCCGATCGGGGCGGCGTCGTTCAACAACGAATTCGGCCGTCCCAACCTTGCCGGTTATTTCCGCACCTTCGAGGCGCAGGTCGATGGCGTGGTGCGCGGTTATCACAAGCCCATCATGATCGCCGGCGGCATAGGCAACATCGCCGCCGAGCACGTTCAAAAGCTGGGGCTGCCTGCGGGAACGCTGCTGGTACAACTGGGCGGGCCGGGCATGCTGATAGGTATGGGCGGTGGTGCTGCGTCGAGCATGGACACGGGCGCGAACACCGAAGACCTCGATTTTGACTCGGTGCAACGCGGCAACGCCGAAATCGAGCGCCGTGCACCAGAGGTCATAGACCGTTGCTGGCAACTTGGTGCGCACAATCCCATCCTGTCTATCCACGATGTGGGCGCGGGCGGCCTCTCGAACGCGCTGCCCGAACTGGCGCACTCGTCCGGGCGTGGTGCGCGTGTCAACCTGCGCGCCGCGCCCTCCGAAGAGTCAGGCATGTCGCCGCGTGAAATCTGGTGCAACGAATCGCAGGAACGGTACATGCTCGCGATCTCCCCGGACAAGCTCGACGCCTTTCGCGTGTTGTGCGCGCGCGAGCGCTGTCCGTTTGCGGTGTTGGGTGAGACCACCGAAGAAGACCGCCTGCTGGTCTCCGACCCGGAGCAGGGGGATCGCCCCCATGCGCCGGTGGATATTTCGCTGGAGGTGGTGCTGGGCAAGCCGCCGCGCATGACGCGCGACGTGGTGCATCTTGCGCGCCGCCTGCCGGCGCTGGATGTGAATGCCATTGCGCTCGATGAAGCCTGCCGTCGTGTGCTGCGCCACCCCGCCGTCGCCGACAAGACCTTCCTGGTGTCCATAGGTGATCGCACCGTCGGCGGTCTGTGCGCGCGCGACCCCTTCGTCGGCCCGTGGCAGGTGCCGGTGGCCGACTGTGCCGTCACCTTGTACGGTTTTGAAGGCCATGCCGGCGAAGCCATGTCCATGGGCGAGCGCACGCCGCTGGCGCTGATTGATGCGCCTGCCTCCGGGCGCATGGCGGTGGGCGAGGCCATCACCAACATCGCCGCCGCCGCAATCGATTCGCTCTTCGGTGTGAAGCTCTCTGCCAACTGGATGTCGCCTGCCGGCTACGCAGGCGAGGATGCGGCGCTGTTTGACACGGTGCGCGCTGTCGCCGACCTGTGCATCAGTGCCGGAATCAGCATTCCGGTGGGCAAGGATTCCCTGTCCATGCGCACCGCCTGGAACGATGAAGCAGGCAAGGCGCGGGAAGTCGTATCGCCGGTGTCGTTGATCATCTCGGCCTTTGCCGCCTGCTCGGATGCGCGGCGCACGCTCACGCCGCAGCTCAAGCTCGACAGCGGTGACACCGAATTGTTGTTGATTGATCTTGCGGGCGGGCGTAACCGCCTGGGCGGTTCGATACTCGCTCAGGTGTTCGGGCAGATGGGCAATGCCGCGCCCGATGTGGATGACGCCGCGCTGCTGCCGCGCTTTTTTGCCGCGATCCAGGCGCTCAATGCCGATGGCAAACTGCTCGCCTACCACGATCGTTCCGACGGCGGCTTGTACGCCACGATCTGTGAGATGGCCTTCGCCGGGCATTGCGGTGTCACCGTCAACCTCGACTTGCTCGCCTATGACGCGCAAACCCTCGATGTGGATGGCAGCGAGCGCACGCCGGGCCTTCTGCAGGGACGCACCGACGAGCGAATTCTCGGTGCTTTGTTTGCCGAGGAACTGGGAGCGGTGGTTCAGGTACGCGCCAGCGAACGCAACGCCGTGCTCGGGGCATTGCGCGAGCGAGGCCTCATTGCCCACCTCATCGGTGCCCCGAACCGCACCGGCCAGATCCGGCTGGTGCGCAATGCCAAACCGGTGTTTTCCGCACCGCGCGTCGAATTGCAGCGCATCTGGTCGGAAACCACCTGGCGCATGCAAAGCCTGCGCGACAATCCAGAATGCGCGGAGGAGGAGTACGACAGCGTGCTCGACGTGCTCGATCCCGGGTTGCACGCCAAACTCTCCTATGATCCGGCTGAAGATATCGCGGCACCCTTCATCGGCAGGGGCGCTCGCCCGGCCGTAGCGATACTGCGGGAGCAGGGGGTGAACGGGCAGGTTGAAATGGCCGCAGCTTTTGACCGCGCAGGCTTCGAGACCGTCGACGTGCATATGAGCGACCTGATATCCGGGCGCCGCTCGCTCGCCGCGTTCAAGGGCTTTGCCGCCTGCGGCGGTTTCTCCTACGGCGATGTGCTTGGCGGGGGCGAGGGCTGGGCCAAGTCAATCCTCTTCAACCAGCGGGCGCGCGATGATTTCAACGCATTTTTTGCGCGCTCCGACAGTTTTGCCCTCGGCATCTGCAACGGCTGCCAGATGATGGCCAATCTCACCGAACTGATTCCCGGCGCCGACCACTGGCCCAAGTTCGTCAAAAACCGCTCCGAGCAATTCGAAGCGCGGCTGGTGATGGTCGAAGTGCCGGCGAGCCCGTCGCTGTTTTTCGCCGGGATGGAAGGCAGCCGCATGCCGGTGGTGATCGCTCACGGTGAAGGGCGCGCGGTATTCCGCCAGTCCGATCATCAGGCGAGGGTGATTCCGGCTTTGTGCTTTGTCGATAACCACGGTAAGCCGGCAGAGCGTTATCCGCACAACCCCAACGGTGCGCCCGGTGGACTCACCGGCGTGACCACGGCAGACGGACGTTTCACCGCGCTGATGCCTCACCCGGAACGCGTGTTCCGTGCGGTGCAGATGTCCTGGAGTCCGGCGGAGTGGGGGGAATACAGCGCGTGGATGCGCCTGTTCCGTAACGCGCGCAAATGGGTCGCGTAAAAGGCAGTTGATCCTCCGGGATTACGCGTCCGCGTCGCCCCCTTACATAGGCCGACCCGTTACCAATTCTCACAAATTGGTGCGCGGCCGAAACATCCCGCTTACATCCGGCTGTTCCAATTGAGTCCGTGGCAAGGCTAAGTCGTGTCTTGTGCCCCGTCCGAATCCAAGGCTCCCTCCCTGCCTTGCGGAAGCGGTGCAGGGCCGGCTCAGCCAGGCCACACCTTAAAAACAAACAGCAGGAAAGGAAATCATCATGAAAAAAATCCCGTTCGCACGAACCCTTACCCTGGCGGCGCTTTCAATCTCGCCGCTGTTCGCAAGCGCCAGCGACTTTACCGACTCGGCCCAGGTGATTTCCTCGACCCCCATCATTGAACGGGTGCGCGAAGAGCGCCAGGATTGTTCCAATGTGCCGCCGCCGCAAGCCGCGCCGCAGCGCGATCGTTCCTACACCGGATCGATCGTCGGTGGCCTCGCCGGTGCGATACTGGGCAATCAGGTCGGGCAGGGGCGCGGCAATACCGCAGCTACCGCAGTCGGGGCCGTCGCGGGCGCCGTGGTCGGTGACCGTATCGACAATCGCGCGCCGCAGCAACAGGCGCAGGCACAGCCGCAACGCTGCGCCACCATCGAGTCGTCGCGCGAAGTCGTCAAAGGCTATAACGTCGTCTATCGTTACAACGGTCGTGACATCGCCACCACGCTGCCCTACAACCCGGGCTCGCGCGTGACGGTGGGGGTGGCGATCATTGATGAACAACCGCCGCTCGCTTATTCACGCGAATCCAGGGATGGCAGGGACGCAAGGGACTACAGAGAACCGAGGGACGGCAGGGACTCACGCGACTATCGCTGATATTCCCTCCTTATGGCAGGCTGGAAACCCGCGCCAGTATTGGGTTTCCAGCCACCGTGCCTTCCGTGATTGTGGTGGCTTTGGGGATATGAGTTCGGGCGGTGGACTTCCTGTCGCTGCCCGCGTGAACCAGTCCTCCTGCAGAAGCCGCATCGAATTGCAACATCGCGACTAGATAGCGCAGACGCGCTGACAATAAAAAACCGGGG
>CAITSH010000439.1 GCA_903895005.1 uncultured Pseudomonadota bacterium
AATCGGCACGAAATACCACCAGGGCTGGAAGCGCCCGTGCTCGGTGCTTGCAAACCGACCAAAATGCTCGTAGATGAAAAAGAAATGAAAAAACTCAGGGTTAACAATCGTCACTGCGACGAACCAAGGCGCACCAATGGCAAAAAACAGCGCCAGCCCTGAGACAAGGTGCAGCCGCCGCCACATTGCCCATTCGCGTTGCATGAACGTGTAGGCAACAAGCGCCCCGCCCGGCAGCACCAGTCCGATCAGCCCCTTGCTCAGCAAGGCCATCGCGAATGCCGCCCAGGCGACATGCATCCAAAGCCTGTTTTCGCGCGCAGTGGCCGCCGGCTGCTGTGCCAGCACGAAACCGATCACGCCAAGGTTCATGAAAAACGTGACGCCCATGTCGAGCGTGATGATGTGCCCGGCCACAACGTAAAGCACGCTGCTCGCCAGGATCAGAGCCGCGTAGGCCCCGCCTTGCCTGCCGAACAAACGCAGGCCAGCGAAGTAAACAAGCGCGATGCCGAAAAAACCGGTCAACGCATTCCACAGCCGCGCAGTCCAGATATGCTCGCCAAATACGGTAAATGCGGCGGCAGTCGCCCAATATTGCAAAGCCGGCTTTTCAAAATATTTGAGCGCGTTCAGGCGCGGGGTCAGCCAGTCGCCGGAGACCAGCATCTCACGCGGAATTTCGGTGTAACGCCCTTCGTCTGCTTCCGCGAGATTGCGAAAATCCAGGTTGACGAACCACACCAACGCGATGACGGCGACCAACCACGCCATGCGCGATTTCGAAAACACACCTGCGCCATTAGGCATTCGATTCACCCTGCTGCCCTGCCTACGGTTCGGCAGGCTCGTCGCCGTCGCCGACCCAGGCATCAAACAGAGTGTAGGCCACCGCGAGCACCACCGGGCCGACGAAAATACCCACCAGCCCGGCGGCGAGCAAGCCGCCGATCACGCCGCCGAGTATCAACAGCAGCGGCAAATCGGCGCCCATGCGAATGAGCATGGGCCGCAGCACATTGTCAAGACTGGTGACGATCAGCGTCCAGACCAGCAGGAAAGTCGCCCAACCGGATTGGTCGCTCCAGTAAAGCCATGCGACCGCGGGTAAGAGGACCAGCGCGGGTCCAAGCTGCGCGATGCAAAGCATGAACATCACGGCGGTGAGTAAGAATGCGAATGGAACCCCCGCGATGGCCAGGCCGATTCCGCCAAGCACGGACTGGACCGCGGCGGTAATCCCTACGCCAAGGGCAACGGCGCGAATCGCCTCCCCGGCAAGACGAATGGTGGACTCACCGCGCGGGCCGCCCAGACGATGACCGAACCGCAGGATCGCCGCCGCGGCATTCTCGCCGCTCGCATACATCATGGCGGTGAGCGCGACCGTCAGCAGGAACTGGACGACCACAATACCAATCCCGCCGACTTCAGCCGCCACCCATTTGGCGGTGCTGCCGGCATAGGGCGCCAGCTTCGCAAGCAGCTCATGCACCCCGGTATCGGCGAGGCGATCCCAGGCCTTGGCGGCCTGCTCCCCGACAAACGGCAGATCTCCGACCCAGGATGGCGCGGGCGGAACGTGAAACGCCACCATCGTGTTGAGCCAGTCCTTGATGTCCTCGGCGTTACCAAGGATGGTGGCAATGGCGAGGAACAAGGGCACCACGAACAACAGCAGCACGAGCGCTGTCATGACCAATACCGCAAGGCTGCGCCTGCCCCAAAGCCGCTGCTGCACTCGGCGCATTACCGGCCAGGTAGCCACCACGATCATCGCCGCCCATATCACCGAGGGCAGGAACGGGGCGAGGATCCAGAGCGTTGCGGCGATCAATCCACCGATGAACAGCACTGAAAGGGTGGTGCGGGTGAGGTCCTGCTTGATTTGGCTCATTGTCGAGGTTTCAGGCCAAGGCCGTCGAGGGTCGAATTCAATTGTTCCGGATGTTATCCCAGCCCGGCGCAAGGAGAACCAAAAATCGCAGCTTGGCGCGCGGAAGCTAGCCTGCGCAAAGCTGGCTGGCATCACATTTATTAAGCTTCTCCGCAAGATCGCAACACCCCCGTCCGTGCGTAAGAAGTTATAATGTTATCCGTTGCTTACGTAGACAAAGACGCCCCATTTCGTGAAACTCCACCGCGCCGGCCCAGCCGCGTTTAACACTTTTACTGGCTACGGTAAGGGCTATGTGCAGGTAAATACGGAGCGTAGGGACAGCAGCCTGATCGTCATGCCGGAGCAATTACTGCCCGACTGGGAGCCTTTCCGCTTCGAGGATTTATCCCCGAACCACTGGGCTGCCCTGCTCGCGCTGCGCCCGGAAATCTTGCTCCTTGGAACCGGAGAACAGCAGCGATTCCCGCGTCCGGAGATCCTGCGTCCGCTTACCGAGGCCGGCATAGGCGTCGAGGTGATGACAGTGCAAGCGGCATGCCGCACCTACAATATTCTGGTCGCAGAGGAACGCAGGGTTGCCGCCGCCCTGCTTCTGGGTTGATGCCCCGATCACCGTTGCTCTCCAATAAGTCGCTGCTGGCGCTTGCCGCCATCCTTGCTTTCAGCTGGTTCTTCTCGCTGGATTACCGTGACTTGATTCGTCCCGACGAGGGACGATATGCGGAAATCGCGCGCGAAATGCTGGTCACCGGCGACTGGATGACTCCGCGGCTCAACGGCTTCAAATATTTCGAGAAGCCGGCGCTGCAGTATTGGGCAACGGCCGCCGCCTTCGGCGCGTTCGGCGTGCACGAGTGGACCGCTAGGTTGTGGGCGTCACTGACCGGGTTTGCCGGCATTCTCATGATCGCCTACACGGGCTTACGGCTGTACGGCCGGGAGGCTGGATTTTATGCCGCGGCAGTGGCCGCGAGCAGTGTCCTTTACGTGTTTGTCGGGCATCTCAATACGCTCGACATGGGCCTTAGCTTTTTCCTCGGCCTTTCCGTATGCGCTTTCGCAATCGCACAACAGGATTCACAAACGGCGCATGGCAGACATGCCTGGATGCTCTCAGCCTGGGCTTCCGCGGCACTCGCCGTACTGTCAAAAGGACTTATCGGGCTGCTGCTACCCGGCGGCGCGCTGTTCGTTTACATAGTCGTCCAGCGCGACTGGGGGCGGCTGCGGCAGTTGCACCTAATTAGCGGAGCAGCGCTATTTCTCGCGATTGCAGCACCCTGGTTCATCGCCGTCTCGCTTGCCAATGCGGAATTCTTCCGCTTCTTTTTCATCCACGAACACTTTGAGCGCTTCCTGACCAAGACGCACGGCCGTTACCAGCCGGCCTGGTACTTCATTCCAATCTTGCTCGGCAGCATGGTTCCCTGGACTCTGACCATGTTCCCCGCAATCGCGCGCGCCTGGCGTAGCGAACCCACGCGATTCCAACCGGCGCGCTTTCTGCTGCTTTGGTGCGCGTTCACCTTCGTGTTCTTTTCCGCGTCGGGCTCAAAACTCCCGCCCTACATCCTGCCGATGATCCCCGCTCTGGCGGTGCTGATCGGGCGTTACCTGGCCGAGGCAGGCGGACGCGCACTGATCTGGCAGGTGCTGCCCACCGGAGCGCTGGGTATCGCAATCATGCTTTGGGCGCCGCAAGGTGCGCAGGAAGGCAGCGATGAATTGCCAGCGACGTTGCTCAGATTTTACGTCCCGTGGTTGCTGGCCACTGGCGCCGCCATGCTGTCGGGCGCTGTGCTGTTCACCTGGCTGGAGAAAAAGAGGCTCCGCCCTGCCGCTGTAACAGCGCTCGCCCTCTGCAGCCTGGTCGCGACGCTTATTGCCTTGTGCGGGCACAACACGCTCTCCCCGACCTACTCGACCTACCAGATCGTGCAAAAAATACGGCCGCAACTAAAGCCGGACACGCCCTTTTACACGGTCAACACGTTTGACCATACACTTCCGTTTTATCTGGGACGAACCGTCACCATGGTGATCTACACGGACGAACTGGAGATTCCCATCTCTTGGGAACCGACGAAATTCCTGCCGGACTACGCCGCGTTTGCACGCGCTTGGCAAGCCGATGTCGCCCCCTTCGCCCTGTTTGCGCCAAAGGACCTAGAGGATTTTCGCAGCCGCTTTCAGGTGCCGATGATCGAAGTTGCACGAGACCATCGGCGCGTGATTGTTAAAAAACCATGAACGCCGCAAGCCTGACCCTGATACTGCTGGCCGTAGCGCTCAACGCGGCCGCCCACCTTCTCCTCAAAGCCGGTGCAACTGCGATCGGGCCGTTTCAATTCGCCGTGGAAAGCGTTCTTCCCGTCGGCTTGAAATTCGCCTTTGATCCGCATATTGCCGCTGGGCTTGTGTGCCACGCTGTTAGTCTTGTGGTCTGGGTTCTGGCGCTCTCGCGCGTCGAGGTCAGTATCGCTTACCCGATGCTTTCCATCGGCTACGGCCTCAATGCAGTCGCCGCCTGGTACCTGTTCGGCGAGGCGGTTGGCGTGATGCGCCTTACCGGCATCGGTATCATCATCATTGGCGTTTACTTCGTAGCGAGATCCTGATGGACTTTCTTCCCTTCACGCGGCCCACCATTGACGAGGCCACCATCAGTGGTGTGGCGGACGTCCTGCGCTCGGGCTGGATAACCAGCGGGCCGCAGGTAAAGGCCTTTGAATCGAGACTTTCTTCGTATTTCAGCGGGCGCCCGGTGCGCAGCGTCAATTCTGGAACCGGTACGCTTGAACTTGCCCTTTCAGTAGCCGGCGTTGGCGGCGGCGACGAGGTCATTACCACCCCGCTCTCATGGGTCGCCACCGCAAACGTCGTCCTGCGCGCAGGTGCGCGTCCGGTATTTGTCGACATCGACCCGGCGACACGCAACATCGACCTGTCGCTCATCGGCGCGGCTGTGACGGCCAAAACGAAAGCAATCATTCCGGTGGATCTCGCAGGCCTTCCGGTAGACCGTGACCGACTGTCCGCCATTGCGAAAGAGCACGGCCTCCGCGTAATCGAAGACGCGGCGCAAAGCATGGGGGCCTCCTGGAAGGGACGCCGCATCGGCAGCTTCGGAGACCTAGTTTCGTTCAGCTTCCACGCCAACAAGAACATGACAACAACCGAGGGCGGATGCCTTGTTCTCAATGACGAGCGAGAAGCAGAACTGGTTACGCAGCTGCGCCTGCAGGGCGTGATTCGCTCCCCGGATGGAGAGCAGGATGTCGAAGTCGCCGGCGGCAAGGACAACATGACCGACGTGGCGGCGCGCATCGGGCTCGGACAAATCGAGCTGGTCGACGCATTTAACACCAAGCGGCGCGAGTTGGCGCGCCACTACTTCGCCACCTTCGACCGCACCCTTGGCTTCGGGCTGCCCCCCGAAGATTTTGAGAATTCAAACTGGCATATGTTCCAAATCACACTGCCGCTCCAGCGCATGAAAATCAGCCGCGGCGACTTTATCAAGGCGATGCACGACGCGGGCATCGGCACCGGCGTGCATTACCCGGCCATGCACCTGTTTACGCTTTACCGGAATCTTGGCTGGAAAAAAGGCGACTTCCCGCATGCCGAGGCAGCCGGGGCAAGCATCCTGACCCTGCCGCTCTTTCCGGCGATGAGTCTCGCCGACGTCGAACGGGTATGCGACACTTGCGCCCGGATTCTCAGGCAACACTCAACATGACAACAACGAATCACGCATCGCCGCCGAACCGCCGGCTGTCTGTCGTCATCCCGGTCTACAACGAAGAGGCCGGCCTCGCCGCGCTGTTCGCGCGCCTGTACCCCGCGCTGGACCGTCTCGGCGAATCCTACGAAGTCATTTTCGTGAACGACGGCAGTCGCGACCGCTCCGTGGCGCTGCTGCGCGAACAGTTCCAGAAACGCCCGGATGTGACTCGCGTGGTGTTGTTCAGCGGCAATTACGGCCAGCATATGGCCATCATGGCTGGTTTCGCGCAATGCCACGGAGAGCGCATCGTCACCCTCGATGCGGACCTTCAAAACCCGCCTGAAGAAATCGTCAAGCTGCTGAAAAAAATGGATGAAGGCCACGATTATGTCGGCAGCATCCGACTGAACCGGCGGGACACGGCGTTCCGGCGCATCGCCTCCCGCGCGATGAATTCCCTGCGCGAACGCATCACGCATATACAGATGACCGACCAAGGATGCATGTTGCGCGCCTACGGCCGCGACATCATCGACGCGATAAACGATTCGCGCGAGGTCAACACCTATATCCCCGCTCTCGCCTATTCATTCGCGCAGAATCCCGCGGAGGTTGAGGTTGAGCACGAGGAACGCACGGCCGGCGAATCCAAGTATTCGCTATATAGCCTGATCCGCCTTAACTTCGACCTGGTCACGGGGTTCTCGCTCGCACCATTGCAGGTGTTTTCCCTTATAGGGATCGTAATTTCTCTGCTTTCATTTGCCTTCGTTGTCTTGCTGGCGGTGCGTCGCGTCATGATCGGCCCCGAAGCCGAAGGACTGTTTACACTCTTCGGTATCGCCTTTTTTCTAATCGGCCTAACCCTGTTCGGCATCGGCTTGCTCGGCGAGTATGTCGGGCGCATCTACCAGCAGGTGCGCCAACGCCCCCGATATATCGTGCAAGCCGTCCTGGAAAAGAAGGATGACCAGTAAAGCAGTCGTTTTCGCGTACCATGACGTCGGCGTACGCTGCCTCAAGGTGCTTATCGAGCAGGGCGTCAAAATCGCGCTGGTCGTCACCCATGAGGACAATCCGGCCGAGCGCATCTGGTTTGAAAGCGTGGCGGATCTGGCCTCGAAACATGGCATCGAAACCTGCACCCCTGCGGATCCCAACACCCCTGCATTCATCGCACGCATTGCGGCGATCGCCCCGGACTTCCTGTTTTCCTTCTACTATCGGCTGATGCTCACCCCTGACCTGCTCGCCACCGCCCGCCGCGGCGCGTTCAACATCCACGGATCGCTGCTCCCCAAGTATCGCGGGCGCGTTCCCGTCAATTGGGCCGTGCTGAAGGGCGAAACCGAAACCGGCGCCACCTTGCACGAAATGGTTGCAAAGCCGGATGCCGGCGGCATGGTCGACCAGCAGGCCGTTCCAATCACGCCGGACGAAACCGCGTTCGAGGTGTTCCGCAAGGTCACGGAGGCAGCTGAAACCGTGCTGCGACGAAGCCTGCCGCACCTTGAAAACGGGTCGGCGGTGC
>CAITSH010000440.1 GCA_903895005.1 uncultured Pseudomonadota bacterium
GAACTCGCGCACATTGGCCACTGGCACCGCGTTATGCACGACTAATGCGAAATTGTTATTGCCTATCAATCCTATGGGCTGGAAGGCCTGGATAATGTCGAACGGCAGGTTCGGAAAAAACAGCGGCAGGGTCAACACGCTGGACACCATGACCTGCATCGTGTGTCCGTCTGGCGGCGACTTCGCAAGCGCCTCCATGCCTATGGCACCGGCCGCGCCCGCGCGGTTTTCCACGATAAATGGTTGATTCCAGCGCGCCTGAAAACGGGGTGCCAACAAGCGCGCGATGACATCAGGCGTGGTGGCAGCGGTTTGCGCGAGCAGCAGGCGAACGGGGCGCGACGATATGCCCTGGGCCATGGCGCCAAGCGGTGCAATTGCCGCTGAGGCGACTGCGGCACCGGCAGCGACGATAAGGCTCCGGCGGTTCTCATTCGGAATGCGGGACATCCTGGGTTCTCCTCCAACGAAGAATTGGGCCGATGAACGGCTCTCGGTGGGCACTTCGGCCATTCCGCCTCGTTTTACGCTTTTGCAGTAAGCCCCCCCGTCGTCATTATGCAGTAAGCACGGCGCACATTACAGCGCCCATCTATACCAAGCCGGAATACCGATTCCTGCGATTGACAAGGCGACGTATCTACCTGTCTACTGCGCCTCTTCAATATTGATTACCCCGAAAATCGAAAAAAATGACAACGCAGGTTCTGATTGCAGGCGCCGGTCCGGTCGGACTGACCCTCGCCATTGATCTTGGCAAACGCGGCATTCGCTGCACCATCATCGAACAAAAACCGTCGCCGCAGTTCCTGCCGAAAATGGAACGCTGCAATGCACGCAGTATGGAAATGTTCCGCCGCATCGGCATCGCCGACGATATTCGCCGCGCCGGGTTGCGGCCTGACGTTCCGATGGACGTCTACGTCGTCCTTGCGCTGAACGAACCGGCGCTGTTACGCCTGCCCTACCCGTCCGTCGAAGAAGCCCGGGACCACATCAGGGTCACCAACGACGGGACCGCCCCCCTCGAGCCCTACCAGCTGACCTCGCAATACTCACTTGAGCCGCTTCTCAAATCCATTGCAGAAACGCTGCCGTCGGTAACAGTGCGTTTCGGCTGCGAAATGGTTTCATTCAATCAGGATGCCGATGGTGTCGCGGCAACCATCAGGCCCACGGGGGGCACCCCCGAAACCCTGCGCGCCGACTACTTGGTGGGATGCGACGGCGGCAATAGTACGGTGCGTACGCAGCTTGGCATCAAATTGCGCGGCGAAGGACCGATGACCCAGTTCCGCCAGGCCTTGTTCCGCTGCGACGAGTTGTTCGACATGTTGCCCCTTGGCAACGGCCCCGGACGCGGACGGCACTGGCATGTCGCCGATGACAAGGGCAGCTTCCTCATCATGCAGGACTCGACCAAACATTGGACCTTGCATTCAGCCGTCGATTCCGACGAGGCAATGAAACGCATGTTCGAAACCGTCGTGGGTGTGCCGGTCAAATACGAAATGCTGTCGTGCGGTCCCTGGCGGCAAAATCTGCTGCTTGCCACAAGCTACGGTAAGGACCGTGTTTTCATTGCCGGTGACGCCGCGCACCTGGTCATACCCACGGGCGGGCTTGGCATGAACACCGGCGTCGGCGACGCCTTTGATCTTTCCTGGAAGCTCGCAGCGACCCTGCAGGGTTGGGGCGGCCCCAACCTGCTCCGGTCCTACGAAATCGAGAGACGCCAGGTCGGCGACCGCAACATCGGTGCCTCCCGTTACGCCAACCTCGGCCGGCGCAAGTGGCGATCGATGTGGCGCCCGAACATCCGGGAGCAATCGCCGGCCGGGCAGCAGACGCGCGACATCCTGAAGATGGTCGCAAACGTGGAACAACGCAAGACCAACGAGATGATCGGCGCGGAACTCGGCTATCGCTATGTCGACTCCCCGATCATCATGGATATTCCCGGAGGCCCGGAGCACCTGTTTCGAGAATATTTGCCAACGACCTGGCCGGGCGCGCGCCTGCCCCACGTGTGGCTGGATGACGGCACGGCCATGCAGGATCGGATCCCAAAGGACGGCTACACGCTGCTGTGCCTCGGCGATACGCAGCTCGATGGCAGCGTGCTGGAGGAAGCGATTCGTGCAAAAGGTGCGCCCGTGACCACGCTAAAGGTGCCTGACCGCGTGGCGCGCGAGGTTTACGGCCACGACCTCGTATTAGTGCGCCCGGATATGCATGTCGTCTGGCGCGGCAATACGCTGCCCGAGGATGTCGCGGTCATCGCCGAGACGGCCACCGGTTACTGAAGCACCGGCATAACCGCGGAACTCCCCGGACGACTTACTCCGGCTTGACGCCGGTATCCACGATCACCTTGCGCCAGCGATCGATGTCCTCGCGTACAAGAGCGCGCGTCTCTTCGACCGACATTGGCGCCGGTTCGGTGGCCAGGGCGGCAAGCCTTTCCACGACCGCTGGATCCTGCATGATCTTGCGCATCTCGGCGTTCAGGCGTGCGATCACCGCCGGTGGCGTGCCGCCCGCTGCAAACACCGTCTGCCACGATCCCGTGACAAAACCGTCCACTCCCGATTCAAGCACCGTCGGCACATTGGGAGCCAGCGGGCTGCGACCTTTTCCGGTGACCGCCAGCGCGCGCAGTTTACCGCCGCGAATCAGCGACAGCGACGCAAACATGCTGGTCATGATCGCATCCACCTGCCCCGCCGCGACGTCCGCCAAGCCCGGACCAACGCCCTTGTAAGGCACGTGGGTCCACTGGAATTTACCCTGACTGCCCAGTAACACGGCAACAAGGTGCGGCGCGCTGCCCGTTCCTGCGGAGGCATAGTTGAGCTTGCCCGGATTCTCGCGTGCAAAGCGCAAGAACTCCTGCATGTTCTTGATCTTGTGTCCCTCGGTTACCGTCAGTACGTGCGGCGAGTACGAAAGCATGCTCACCGGCGCCAGGTCTTTCACCGGATCAAAGGGCAGGTTCGGATAAAGGCCCGCACTGATGGTAAGCGAACCGAGTTCTATGATGAGCAGCTTATGGCCATCCGGAGTCGCACGCGCGACCAGTTCCGCGCCGATCATGCCGTTGGCACCGGCGCGATTCTCTACCACCACCGGCTGGCCAAGCGCCTCGGAAAGTTTGGGCGCGATAATGCGCCCCATCAGGTCAACGCCACCGCCGGGAGAGAACGGTACGATCAGACGGATCGGCTTGGTCGGGAAAGTTGCTTGCCCGTAAGCTGCCGGTGCAAGCATGCCGGCTGCAACCCACACCAATGCCGAAGCCAGTCCGCGAAAGTTCATGCTCATGTGTTCTCCTTGTTGATTTTTGTATTGCTTTTTATTCATGGTAGGCCGCCTGGTGGCGCACCGCCTAGTCAGGCACGAGTATCGGCTTGACCGCCTGCCCCGCCAGAATAAGGTCAAAACCACTCTGCGCCTCGGACAAGGGCAGCACATGCGAGGCCAGTGGACGCAAATCAACCTTGCCCGATTGCAGCAGTTCGGTCGCGCTTTTCCAGGTGTCCCAGATCCTGCGGCCGTGAATATTGATCATGCGAGGGCATTTGAGCAGCCAAAAGGTAAAGTCCACGGAAATCGCCTTGGGCGGCGCGCCGACCAGGCGAAAGTCCCCGCCCTTGGTGATGCACTCGAACACGTTGCGAAAGCCCGCTTCGGTGCCCGAGTACTCGATGCCCACATCGACGCCATCTCCGTTTGTCATGTCACGAACAATCGCGGGCAGGTTCTCGGAAAGTGGATCAACGCAGCGATCCGCCCCTAGCTGCGCCGCGGTTTCGCGACGCAGCGGATTCGGATCGCAGGCAATGATCAGGCCCGCACCCAGGGCGCGCGCAGCTGCAATATTCATCAGGCCGATGGGACCGCAGCCGTTAACCAGCACGGTCTGCCCGGCAACACCGGAACCTTCAAGACTCGCGTGGACGGCGATGCCAAAAGGCTCTTGCATGGCCGCAATTTCGTGCGCAAGCCCCGGCGGGTTGACCCACGCAATACATGCCGGCACCACCGCGTACTCGGCGAAACCGCCGTCAAAGTCGATCCCGGGATAGGTTGTTTTTGTACACAGGTGCGCCCGACCGGACTGGCATTGCTTGCATGTCCCGCAAAACACGTGGGATTCGAGGCTCACCCTGTCGCCGATTCGCAGACCGCTCACTTCATCGCCCAGCGCGTCGATGACGCCGCTCACCTCATGCCCCATTACGCAGGGCAGCTTCATGCGGCGCGCCATGCGCGGGGCCCACTTGTAGATCTGCATGTCCGTGCCGCAGATGCCGGCTGCGCCAACCTTGATCCGGATTTCGCCGGCACCGGGATCACGCACCGGCACATCGCGCAGTGCGATCCCGCCTTCGACTGCATCCACCTTGCAAAGGGCGCGCATAAAGGCAGCTAGATGTGAAAAATATCGATGGGACCAACTAGCTTGTCGTCAATCATGACGATCTTCTTGCTGGCGATTTTCAGGCTAGCGGATTCTTCGCGAAGGACATAGTGGTAGGAACCACTGCGCGTGATCCCGCCGTGA
>CAITSH010000441.1 GCA_903895005.1 uncultured Pseudomonadota bacterium
ATCCGCACCTACAACTTCCCGCAAGGAAGGGTCACCGATCACCGCATCAACCTGACCCTCTACAAGATCGACAACATAATGGACGGCGATCTCGTGGAGCTCACTGGGGCGCTTGCCGCCGAGCATCAGGCCGAGCAACTCGCGGTCTTGTCGCAAAACGGCTGAGATGCAAAGCGTAGGGCGGGCCTTGGCGACAAGCGGGCTTCCGCAGCACGAGGCACAGCGGCTGATCGAACTCGTTACCGGGCTGGATCGCGTTGCCCAGATCGCGCGTCCCGAACGTCTATTGTCAGGGATTGAGTCGGAGCGCGTGACCGCGCTTTTCGTCCGCCGGAAAGCGGGTGAGCCGCTCGCGTACATGCTGGGCGCAAGGGAGTTTTGGGGGCTGGCACTGAAAGTCAGCCCGGCCGTGCTCATACCGCGTGGAGACACTGAACTGCTTGTCGAACTTGCTCTTGAACGCCTGGCGCGCGACACCGCAGGCGCTGTTCTGGATCTTGGTACGGGGAGCGGCGCAGTGGCCATCGCAATCAGTATGGAACGTCCGCAAGCGGACATTGCTGCGATTGACATCTCTGAGGCCGCATTATCGATCGCGCGCGAAAACGCGGTACGTCATGCGGCGAAGATTCGATTTCTGCAGGGGAACTGGTTCGAGGCTCTGCAGAGCGATGGCGCTCCAGTCCCACAGCGCTTTGACCTGATAGTGGGGAATCCTCCCTATATTGCGGAGAGTGATCCGCATCTGGAGCAAGGCGATTTGCCGAGTGAACCGAGAGCCGCATTGGTTGCCGGACATGATGGGATGTCCGAAATTCGCGCTATCGTCTCAGGGGCGAGGTCGCGTCTTAGCGTCGGCGGTTCGTTGTTGCTTGAGCACGGCTTTGAGCAGAGCGGGGCTTGCCGTGACTTGCTGAGGGACGCGGGCTTTACGTCGGTGCAGACATGGCGGGATCTCGCGGGTCAGCCGCGTGTCAGCGGCGGAAGGATTGACGGAGAGCGTGGAGCACGGTAACATTCCCGACAACTTTACTCAGGTATAGTGGGAGCTAACGCATGGACGCGCAACAAACAATCAAGGAACAGGTAACCGGCCACACCGTGGTGCTGTATATGAAGGGAACGCCGCAGTTTCCGCAGTGCGGATTCTCTGCCAACGCCATCCAGATTCTCAAGGCGAGCGGTGCGCAGGAGTTGTTCACTGTTAATGTCCTGGAGAACCCTGATATCCGCCAGGGCATCAAGGAATACGCCAACTGGCCGACCATCCCCCAGCTTTACGTCAAGGGTGAATTCGTCGGAGGATCGGACATCATGAAAGAGATGTACCAGTCAGGCGAACTGCAAAAGCTGCTGCAGGCTTGAACCGATTCTCCGCGCAACCTGGTTAAACCGCCGTGAGGCGGGTGTTGGCCAGGGTCAGCCGCTCAACCAGGTTGGCCATGAAGGCCCGATCAAATCTGTGGCGGCATGGTTCTGAAGCGCGCTCAAGATCCTCGGTGCGGATGGTGATGATGCGGGAGTCGCTCATCGCTGAGACGTCTGCGGAGCGTTCGTTACCCTGCTGGGACAGATAGGCCATCTCTCCGAAGCACTCGCCGGGAGCGAGGACGTTGAGCAGCTTCTTGCGCTTGGTGACTTTGACCTCGCCTGCGGCCAGTAGGCAGAAAAAGTCGCCTGCGTCCCCGTCCTGCATCAGTACAGTCCCGGTGGGCGCGGTCGTCCAGGAACTGATACGCAGGACTTCCCATAGTTCCGCATCGCTGAAATCGGCGAAGAACGTCATGGCGCGCAGGGTGTTGAACTTCTCGCTGTCGGCGAACTCACGTCCACGGTCTGTGACGTTTTCGCTGCGAAACGCCTCGGCAAGGTCACGGGAGAATTCATCCCAGTTTTGATAGCGCCGCTCCAGGTCCTTTTGCATGGCGGTGCGGACGATCTTGTCGATCGCCAGGGGAATCTCCTTGCGGTACGACGAGGGTCGCGGTGGCTCCACATTGGTAATCTGATACATCATTGAAAAATTATTCGAAGCCTGGAAGGGCAGTTTACCGGTCAGCATCTGGTACATCACCACGCCCAGGGAATAAATGTCCGTCTGCTGGTTTAGCGGGTGCTCCTTGATTTGTTGCGGCGACATGTATGCCGGTGACCCGATTCCCGAGATTTGTGTCTGGTCCCCGGAGGCCATGAGTGCGGCCCCGAAATCCGAGATTTTTATATTGCTCTCACCGGTAATAAGGATGTTGGCCGGTTTGATATCGCGATGGGTGACGCCGAGTTTGTGCGCGAAATCGAGGGCACGCGAACATTTGAAGATAATTTCGACGATCTTGTTGACGGGCAGCAGCGCGCCCTGCTCGCAAAAACGCTCGAGGGTGCCGCCGGCCACGTACTCCATGACGATGTAGCTCATCTCTGGTGTACTTACCGCGTCGTAAATCTGCGCAATGTGGGGATGCTGCAACTTGCCTGCGAGCGAAGCCTCTGTGATGAAAAGCTTCTTGGTGAGTTTGCCCTGATCGACGCCATCGAGCAGTCGGTCTTCGAAAACAAGTTTTACGGCCACATGGCGTTCTGCAAACGGGTCGTAGCAGAGGAATACTTCGCTGGTGGCACCGTCCCCCAGTTTTTTTACGACTGGATACTTGCCGATACGATCCATTTAAACGGCAAGGTCGCGCCGGGCGGCATGTACTGCAGAGAGAACCTGCGCTGGTGCGGTGCCGCCGGCGTGCTTGCGGCTTGCCACGGAACCTTCGAGGGACAGAACGTCATACACGTCGTCGGCAATGAGAGGTGAGAATATTCTCAGATCCGAGATGGGAAGCGCGGCGAGGTCGCAGGACTTCTCTTCTGCGGCGCGAACTGCGCGCGCAACCGCCTCGTGGGCGTCGCGAAACGGAAGTCCTTTTTTCACCAGATAGTCCGCCAGATCGGTCGCCGTTGCGTGACCCTCCAGGGCGGCTCGGCGCATCGCTTCCGGTACCGCCTCAATGCCGGCGATGAGCTCCGCGAATATGGCCAGTGTGTCGGCGAGCGTATCGACGGTGTCGAACAGGGGCTCCTTGTCTTCCTGGTTGTCCTTGTTGTATGCGAGAGGCTGTCCCTTCATCAAGGTGATGAGGGCGACAAGATGCCCGACGACGCGAGCGGTTTTGCCGCGTGCAAGCTCGGGAACATCCGGATTTTTTTTCTGCGGCATGATCGAGGAGCCGGTACAAAAACGATCGGGCAGTCGTATAAAACCATAACGCGGACTCACCCAGAGAATCAGCTCCTCGCACAGTCTCGAAAGATGCAACATGATCAAAGATGCACAACCGCAGAATTCGATGGCGAAGTCACGATCGGACACGGCATCGAGAGAGTTCGCGCAAATGCCGTCGAATCCCAATTCCCTGGCCACGCGTTCCCGGTCGATAGGAAATGACGTGCCGGCGAGTGCGGCTGCGCCAAGCGGCAACCGGTTTACGCGCTTCCTGCAGTCGGCCAGGCGCGCGCGGTCGCGCGCCAGCATTTCGTAGTAAGCCATGAGGTGGTGGCCGAAGGTCACAGGTTGCGCAACCTGGAGATGCGTGAACCCGGGCATGATGGTCGACGCGTTTTTTTCCGCCTGATTGACCAGAGAGGTTTGCACCAGCGTCAAAAGGTCCTGCAACGCGTCAATCTGCGCGCGCAACCACAGCCTTACATCGGTTGCCACCTGGTCGTTGCGTGAGCGACCGGTGTGCAGGCGCTTGCCGGCGTCGCCGACGAGGGCGGTCAGTCGCTTTTCAATATTAAGGTGCACGTCCTCGGCGTCCAGCGACCATGTGAATCCGCCGGCGCGAATTTCCTCCAGAATCTGCTTCATGCCCGATTCGATGGATGTCAGGTCCTCTGCGGAAATAATCTTGGTTGCCTGAAGCATTCGCGCGTGCGCCAAAGACCCTTGAATATCAAATTCGGCCAGGCGCTGATCGAACATCACCGACGCGGTGTAGCGCTTTACGCGTTCGGCCACAGGCTCCGCAAAGCGTCCGGACCAGGTGGTGGCTTGATCGGTAGCGGGGTGATTGCGGTCAGATTGTTTCGACGAGGCGACCATGTTTAGTTAGCAGGTTGAGTAGAAAAATCAGTAGAATAATCGTGCAACGCTCGGAATTTTCTGGATATTTACCGGCGTAATCGTGAGTGGCAAGTATAAAGGATTATCCAATCAATCGCGTACCGCATCATCCCGTCCGCGTTGTGGGGCGACCTTTTCGACCGTGACCGAGTTGACCAAACCTCACGTCAACGATGCGCTCGGAAGCGGGTCGTTGGGGGATGATTTCCCGGATTTTCGCAATCTGGGAGTCGTCACTCGCACTCTGCTTTGGGTAAATGCGGCAATGTTGCTGGCGGCGGCGCTAAAAGCTGATAGCGTGGTGCGTTTGCAGTACTTGCTGATCGAAAGTGCCGCCTATGTCGAGCCGGTGCTTATCGCGAGTCTCGTCCTGTTGTACATGGGACAGCCCCTTCTTGTGAAAATCCGTCCGTATGCTGCGCTGGGTCTCGTACTGGCGGTTGAGTTCGGTCTGAATCTGGCAATGTATGAAAGTGCTGCCGCTCTCGGTCAAGAAGGCAACCCGGCAACACTCATTCGTGCCTGGGCATTTACGGTGGCCATTGCCCTTTTTTTGTTTGGCTATTTCAAATTGCGCTCAAGGGCGTTCTCGCCGGCTCTCGCGGAGGCACGCCTTCAGGCTTTGCAGGCGCGAATACGCCCTCATTTTTTGTTCAACAGCCTCAATGCCGTTCTTTCGCTTATCAGAAAGGAACCAAAGCGCGCAGAGGCCGCGCTAGAGGATCTTGCGGATCTGTATCGCGTGTTGATGGCCGACAACCGGACGCTCACTAAAATAACCGACGAGGTGGAATTGACGCGGCGTTATCTATCGCTCGAGCAATTGCGTCTCGGCGACAGGTTGCGAGTCGAGTGGCAACTTGAGCAGATGCCCGAAGACGCTCTGATTCCCCCCATGTTGCTGCAGCCGCTCGTCGAGAATGCGGTTTATCACGGCGTAGAACCTGGTTTGGATCCGGGAGTGGTGCGCATTTCGATCTTGCGCGAAGGGGAAAGGATTACGATGCTGCTTACCAACCCGTACCATCCTGAGCATCAGCACCGCGCCGGCAACCGCATGGCCCTGGCAAACATCCGGGAGCGGCTTCTGCTGCAATTTGATGTTGAGGCAGGGATGGATGCCGCGCCAGTTGGAGAAAAATTCGAAATTCGGATCACGATTCCATACCGAAAATGACTGCTCCTCCTCGAATTCTAATTGTCGACGATGAGCAGCCCGCACGCGAACGCATGCGCGAATTGCTGGGCGACTGCGCGGCGGCGTGTCCGCACAGCATTGTTGGCGAATGTGCCAATGGATACGATGCGCTTTCCACTTTGACGCGGGAATCCGTTGATTTGGTACTCGTAGACATCAATATGCCGCAAATGGGTGGCATGGAGTTCGCGCGGCATGCCCTTAATCTGGACGTTTCGCCTTCAATAATTTTCGTGACTGCCCATGATCAATACGCGGTGCAGGCATTTGAACTCAATGCTATCGATTACCTGCTCAAACCAGTGCGGGCCTCACGGCTTGAAGCGGCCCTGCAAAAAGCAGCCAGATCGCGGGATGAGCCGCATCCTGGACGCGAGCTGCTTGCCAGTATCGATCCAAATCCGCGCCGGCATCTTTCCGTGGCTGAGCGCGGGCGAATATTGTTGGTACCGGTGGCCGAGGTGATTTATCTCAAAGCAGAACAAAAATACGTCACGCTAAAGACGACCCAAAACGAACACCTGCTCGAAGAGTCGCTGGCACATCTGGAGATGGAGTTTGGAGGGCAGTTTGTTCGCATCCATCGCAATTGCCTGGTTGCGCGGGCGGCCATCAGTGGCTTTGAGCGTGTAGCCGACGCGGAAGGTGAGGCCGGTTGGGCTGTATCGTTGCGGGGTCTTGAAGAAAAGCTGCCGATTAGCCGGCGCCAATGGCCCGTGCTCAAAGCTTTGCACAAATAGGGCGGGTCTAACCGGGTGGAGATCGGTACCAGACGTGATTTCTCGGTGAAGGTCTGTGTTCCTGCAGAGAGCGGCGCGCTGGGCTAATTTGTCTTTGCCTCCCGCCAAACACGCTCAGATTTCCTTGGGCGTGAGGCACTTGCAACGCATGCTTAAGGCGCTTTGCAAAAGTTCGCCTTCATTCCGAAACATCTGATTCAAAAGAATATTCCAGATTTGTCACGCCGGCGTAACAGGCGATCCATAGCATTTGCCAAGCCAAGATGAAGCGATCGATGGCGATGCGATACCCGACGAGATAGCGGCAGATGCAGGAATTCTACTGTCGCCCTTTTGCGTGCTTGCTTATATGAGGGGATAACCGGACATGACTCAAATCGACGAAATCGTGGTGTTGGCGAAACGAGACCAGACTCTGCTTGCCGCCGAGATTCGTGAGGCCATAATCGCGGCCGCGCAGGGTGTCAGTGCGCATCTTAATTATCGCGCCGAAGAATTTTTGCCTATCGATACTCCCGGGAGATTTGGCGCGGTCATCGATGCGCCATCGGACGAGTTTTCTTACACCTACGAGGAATAGATGGGAGAGGCACCCTCTGGCGGTGAAGGTGGGCGCCGGGGGGGGGCGTCTACGCATGTCGCCTTGGAGCAGCTAATTTTTATTTTGGCTTACGAGCAGAATGAGGCCGCATTTTTTCCGCGCCTGTTGCGTTGCCGGATGCTAGGTTTGAGCTCGCCCCCTCTATGCGCTCATCAAGGTAGGCACCGTAAAAATCTGCGATCCCGAATCCGACCAAGGGTTCGGCCAGCGCTTTGCCATCGGCGCCAAGCAGCATGACGGTTGGAAACCTCGTGACCTTTAACGTACGGGCGAGCTTCTTGTGAGTTGTGATTGCGCCGTCAAATCCTGTCAACGGTGTGTCTTTATCAATATCGATCTGGCGGAAAAGAACGCGTGATCGGTAGCTTGCGTTGCCCTGCATTGGCAGCAAAAATTCGTTTCGCGCACGTTCGCACCAGAGACAGCCGGTTTCGCTGAACAGAATCAGGAGGGGTCTCCGGCTAGCGGCCACTTCTTTTGCATCCGCTTGCAGGTTTTGGGCCGCGGCAAGCTCTGTTCCGGCCTGTGAGGGGCCTCCGGACGCCGCCCAGATATTAAAGGGCAGCACCAAGGCGAGTGCTAGAATGGGGGTGGTGAAGAGCACGAACACAATCTACCCTCTGAAACTTGAACACTAGTCCAGCCATTCGCGCCCCGGAACGCATTGTCATCGCATCGCGCCAAAGTCGTCTCGCCCTTTGGCAGTCGGAGCACGTCCGCGATCGCCTTAAAAAATTATACCCGCAATGCGATGTCGCGATTCTCTCCATGAGCACGCGAGGCGATGAAATCCTTGATCGTTCACTTTCCAAAGTGGGTGGCAAGGGCCTTTTTGTCAAGGAACTGGAGTTGGCGCTCGAAGACGGACGCGCAGATATTGCGGTTCACTCTGCGAAGGACGTACCGATGGATTTGCCGGAAGGTTTCGCGCTCGCCGCTATCGCCGAACGCGAGGATCCGCGCGATTGCTTCGTTTCCAATGGTTACGCAAAGCCCGGTGAACTTCCCGCCGGCGCCATTCTTGGCACATCCAGCTTGCGTCGCGAGGCGCAGATGCGTGAGCGCTTTCCGCATCTTGTAATCGTTCCGCTGCGTGGAAATGTGGATACCCGGCTGGCCAAGATAGATAGAGGTGAGGTCCAGGCTGCCGTGCTTGCGGCAGCGGGGCTAACGCGGCTTGGTCTGGCCGGACGCATCAGCGCCATCATGGAGGCCGAGGAAAGCCTTCCTGCGGCCGGGCAGGGCGCACTAGCGATCGAATGTCGCGCTGATCGACCTGATGTGCTGCAATGGATTGAGCCTCTAAACCATCCGGAAACCGCAGCGTGTGTTCGCGCGGAACGAGCCGTCAGTCGGGCTCTCGGCGGTAGTTGTCAGTTGCCGCTGGCGGCATTTGCAGAGTGCGCTGACGGACAATTACGGCTTCGCGGCCTGGTTGCAGCGCCGGACGCAAGCAGCATGGTGCGTGCAGAGTTGGAAGGTAGCGCATTAGAGCCAGAGCGGCTTGGCATAGCCCTTGCAGAGTTGCTACGCACACGAGGGGCCGGACAGATCCTGGCTTCGCTGACATGAGAACCTTGAACGGCCGCCGCGTACTTGTGACCCGCCCACGCGAGCAGGCGGGTGTGCTGATGCGACTCCTACGCGATGGAGGAGGAGAGCCGGTCCTGTTTCCCGCACTGGAGATTCGAGAGCCCGCAAACCCGGAGCCTCTAGAGGCCATCGTGAAGGATTTGTCGCGTTTCGATCTGGCTATTTTCATCAGCCCGACCGCAGTGGAGTATGGTTTGCGCTATGCGACTGCTGCAGGTCCGTGGCCTGAACAAATCAAGGTCGCCGCGGTCGGCCCCGGCGGGGTCTCCGCCCTGGCAGGAGCCGGTATCAAGAATGTCATCGTCCCGGCGACCCGGTTTGACAGCGAGGGGTTGCTAGACAAGCTTGCAAAAATGACTTATCTGACCTATCGCAGCGTGTTAATTTTTCGCGGCGGTGGCGGGCGGGAGTTGCTCGCAACGGAATTGAAACGGCGCGGGGCCGAGGTGACGCTGGCCGAGTGCTATGAACGGACCAAGCCGATGACGGACGCCGCGCCGGTTGTTGCAATGTGGCGCGAAGGTAAGCTTGATGCGATTACGGTGACCAGCAGCGAAGCTGTTGATAACCTGGTTGAAATGCTCGGTGACGCTGGTCGCGAGCTGCTTGCTGTCACCCCCGTATTCGCCCCCCACCCGCGAATCATCGAGCGTGCGCAATGGCGCGGTGCTTTAAAGGCCCAGCTTACTGGTGCCGGTGACAAGGGGCTTGTGGACGGGATGCAAAGTTTTTTCGCAAAAGCGACACGGCAGGCAAAATAATTTTGCAGCGAGAGAAGATGTACTGAACGCATATGGATGACACGACCCCACCCGCACCCGCACCAGTTTCAGTAGCTGGTTCCCAGAATCTGCGTGTGCGCCTTGAAAGGCTGGCGTCTCCGCTGGGCATTATGATGCTTGCTGCCTTGCTCTTTTTTGCCTGGCAATGGTGGGATACGCGGCATCAGATCGACTCCCTTTCCCAAGAGCTGGCCAAACGACTTCGTGACAGTGATGCCGGAAGCCAGGAAAGCCGCTTGGTAGCCAAGCAGGCGCAGGAGGCGGTGCGCGAGGCGCAGGCAAAGTTGACCGTACTGGAGGCACGCCTGCAGGAGTCGCAAAACCAGCAGATCGCTCTTGAGGCGCTATACCAGGAGTTGTCCCGAGGGCGGGATGACTGGGTTCTGGCGGAAGTGGAACAAATCCTAGCGATAGCCTCCCAGCAATTGCAGCTTGCGGGTAACGTCTCGGTCGCGCTCGTCGCTTTACAGAGCGCTGACGCCAGGCTGGCTCGCTCGGACCGGCCGCAATTCGTGTCCTTGCGCAAAGTACTCAATCGCGATATCGAGCGATTAAAATCCGCGCCGAATCTGGATCTCACAGGGCTGTCGCTCAAGCTCGAACAGTTGATCAGCGGTGTCGATGGGTGGCAGCTGGCTTCCGAGGGGCGTCCGACGAGTGATCGCGGTGCATCGGCACCCGCGGACCAGGGTTTTTGGCGTACCCTCGGGCGGCAGGCTTGGGACGAAATCCGGCAACTGGTTCGAGTGCAGCATAGTGAAAGGCCAGAAGCCCTGCTGTTGGCGCCCGAGCAGGCGTTTTTCCTGCGGGAGAACCTCAAATTGCGATTGCTCAATGCGCGTCTTGCTCTGCTTCAGCGGGACCAGAATGGATATCGTCAGGATATTCGTGTTGCGACGGAGTGGATCGCCCGTCACTTTGACGGGCGATCAAAATCCGTTGTCAACGCGATTGCAACGCTCAAGCAACTGGCTGCAGCCGGGGTCAGCGTCGAGGCGCCGAACGTGGCAGACAGCCTGGGCGCAGTGCGTAACTTCAAGGTTTCGCGCGAAACCTCGCGCGACAAAGCCGCGCGATGAGGGGCTTGTTCTGGTTGCTAGCGGTGTTCTCGCTGGCGGTCGGGCTGTCACTCCTGACGCGATATGGCGAGGGCTATGTTCTTGTCGTTGCGCCGCCATGGCGCATTGAGATCTCGCTCACTCTCGTCGTGATATCTCTTTCGGCCGCATTTTTTCTCGGATACTGGGCCGTGCGGCTGGTGTCGCATACGCTGCGTCTACCCGAGCACGTCAAAACGTTTCGCGCACGCCAGCAGGAGTCACGCGGAAGGGTTGCGCTTGCGGGGGCAGTGCAGGCGCTGTTTGAAGGACGCTGGGGCCGAGCTCGCAAGTTGGCGGCAAAGTCGCATGACTTGCAAAGCGCGCCCGGGCTTGCCGCCTTGGTTGCGGCGCGTGCCGCGCATCGAATGGGTGATCCTGGCGATCGCGACGTGTGGCTCGCGCGGTCAGAGGACGGAGGCGGCATGCGACATGCGCGCATGGTTACCGAGGCGGAGTTGCTGCTTGACGCACGGCGCTTTGCGGAGGCGCGTTCAGTATTGCTGCAACTCCACGATGGAGGCCACCGCGGGATCGCCAGCCAGTTAATGTTGTTGCGGGCAGAACAGGGTACTGGGAATTGGGACGAAGTCGTGCGATTGGCCAAGGTGTTGGAAAAGCGCGATGCCGGCCCACGCGAATGGTTGCGCCAGTTGCGATTGAACGCAACGATCGAAGGCTTGCGGGCAAAGGGACTGGATGCAGGTAACCTCGCACGGTATTGGCGGGCCATCGACGAGTCGGATCAGATTGACCACCGCGTTGCCGGTGCCGCAGCGCGCCTTTATTACAGGCTAGGAGGCGGAAGAATTGCCCATGATATTCTGCGCGAGGCACTTGATCACGAGTGGAGCAGCGACGTAGCCGTGCTGTACGGCGAATGTGCGGGGGCCGATGCGCGTGAGCAGTTGCAGTGTGCCGAGCGATGGCTTCAGGTGCATCCGCGCGACGGCGGACTTTTGCTTACTTTGGGGCGCCTGTGCGTGCATCTCGAGCTATGGGGAAAGGCTCAAAGTTACCTTGAGGCCAGCCTTGCGCAGCAATCAACCCGGGCGGTGCACGTGGCGCTTGCACGCTTGGCTGAGCGGTTGGACAGGCCTGACGAGGCGCAACGCCATTACCGGGCAGCGGCCGACCTTGATATCGCGGTGTAACGATACATTACGATCGCCGTCAGACGAATTCAGACCCAGTCTCGGGCAATCAGAAAATCCGAATAGAGTCGTGCTTCGGGACTGTTGGCTTCCGGTTTCCAGTCATAGCGCCATTTCACGACTGGCGGCAGGGACATCAGAATTGATTCGGTGCGGCCGCCGGATTGCAGGCCGAACAGCGTGCCCCGGTCATACACAAGGTTGAACTCGACATACCTCCCGCGCCGGTAGGCCTGAAAGTCGCGTTCTTTTTCGCCGTACTCCGTGTCCTTGCGGCGTTCGGCAATGGGCAGGTACCCCGGAAGAAAAGCGTCGCCTGTGCCTTGGATAATAGCGAAACAACGCTCAAATCCAGGGACGCTCAAGTCATCGAAGAAGATTCCGCCGATCCCCCGCGGTTCCCCGCGATGACGCAGGAAGAAATACTCGTCGCACCATTTTTTGAACCGCGGGTGGAATTCAGATCCAAACGGATCGAGGGCTTGCTTGCAGGTTTTGTGAAAGTGTTGCGCGTCCTCGGTGTAGCCGTAATACGGGGTAAGGTCCATGCCGCCGCCGAACCACCACACCGGCGTTTCGCCTGTGGTGCAAAAAAAACGCACATTCATGTGCACCGTGGGGACGTGCGGATTCCTTGGATGGAGTACCAGCGAAACACCCATGGCCTCCCAAGGAAGACCGGCAATCCCCGGTCGATGCGCTGACGCGGAAGGCGGGAGCTTGGCGCCGGTAACATGGGAAAAATTCACGCCGCCGCGCTCGAAAAACCGCCCCTCCTCGATCAACCGGCTTATGCCGCCGCCTCCTTCCGGGCGTACCCAGGAATCAGTGCGGAAAGGTTCCCCGTCAAGCGTCTCAAGGGCGCTGACAATGCGTTGTTGCAGGCCCAACAGATAGGTTTTAACAGCGAGGCTATTCATGGCTTAATGTGCATGCACGTCTCGCGAGATACCTGCTGCGCAGAGTTAGCGTTTTTTCACCGCAATCGCGCGAAATCCAATATCGCTGCGATACTGCATACCATCGAAACGCACCAGCTCGACGGTCTGATAGGCACGATGCTGAGCCATCTTGACGCTGTCGCCAAGCGCGGTGACGCAGAGTACCCGGCCACCTGATGTGAGTGCGTGCTTTCCTGACAGTGTTGTGCCGGCATGGAATACCTTGCAATCCTCTGTGTCCTGCGGCAGTCCTGAGATGGGATCACCGCTGCGGGGAGCCGCGGGATATCCGCTAGCAGCAAGCACGACCCCCAGCGCGGTCCGCCTGTCCCAGTCAGCCTGGATTTGGTCCAGCGTGCCATTCACGGCATGTTCAATGAGTTCAAACAAGTCGCTTTTCAGGCGCATCAGCAGCGGTTGGGTTTCAGGGTCGCCCAGACGGCAATTGAATTCAAGCACCTTTGGGTCGCCAGCTTTGTCGATCATTATGCCGGCGTACAGGAAGCCTGAGTATCGGATACCGTCCTTCGCCATACCGTGCATCGTTGGCAGGATTATCTCGCGTACGATGCGGTTGTGAAGTTTGGGTGTCACCACAGGCGCAGGTGAATAGGCACCCATACCACCGGTATTGGGACCCGCATCACCGTCCTGTAATCGCTTGTGATCCTGACTCGTCGCGAGGGGCAACACATGCTCCCCGTCAGCCAGAACAATAAAGCTGGCTTCTTCACCCTCGAGAAATTCTTCGATAACAACGCTGTGGCCTGCTTCGCCCATGCTGTTACCGACGAGCATGGCATCCACCGCAGCGTGTGCTTCGGCAAGTTGCATGGCGACCACGACCCCCTTGCCTGCCGCCAGCCCGTCTGCTTTGATGACTATCGGCGCACCCTGCTGGTCTATATAGGCGTGGGCGAGGGTGGCATCGGTGAACGTGCAATACGCGCCGGTCGGGATGCCATGCCTTGTAAGGAAACGCTTTGCATAGTCCTTTGATGACTCAAGTTGGGCGGCGGACTGCGTCGGGCCGAAAATACGCAAACCACGCGCCTTGAACATGTCAACCACACCGGCGGCAAGCGGTGCTTCAGGACCTACCACCGTGAGGTAGATGTTTTCCTTCTGCGCAAAATCCGCCAGTTCGGCAAGGTTGGCGACCGGCAGATTGACCATGTTTTTGTCCATTGCCGTGCCGGCATTGCCCGGTGCGACATAGACAAGTTGCGTACGGGGATTTTGCGCCAAGCGCCAGGCGATGGCGTGCTCACGTCCGCCCGAACCGATTACGAGAAGTTTCATGTCAATGCCTGAAGTGGCGAATGCCGGTGTATACCATTGCGATGCCCCGTTCGTCGGCGGCGGCGATCACTTCGTCGTCACGCACACTGCCCCCCGGTTGAACGACCGCCACCGCCCCAGCCTCGGCGACCACATCAAGGCCGTCGCGAAATGGGAAAAATGCATCGGATGCAACCACCGATCCTTGCAAAGTCAGACCGGCGTTCTGTGCTTTGATTGAGGCGATCCGTGCAGAATCGATGCGACTCATTTGACCGGCGCCAACGCCCAGGGTCATGCCGCCAGCACAGAAAACGATGGCGTTGGATTTTACAAATTTGGCCACCCGCCACGCAAAGAGCAAGTCATCAATCTGACTCGCTGTGGGAATTTTTTTACTGACTATTTTGAATTCGGATGCCGTCACATCGCGATTGTCGGCAGTCTGGATGAGAAGCCCGGAACCGACTCGTTTGGTGTCATGGCTATTGCGCCCATTGAGGCCGTCCGCGCCCGATTCTATTCGCAACAGGCGGGTATTGGGTTTCGCAGAAAAAATGGCGAGTGCTTCTGTCGAGAACTCGGGAGCGATAAGTACTTCCACGAACTGTTTTGCCACCAGTGCGGCGGCAACGCCGTCCAGTGTCTTATTAAAAGCGATTATTCCCCCGAAAGCGGAAGTGGGATCCGTCTTGAGTGCTTTTTCATACGCTTCGGAGGGGGTTGCGCCGAGTGCAACACCGCAGGGATTTGCGTGTTTGACAATGACGCATGCGGAAAGCAGTGATTGATCAGCGAACGATTTTACGCATTCCCATGCTGCATCGGCGTCTGCGATGTTGTTGTAGGAGAGTTCCTTTCCCTGCAACTGTTCGGCCATAGCCAGCGTGCCCGCCACCGGATACAGGTCGCGGTAAAACGCAGCTTTCTGGTGCGGGTTCTCGCCGTAGCGCAAATCCTGGAGTTTTACAAAGCGGCTATTGCTTTGGTCTGGAAACGAATGGCGAGTCCCAGCGGAGTCGATGGAGGAAATGTAGTCGCTAATCGCTGCGTCATAGTTGGAGATGCGATTGAACGCCGCTGATGCGAGCGCGAAGCGGGTGGCGTCGTTCAGGCCGGGGGGGGCACTATCGCAAAGTTCCTTCAGCACGCCGGCATATTGCTCGGGATCGGTCAGTACCGCGACAGCTTTCCAGTTCTTGGCCGCTGACCGAACCATCGCCGGGCCACCGATGTCGATGTTTTCTATAGCGTCATCCAGTGTGCAATCCAACTCTGCCACCGTTGCTTCAAATGGGTACAGGTTGACCACGAGCATATCAATCGCTTCAATGCCTGCTTCCCGGATCGTATCCATGTGCGCAGGAACATCGCGCCGCGCGAGCAAGCCGCCATGTATTTTCGGGTGAAGGGTCTTGACCCGGCCATCGAGCATTTCGGGAAATCCGGTGTAATCACCCACCTCAGTGACGCAGATACCCGCCTCAGCAAGCAATTTGGCGGTTCCGCCGGTCGATAGGATGTTAACCCCCATCCCGTCGAGGGCGCGCGCAAGTTCTACCACGCCGGTCTTGTCCGAAACGCTGATCAGGGCCTGCCGGATGGGACGCATAATTTGATGGCGGACTGGTGACCGGCCGGCTGGCCAGGTTAGAGCTTGATCTTGAGCAACTGGATTTTTTTGCGCAGCGTATTGCGGTTGATCCCGAGCATCTCGGCTGCTACCGTCTGGTTGCCCTCAGCCTGATCCAGAACCATTTCGAGCAAGGGGCGTTCAACGTTACGTATCACCATGTCATAGACCGAGCGCGGTTTTTCCCCGTCAAGATCCTTGAAGTACCTGTCAAGGGATTTCCGAACGCAATCGCTGATCTCGTTGCTGTGCCTCATGCTGCCAGTTCCTCTATCTGATTTTCTTCCACATAACGCAGGTGGCGGTGCTCGCTTGCGAGCATTTCAAAAAAGCTGTTCACCGCATCAAGTTGTTCATCGCAGCTTGGAAGCTGGTTCATGGCGTGGCGGAACGCGGCCGAACCAGTAAGTCCCTTGGTGTACCAGGAGATATGTTTCCTAGCTACGCGCACACCTCGGTCGGCCCCGTAGAAACCATACAAATCGTGCAGGTGGGCGATCAAGACTTCATGGATTTCCGTCACGAGCGGAGGCATCAGGATGGTTCCGGTATCCAGAAAGTGTTCGATTTCGCGGAAAATCCAAGGTCGGCCTTGCGCTGCGCGTCCGATCATTACCCCGTCCGCCCCCGTGACTTCCAGCACATATTTGGCTTTTTGCGGGGTAGTGATGTCGCCGTTGGCGATAACCGGTAGTCGCGTCGATGCCTTTACCGCAGCGATGGTTTCGTATTCTGCGTGGCCGGTGTAGCCGCAGGCGCGGGTTCTGCCGTGAATGGACAGCAGCTGGATTCCGGCCTGCTCGGCAATGCGAGCGATCATCAGGGCGTTTTTGTTCTGCTTGTCCCAGCCCGTCCGAAACTTGAGGGTTACCGGGACGTTAACCGCCGAGACGACAGCGTCGAGGATGCGACTGACCAGAGGCTCGTCCCGAAGCAGAGCAGAGCCCGCCATGACGTTGCACACTTTCTTGGCGGGGCAGCCCATGTTGATGTCGATGATCTGCGCCCCATGATCAACATTGAAACGGGCTGCATCGGCCATCATTTGCGGGTCGGCGCCGGCGATCTGCACGGAAATTGGATCGACCTCGCCTTCATGGTTGGCGCGGCGAAGGGTTTTTTCACTGCCCCAGAGTAGGGAGTTTGATGCAACCATTTCCGACACAGCCAAACCTGCGCCGAATTTTTTGCAAAGCTGGCGGAATGGGCGATCTGTAACGCCCGCCATCGGGGCAACGAACAGATTGTTGCGCAGCACGTGCGAGCCGATTTGCATTGCGGGTTGCGATGGGGGTTATAGAAAGCGGGAGGACGATTTTACACGGATTCACAAAAACGGAAAAAAATTTGTTCATTTTTTGTGCAATTCGACGCCGTGTTTTTCGCTGGACGGTACGCGCTTAATTCCAAGTGTTTAGGGTATCGCACGCATTCCGTACATCATGCGCCTGGCCAGGAAGCGCCGGGGCTGGGGAAGAATATCAAGCAGAAAAAGTCCGGAGCCGCGGACAAGCCCGGTCAGAGGACGCGAATTTGAAAAAAACCTGACAAGCAGGTCGGTTACGCCTACCGTAGCGTTACGATCAACGTTGCGCGAGGCAAGATACCGTTCGACAAACGCAGCGGTACCCAGATCCTCCGGCGAAGCCTTGTGAATGAATTGGGCAAGCTCTGAGCCATCCCTTAGCCCGAGATTCAGGCCCTGTCCGGCAACGGGATGAAGGGTTTGCGCCGCATTCCCTACCGCCACGCAACGCCTCGGGAGTCCGGTTGCGCGACGCAGTGAAAGCGGGAATCGGCTGCGCTTTGACACAGCCCTGAAGACTCCGGCGCGATGGCCAAAGACCTGTTGCGCGGCTTTTATAAAATCAGCCTCATTTTTATTCTCGAGGCGCTCTGCAAATTCGGGCGAGGTACACCAGACCAGAGCGTAGTCTTTGCCGAAAGGCAACAATGCGAACGGGCCGCAGGGCGTAAAACGTTCCCACGCGCGACCTGCATGCGGCGTTTTCACCGCAATTTGCGCGATTGTCGCTACCTGGTCGTAACTTTCACTCTTTCCCGCGGAGAGCTGTCCGCCGTCCGATAGGACGACCAGACGCGCCTCGAAGAGCCCAGCGCTGGTGGTGACTCTGGCGAAATCCCCGAATTCATCAATCGCGCTAACGACCCCGTCGATGCGTGAAGCGCCGCAAATGGCTGAAACGTGTGCGTGCAATTTGTCATAAGCGACGACATAGCCAAGCGCCGGGACACCGTGTTCTGCCGCTTCAACGCGTGTGCGGCCAAACCGCCCCTGATGGGAAACGTGGATGGTGGAGATCTCAGTGGCGTCTGGGGCGGGCCATGCGCCGATGTTTTCGAGAATCAGGCGACTGCCGTGCGAGAGCGCGATCGGGCGGGAGTCCGTGCTCGTTGCTGTCGGCCCGACTACAGCGATACGTAAATGTGAGCCATCCAGCCCGGTTGCGACGGCCGAGCCGACCGGGCCGCCACCAACGATCAGGATATCGACTTTTTGCAAGGGCAAATCAGGCATATGCCATCAGGGCTTCTATTTGCGCCACTGATTTCGGGGCGGCTGCCGTGATCACCTCGCATCCGGCTCGCGTTACCAGTACGTCATCTTCAATGCGAACGCCGATGTTCCAATATTGCCTGGGTACGTTGGACGCCGGGCGAATATAGCAGCCTGGTTCGACCGTAAGTACCATCCCTGGCCTGAGCTTTTTCCATTGGCCGGAGTCTTTGTACTCGCCTGCGTCGTGAACGTCGAGTCCCAACCAGTGCCCGGTCCGGTGCATGTAAAACCGTCGATAATCGCCGGATGCAATCACCTCGCTCACGGTGCCATTGCAAAGGCCGAGCTTGATGAATCCTTTCACCAGTACGCGCACTGCGGCATCGTGCGGTGCCTGCCAGGATTTGCCGGGGCGAACCGTTTTGATCGCTGCGGTTTGTGCTGCGAGAACAAGTTCATAAATTTCACGCTGCGCTTTGCTGAAACGGCCATCGACGGGAAAGCTGCGCGTGATGTCTGATGCGTAGCCGTCTAGCTCGCAGCCGGCATCGATCAGGAGCATGTCTCCCTTCCTGAGTTTCGCGCTGTTTTCACGATAGTGCAGGATGCAGGCGTTGGACCCTCCTGCGACAATCGAAGTGTAGGCTGGGAACTGAGACCCGTTACGACGGAATTCGTGCAAGAGTTCGGCCTCAATTTCAAATTCCATCCGGCCAGGCCGCGTGGCTTGCATGGCTCGACAGTGGGCGACCGCTGATATCGCCGCGGCGCGGCGCATAACGCCGATTTCATGGGCGTCTTTGACCAATCTCATATCGTCAAGAATGACCCTGATGTCGCGTATTTCGCCGGGTGCGGATACGCCGGAGCGGGCTTGCGCGCGCACCTGGTTGAGCCAGCCGATAAGGCGGGTGTCCCAGCCCGAATCCATTCCTGTGGCGAAATACACGGCTTCCTGGTTCGCCAGCAGCAGGGGGAGTTTTTCATCCAACCGCTCGATCGGCCAGGTTTCATCAAAGCCATAGGCTTTGCGTGCCGCTTTGGGGCCGCAGCGCCGGCCGTCCCAAAGTTCACGTTCGGGATTTTTTTCGCGGCAAAAAAGAATGGCGCGGGGTGTCTTGCCGGCGATGAGGACGAGAACTGATTCGGGTTCGCTAAATCCACTTAGATAGTAGAAATAGCTGTCAAAGCGATAGGGATAGTCGCTATCTCGATTACGCATTTTCTCGGGCGCGGTCGGAAGGATGGCGATTCCACTTTTCAGGCGATTGGCGAGAATTTTGCGGCGCTGCAGGTAATGCGAGATTTCAGTCATGATTTCTGGCCTGTAACGGTATTGTTTCGGAAAAGCACGGCAAGTTTGTGATCATATTTTTTACCGTCTTGATTTATCGCCAAGCTCTTGTCGAAGGGACAGCAGGCGTTCCGGCGTTCCGATATCGCGCCAGCGGCCTTTGTAATGTTCCGCGCTGACGCGTTCGTCGACCATCGCTGCGCGAAGAATAGGTGCCAGCTTCGCTTTTTGGCCTGGGATAATGTTGCGAAACAGTTCGGCGCGATAGATGCCGATGCCGCTAAACGTCAGCGATGGCGTGCCTTCTTGGCGTGCCTTGCCGTCCGAAAGGCGAAAATCGCCGGCAGGATGTTCGGTGGGATTGTTAACGAGAACGAGGTGGGCCAGATCTTCCGCCGCGAGGGACGACCGGATGGAGGCAAAGTCGAAATCACACCAGATATCGCCGTTCACCACGAGAAAACTGTCGCCGAGTAAGCTCAGGGCATTGGCAATGCCTCCAGCCGTTTCGAGCGCTTCGACCTCTGCCGAGTACCGGATTCGGATACCAAGCCCTGCGCCATCGCCAAGCGCGTTTTCAATCATGATGCCCAGATGGGCATGGTTGATCACCACATCCTCGAAGCCTGCTGCTGCGAGCCTAGACAAGTGCCAGCCCACCAGCGTTTTCCCACCCGCTTCAAGAAGCGGCTTCGGCAAATCATCGGTAAGCGGACGCATGCGCTCACCGCGACCCGCGGCGAGGATCATCGCCTTCATTAGAAGGTGTAACCGGACTTGGCAGCCACGTTCTCGAGGTCGTCGAAAAGCATGAGCAGGGGTTTGAGTTTTGCGTACCGGTATGCAACGCTCCGGACATATTGGGAGAAACGCGGCGTGTCCGAGAGGTAATCAGGCTTACCGTCGCGGTAGTTGAGACGGGCGAAAATTCCCATGACTTTCAGGTGGCGTTGCAGACCCATCCACTCGCATTCACTGTAAAACTCACCGAAATCGGCGCGTACAGGCAGACCGGCCTTCTTGGCCTTTTGCCAGTAGCGGACTGTCCAGTCAAGAACGCGTTCCTCGGGCCAGGATAAAAATGCGTCTTTGAAAAGCGAAGCGACGTCATAGCTTATGGGCCCGTAAACGGCGTCCTGAAAATCCAGTATCCCGGGATTAGGTTCGCTAAGCATGAGGTTTCTGGGCATGAAATCGCGATGGACGTAGACTTGAGGCTGCGCGAGATTGCTGCGAACGATCAGGTCGAACGCGTTGTAGAGCACCTGGCGCTGTGTCTCGCTGAGCTTTACGCCGAGATGTCGACTGATGTACCAGTCCGGGAAAAGCGCCAGCTCGCGCCTGAGCAATGTGTGGTCGTAGGAGGGTAGGACGGCGGGCTTACTGGCGAGTTGCCACTGCACCAGTGAATCCAGAGCATCACCAAATAGCGCGTTGGCGTTGTGTTCGTTAATTGCGGCAAGGTAAGTTGTGTTTCCAAGGTCGGATAGCAGCAGGAATCCCTGGTCCACGTCCTGCGCAATGACGCGGGGGGCGTTGAGCCCTGCCGCAGTCAGCAGCCCGGCGATGCGCACGAAGGGCCGGCAGTCCTCCTGCGGAGGTGGCGCATCCATGACGATGACGCTGGGTCGTCCGTCGGTAAAACTGAGGCGGAAATAGCGGCGAAAACTCGCATCGGCGGAGGCTGGGGCTATGCTGAATGACCCAATCTGGAAGTGAGACTCCAGCCATGCTCCGAGCTGCAGGGAACGGTCCAATTGTTTTATTGCCTTATGCCCCGAATTATGCGATTTTAGCACTCAAAATAAGAGGCATAATGCAGGTCTGATTCGCGCTTTTTTAATCAGTCCTCCCACACGTCGTTCCGCCAACGCTGCGATTTTGCCAAACAGGGCCAGCTTTTTACTTTTCCCCCATGCTGCATTCGCGTCTTGTTGCTCTGATCTCGCTTTCGGTATACGTCGGACTGATGTTTCCGGCTGCCGCGCAGGCGCAGGGGCTCGGGCTGAAGCTGCAGCGATCTATGCAAGGGCCTCCCAAGGGCGGGGCCTTTGACCTGCCGGTTTTTATTTCCAGTGAACGGCTCGAAGGAATCGCCGGACAGGAGATGCGTGCCTCAGGCGACGCGGAACTGCGCAAGGGCACTACATCTATAGTCGCCGACAGGCTAAAGTACGCGGCCGAAACTGAAGATATTGAAGCTCTGGGGAGTGTCCGCCTTGTTCGCGACGGCGATGTCATCACAGGCCCGTCGCTTCGCTACAAGATGGACCAGGGGCAGGGTGTGTTTGACAATCCTACCTATGTTCTCGCGCCGCGCCTCAAAGCGGGGGCGCTGCCCACAGAGGGGCACGGCTCGGCAAGCCTAATCGAATTGTTGGGTGACGAAAATTACCGGATGACCGATGGCACGTTCTCGACCTGCAAGCCGGGGAACGAAGACTGGTATGTCAAGTTCGGGCAACTCGATATGGATTATGGCCGTAGCGTTGGTGCGGCCCGTTCTGCGCAGATAGTTTTCATGGGCATGCCTATACTCGCGGCGCCCTGGCTGGAGTTCTCACTCAATAATCAGCGCAAGTCCGGGTTTTTGGCGCCCATCTACGGCACGTCGGGTAAAGGAGGCGCGGAAATTTCCCTGCCTTACTACTGGAATATTGCGCCCAACCGGGATGCCACGATCACGCCGCGAGCGATGGCCAAGCGTGGTTTGCAAATTGGTACCGAGTTTCGTTACCTTGAGCCGAAGTATAGAGGAACCGTCCAGTACGACATTTTGCCGGACGACAAGGCTGCAAACCGGACGCGTTATTCGTTTAGCGCCCAACATACCTTTGCTCAATGGGATTTTTCCGGAGGGTGGATTCTCAACTCAGTATCAGACGATAACTATTTTCGTGAGTTGGGTTCATCGATAGGCGTGACCTCACAGACCAACCTGAACCGGGAGGTTTACGTTTCGCGCGGCGGATCCTGGCTCGGGGACGGGGCCTGGAGCATGACGGGAAGGGTGCAGCGGTTTCAGACCTTGCAGGACCCATTGTCTCCGGTCGCCATCCCGTACGGCCGTCTCCCGCAGATCAGCCTGGGTGCGTCCAAACAGGTCGTAGGCGGCACCGACTTCAGCCTGGCGGGTGAGTACGTTGATTTTTCGCATCCAACCCAGGTGATTGGCAAGCGTGTGTTCGCCTATCCGTCGATCAGTCTGCCTCTCGTTTCCCCGGGTGCGTACCTGACGCCGAAGATTGGCTACAACTGGACGCGTTATGCACTGGAACGCAATACCCTGGGGCCCGAAAACTCCATTTCTCGTGGAGTGCCGACCTTCACCTTGGATAGCGGGCTGACTTTTGACCGTCCGACGAGTTTTCGTGGCCAGGAGTTGGTGCAGACGCTCGAGCCGCGGCTTTACTACGTCAACATCCCCGCCAGGAACCAGAACAACATTCCAATTTTCGACACCGGCGTAGCCGATTTGAATTACGCACAGATTTTTTCCGAGAACAGCTTTTCGGGAAGAGACAGGCTTAACGATGCGAACCAGGTCACAGCGGCTCTGACGACACGCTTTTTGCAATCCAGCGGGCAGGAATTGGCCAGGGCAACGGTAGCGCAACGGTTTTACTTCAAGGATCAGGAAGTGACGCTAAACCCTTCAGACACCCCCCGGACCTTCCGATCGTCAGATTGGTTGGCGGCGGTTTCGGGGAAAATCACGTCGCAATGGTCGGCCGATTCAGCGCTCCAATATAGTTCCAGTCGCGACAGGATTGAGCGTTTGAGTTTTGGCACGCGGTTTCAACCCGAAGTGCAGAAAGTGATCAATCTGGGGTATCGCTTTACGCGAGACTCTATCAAGCAGATCGACGCGTCGGGTCAGTGGCCCTTGGGCGGCGGATGGTATGCCGTCGGAAGGACCAATTACTCGATTCCGGACGGGAAAATCGTGGAAGGTCTTGCGGGGCTTGAATACAACGGCGGTTGCTGGATCGTCAGGGTCGTCGGGCAGCGCTTCGCCACTGCCATCGGTGCGGCCAACACCAGCATTTTTGTACAGCTTGAATTGAACGGTCTCGCTAGCATCGGGGCCAACCCGCTGGAGACGCTCAAACGGAATATTTCCGGCTACACACAACTGAACACGCCCGTGGCGGTGCCGGGATCCATTCCGGGTTCGAATTTGGGGTCTATCCCGGGGGCTTTGGATGTCGCGCGCCCGGTTAGTTATTGAAATGAAGAAATGAAAAAACTGCTGATCCTGACCCTCTTTTTGGGATGCGGTTCCGCCGCGGCGCAGACGCCCCGGCCTATCTCACGAATTCAACTGGTTGACCGTATTGTGGCCGTCGTCAATAACGAAGTCATCACCCAGTACGAGCTCAGTGCGAGGATCCGGCAGATCCAGGCAACCCTCAAACAACAGGGGACGCCACTCCCCCCGGAGGGGGTCCTGGACAAGCAGGTGCTTGAGCGCCTTATAGTTGACTATGTCCAGTTGCAACTCGCGCGAGAAACGGCATTGCGGGTAGACGACTTGCAACTGGATCGCGCGATCGAACGCATAGCACAGGAAAGTCGCATGTCCATCGCCCAATTCCGGCGGGAGCTGGAAAAGGATGGCGTGGCTTTTTCGAAATTCCGGGAGGATGTGAGAACCGAAATCATCCTAGCCCGGTTGCGCGAGCGCGAAGTGGAGAGCAAGATCATCGTCAGTGAGGGCGAGATCGATATCTTCCTGGCTGAGCAGGAGCAGGGTGGCGGCAAGGACGCATCGTCCGAGTACAACATCAGCCACATCCTGGTGAGATTGCCCGAGCAGGCGACTCCCGAGCAGATCGAGCGTCAGCGCGTCCGCGTGGAAACGGCGTTGCAGCAATTGCGCGGCGGCGGCGATTTCGGGCAGGTTGCCGCGACATTCTCCGATGCCCCCGACGCGTTGCAGGGCGGGCAGATGGGATGGCGGGCACAGGACCGGTTACCCGAACTCTTTACCGAGCCGCTGTCCAGAATGCAGGTTGGCGAACTTAGTCCAGTACTGCGAAGCCCGGCGGGTTTTCATGTTCTTAAATTGGTTGGAAAGCGCGGTAGCGCGGGGGCGGCCACAGTGTCGCTTGCGCCGGTAAATCAGACGAACGCTCGGCACATCCTCATCAAGACCAACGAAGTTGTTTCCGAGGACGACGCTAGGCGGAAAATCACCAACTTGCGCGAGAGGATTGTTTCCGGGGCGGATTTCGCCGAAATTGCAAAGCTCAATTCAGAGGACGGCTCTGCCTCCAGGGGCGGGGATCTTGGCTGGTTATATCCCGGCGATACTGTGCCGGAGTTTGAGCGTGCGATGGATGAGTTGGGGCTCAAGAAGGTCAGTGTTCCGATCCGTTCGCCGTTCGGCTGGCACTTAATCGAAGTGCTTGAGCGGCGCAAGGCGGACATGTCAACTGAAAGGAAGCGTGCCGAGGCAAGACGGGTCTTGCGGGACCGGAAATCGGACGAATCATTTCAGGAATGGGTCCGCCAGCTGCGGGATCGCGCTTACGTGGAATACCGTTTGGAAGACAAGTGAGACCCGTGCCCGCTATGGTGCGAAAGTCCACCGTCGTGGATTTGCCTCTCATTGCGATAACATCCGGCGAGCCTGCCGGAATTGGTCCGGAAATCTGTCTGGCCCTGGCTGGGCGGAATCTTGGTGCCCGCTTGGTGGTATTCGGCGATCGCACGCTACTCGCCGGTAGAGCGGATCAGCTCGGCCTCGAAGTAAATCTGACCGATTTTGATCGCGCGCGAACCCCGATTGCCGGAGATCTGGAAGTATTCCACATTCCGCTGGTCGTGCCTTGCGTTGCCGGCAGCCTTGATGTGAGGAACAGTGCCTACGTTATGGAATTGCTCCGGCAGGGTATGAATGCCTGCCGCGAAGGCCGATTTAGTGCGTTAGTCACGGCACCGGTGCACAAGGCGGTCATCAATGACGCCGGCTTTCCCTTCACCGGCCACACTGAATTTTTTGCCGACGCGTCTGAAGCCAGCGTTGTGATGATGCTTGTAGGCGGCGGCTTACGGGTCGCATTGGCCACCACACATCTTGCAGTCAGCAACGTTTCCGCGGCAATCACAGTAGAAGGGCTGACAAGAACGCTGCGGGTTTTATCCGCAGACCTGGTCAAACGTTTCGGCCTCGCGCGGCCGCGTATCCTGGTCGCGGGTCTGAATCCCCATGGCGGCGAGGGGGGGCATTTTGGTCGCGAGGAAATCGATGTCATCAGCCCCGTCTTGTCGGCTCTGCGGGGCGAGGGACTAGACTTGGTCGGCCCCTTGCCGGCGGATACGCTGTTTACGCCGGCTATTTTGCGTGATGGGGATTGCGTTCTTGCCATGTTTCACGACCAGGGATTGCCAGTGTTGAAATACGCAAGCTTTGGTGGTGGTGTGAATGTCACCATGGGTCTGCCGTTCATCAGAACATCGGTCGACCACGGTACGGCACTGGATCTTGCGGCAAGGGGGGGCGCTGATTCGGGCAGTCTCGTCGCTGCCGTAGAACTGGCAGTCGAGATGGTCGGGCAGAGTACGGGTGCGCATTAGTCGGTTACCGTTGCGTTCGGGGCGCATCGCACGTGCTGATTGGCCCGTCGACGTGCATTGCACCTTGCAGACCCAATGAAGCACGTTCCTAGAAAACGCTTTGGTCAGCACTTCCTGACCGATAGGCGCGTCATTTCCGATATTGTCGCCGCCGTTTCAGTCCGACCGGGAGACAATGTGGCCGAAATTGGACCTGGCGAGGGCGCGCTGACCGAGCTTCTGGCGCAGCAGGTGACGCCGTTGCACGTTATCGAAATTGATCGGGATCTTGCTGCCGCGATGCGGACGCGTTTTTCGCCAGGACACGTTATCGTTCACGAGGCGGATGCGCTTGAATTCGATTATTCCCTGCTGCCTTCGCCGCTACGCCTTGTCGGGAACCTTCCCTACAACATCTCAACGCCACTCCTCTTTCGTCTTCTCGATTTTTCCGACCGCTTCAGGGACATGACTTTCATGTTGCAAAAGGAGGTGGTGGAGCGCATGGTCGCGGCTCCATCAGGACCGGAGTATGGACGCCTCTCGGTGATGTTGCAGTACCGCTACGAGATGGACATGCTGTTGGAAGTGCCGCCCGAATCATTCAGGCCGCCGCCCAAGGTCGATTCGGCGGTTGTGCGTCTGAGACCGCATCCGATCAAAAACCTGACTGCGTGCGATCCGGCTCACCTCGCAAAAGTCGTGACCACGGCGTTTACCCAGCGGCGGAAGACCCTGAGAAACGCGCTACGGCTGTTGATTGACGAGCCATCCCTGCGGGAACTCGGTATCGATCCGGAGTTGCGTCCTGAGAATCTAACAGTCGCGGACTATGTGGCCATTAGTAATTGGTTGCTTCGCTGAAACATGGCGGCAGGCGCTAATTCGTTCACAAGTGTTTGCGGTGCTGGCACAATGTGGATATTGGGCCGAAGATTACCGTGGAGGCGAAATTGGGTCTGCTAGATGATCTGAAAAAACAGGCTGCGCAAGTCCAGACGCAGCAAACTTCGCAGAAAAAACTGCGCGATGAACATCTGCGGGCCGTCGAGTCTTCGATGCAGCGTGCTTTCGCCTATTTGAGTGATTTGCTCAGGCAGTTGGCCGTGATAAAACCTGGCAACGCACTCGCGTATTCGGTGCCCGGCGTTGGGGAGTTAAAGGACCTCGTTTTCTCCGAATCGTTTATCGATTTCCGCCGGAAACGAATCAATGATCGTGAGTTTCTTGAGAGGGTTGATTTCTACATCAAGTGGACGGGGGCGCGAAATCTCGCGTTTGAGCGCGAC
>CAITSH010000442.1 GCA_903895005.1 uncultured Pseudomonadota bacterium
GGAAATCAAAACTTTTCACGACCAGGTCGGCTATTGGCTGTGGGAACCCGCGACACAGACCGTCACACATACCCTGACCATCCCGCGCGGCCAGGTCGCCATCGCATCGGGCAAGGTCGCGCCCGATGCAAAGACTTTTGAACTCAACTGCCTCTTCGGTGATCCGCACCACGGCACGCTGTCGATCCCGTTCCTTGACCACGCATTCCGCACCGAGTCATTCCGCATCAAGGTCACGGTGCACAACGACGGCACCTGGACCTATGATCAGGATACGGTGCTGAAAATTCTGGGCAAAGACGCCTTATTTCACCATACCGATAAAAACACCATGCAGAAAATCGAGGATCCGACGCCAAATCCCTTGATGCGCAACTAAACCGCTGCAAGGCTGTTTTTGCCCCGCGCCGGTGCGCTGGGAGTAAAAAGCGGTTACTCTCGGACTATTGCTCCCATGACTCGACAAAAGGATCCACAAATTGGCCAAGCCCAACTACGATTTCGCAAAACGCCAGAGAGAAATGGCCAAGAAGGCCAAGAAGGAAGAAAAGCTGCGCAAAAAACAGGGCGCCGCGGACGAGCCTGAAGGCAGCGATGCCGTTGCCGGCGAATCCCCCGCACCCGAAGCCGGAGACATCAAACCCGCCGTATAGTCGCAATCCGGCGCGCCCGGGGCGTCCGTTTCACGCAATCGGCTGCAAACGCCCGCCTGGCGCGGGTTTGCAGCCGATTCTCATTGATCAGCCGGGCCGTTTTTAGGGTTCGGACATCGTGATTCGGTGTCCAAGAAACAACGAACCGCCGAAGATTAAAAGCTTTGACAGGAAAATTTAACGATATGCCACGTAAAGAACCGAGTTTCGCAGAACGCCTTCAAACCGCCGCCAAGGCCAAGCAAGCCGTCATGGAAAAGATAAAAGTGGCGGTGCAGACCGGCGACGCAAACGCGGCTGCGCGCCAGGCAGAACGTATCGAAACCGAAAAAGCGCGTCAGATTCGCATCGCCGAACGCAAACTCGCAAACCAGGCAGTCGCCAGGCAACGTGAAGCCGAACGCGCCGCCGAGCAGGCGAGGCTAGCCCAGGCCGCCGCCGAAGAAAAGGCGCGCAAGGAAGCCGAGCGCGTCGCCAAAGCAGAAGCCGAGGCCAAGCTCAAACAAGAGCAGAAAGCCGCGCGTGATTCCAAATACGCGGCGCGCAAAGCACAGCAAAAATAAACGACTAGGGACAACCGGCGCTGAGGGGCTTACAGCCGATTGTGATTTGCCCCAAGCTACGGCGCTAAGCCAGCTTCATCATTGCGAGCGCGGCGCGGCCCAGATGACCGAACGGATTTGAAAACGTTTCGGGATACTCGAAATGGTTGTAGCCCTCGCCCCGCATCGACTGCACAGGCTTGCCTGCCTTGTTCAGCGCATCGGCAAAGTCGCGCGATTGCCGCTGGAAGTCAGGCGTATCCAGCGAGGCATGCGCGACAATCACCGGACATTGGATCGATGACAAATAGCGCTGCGCACTCAGCAGCTGCTCCATCTCGTCGGTGAATTTGACATAGGAGCTGCGCGCCGACAGCCGCGGCGCCCTGAGGTCGTAAATGCCGGACACGAGCAATGCGCCCTTGATCACATCCGCCGGCAGGCCGAATTCCTTCTGCCATTCGGTGACCAGCACGCAGCCGCCAAGGTGCCCGCCCGAGGAATGTCCGGAAATGAAAATGCGGTTGGGGTCGCCGCCAAAACTCGCGGCGTTTTTGCACACCCAGGCTACCCCGCGGCGCACCTGATCGGCCATGGTCAGCAGGCTCCCGTTGGCGGCATCCACAGAAATAAAATCAAGCACGACATAATGCGCACCGGCGCGGCCGTACATTTCAGCCGGCTCGGCAAAATCCTTGGACACCCCGCTGCGCCAGGCGCCGCCATGGATGAATATCATCACCGGCGCGTTGGCGCGGCTGGTGGCGTAAATGTCGAGCTTTTCTACTTCGGTCGGGCCATAGGCCACCCGCCGTGGCTCGCCTATGCGCTTTCGCACGAGTTCGCTGTTGACAGCCCGACGCGCGAGCAACTGGTTGATATTCGGCGCCCATGGCACCTGGTCATAAGCAACGTCGAGTTCGGCCTGGTCGTAATCGAGAAACACCTTGGGGCCGCGGGAGACTGGCGCCGGAACAGGCGTACAACGCATTGGCTGCTGTGCCAGCCCCGTCTGGGGGATGAGGGTCGCGCCGGCCACGGCGGAGGCCGCCATTCCCAGCAGTTTGCGACGGGATACGCCGCGTGCTACGCCCGACTCGTTCTTGGACATTCCGGAAGCCTCGCAGTGATTGAGTGCGTCAATACTACCGCGGTCCCCGTACCCTCGGGGCACGGTTCCGCTTACTCCGGTACGCCCTGCTCGCGCAGGAATTCCTCGTAGTTGCCGCGGAAGTCCTTGATGATCGCCGGCTTGCCTTCGCCGCCAGGCTGCATTTCGATGATGCGGGTCGCCAGCGACGATACGAACTCGCGGTCGTGTGACACGAATATCAGCGTTCCCTTGAAGCGTTCGAGCGCGCCGTTGAGTGACTCGATGGATTCCATGTCGAGGTGGTTGGTCGGTTCGTCCATCAACAGCACGTTGGGCTGCTGCAGAATCAGCTTGCCGAACACCATGCGCTGTTCC
>CAITSH010000443.1 GCA_903895005.1 uncultured Pseudomonadota bacterium
AAGACTGCTTTTTTGATCCATTGGTGCGTGGTCCACGCACCACTGATTTTCTCGGCAACGCGAAGTTGACCCTTATCTAGCGCCGCGATGACCGAATTGACGGCATTTCGGACCTCCGCACTGGCGTTGGCGGGGTTTATCTCGGTGCGGACTTCCCAGGCTTTATCTACGATATTTTGTGCGGACATGGCTTTTCAGAATGAAAGGGTGAATTTACTGAGACGCTCGACCGCTTCGCGGCATTCAGCGAGCGGCGCTACCAGTGCGATCCGGATTCGGTCTTTTCCCGGATTTCCCGCGCTGGTGTCCCGCGCGAGATAGCTGCCGGGAAGCACCGTGACATTATAGTCTCGGTAAAGGTCGCGGGCGAAGCAGTCATCGGCAGTTGGGGTCTTTAACCAAAGGTAAAACCCGCCGGCTGGCATGGTCGCACCCAACGGAGCGAGAAGGGGAAGCAGAGTGCGAAATTTCTCGGCGTAAAGGCGGCGGTTGTCGCGGACATGCGCCTCGTCACGCCAGGCGGCGGTACTTGCCACTTGCACCGACGGATTCATCGCCCCCCCCTGGTAGGTTCGGTAGAGCAAAAACTGCTTCATCAATGCGGCATCGCCAGCGACAAATCCCGATCGCATTCCCGGAACATTGGAGCGCTTTGACAGGCTGGAGAATACGATCAGGCGTTGAAAACCATTTCGGCCGAGTATTTGCGCAGCCTGCAACGCCCCCAAGGGAGGCGCGGCCTCGTCGTAGTAAAGTTCTGAGTAGCACTCATCCGAAGCGATGACGAAGCCGTAACGCTCTGAAAGGTCAAAAAGTGTGCGCCATTCGTCAATCGACATCACGTTACCGGTCGGGTTGCCTGGCGAGCAGGCATAAACGAGCTGGGTGCGCTTCCAGACCGTTTCCGGAATGGCGGAATAGTCGACTCTATAATCGAGTGCCGGGTCGGCGTTGACGAAGTAGGGTTCGGCGCCGGACAAAAGGGCCGCACCCTCGTAGATTTGATAAAAGGGGTTGGGGCAAACCACAACGGCATTTCGGCCCGGGTCGACCACTGTTTGGGCGATGGCGAACAGTGCCTCACGCGATCCGTTCACCGGCAGCACCTGGGTCAACGGATCAACCGATTTCAGGCCATAGCGCATCATCAGCCAAGCAGCAATCGCCTCACGCAAGGCGGGCAACCCCGCAGTTGCCGGATAGCTGGCCAAGCCGTCAAGATTACCGGACAGGGCGCTACGGATAAATTCCGGCGTTGCGTGCTTTGGTTCTCCGATGCCCAGGCTGATCGCAGACATTCCCTCGGCTGGCACCACATCGGCAAACAAGCGGCGCAATTTTTCAAACGGATAGGGCTGGAGTTTGCCCAGCATGGGATTCAAGTCACAGTCCTTTTACGATGTGTTTATGTATGTATCGATGCTGCGGAAGGAGGGGCCGGGAGTTAGCCGGCTGTCGGCGCAGCCGACGCGAATGCGTCTAGATCGACCTTGGGGAGCGGTTTCCAGCCCTTTTTGCGGTGTTCGGCGACAACGGTGGTGAAAATCCCGCCGCGGACGAAAAATTTCGCCTTGAGTCTGGCGTAACGCGGAGCGATCGTGCTTACGATGTCATCGAGAATCCGGTTCGTGACCGCCTCGTGATACGCACCGATATCCCGATAGGCCCAGATGTAAAGCTTCAAGCTCTTTAACTCGACGCATTTCTTGTCGGCAATATAGTCGAGAACCAGCGTGGCAAAATCTGGCTGTCCGGTCATCGGACACAGGCAAGTAAACTCCGGAATTTCCATGTGAATCAGGAAGTCCCGGGACGAATTTGGATTTGGAAATGAAATTAGTGTTTTGCTGGGTTTGCTCGGCATTTCGTCAATTTCTCTGTCGGAATCGGGTTGGTCAAAGTGTTATTATAGCGGTCGATATTCTCACCCAATAAATCCGGACAGCAGCCGGTTTTTCTTTCATCGAAATCCTTTCTCGCCGACCCCTGTGCGCCTCACTCAAATCAAGCTTTCCGGGTTCAAATCCTTCGTCGATCCGACATCCATCAACGTTCCCGGCCAGTTAGTCGGGGTTGTTGGCCCAAACGGTTGCGGCAAATCGAACGTCATCGATGCCGTCCGTTGGGTGCTCGGCGAGTCCAAGGCCTCCGCCTTGCGCGGGGAGTCGATGCAGGACGTTATCTTTAACGGTTCCGGGCAGCGCAAACCGGTGGCCAGGGCGAGCGTCGAGTTGCACTTCGATAACAGTATGGGCAAGGCTGGCGGGCAATGGTCGCAATACGCGGAAATTGCGGTAAAGCGCGTCCTGCAGCGTGATGGCGAATCTTCATACTTCATCAATAACGTCCATGTACGCCGCCGCGATATCCAGGATATTTTCATGGGCACGGGCCTTGGGCCGCGAGCCTACGCCATTATTGAACAAGGGATGATTTCCCGAATCATCGAAGCCAAGCCCGAGGAACTCCGCGTGTTTCTCGAAGAGGCTGCCGGCGTGTCAAAGTATAAAGACCGACGTCGAGAAACGGAAAACCGGCTCTCTGACACGCGTGAGAACCTTTCCCGGGTCGCTGATATCCAGCAGGAACTCGGCGTACAAGTCGAAAAGCTTGAAAAACAGGCTGAGGTGGCCAAGACCTACCAGGATTTGCAGGAAAAACTGAAAAATCGCCAAAACCTTCTCTGGCTGGTTCGAAAAAAGGAAGCCGAGGCAGATTTCCAGCGCTACGCCCGTGACGTTGAGAAAACCACCAATGACCTGGAAGCGGAAACCGCGCGCTTGCGCGAGGTTGAGAACAGGCTTGAAACGATTCGTGCGGAGCATTACAGCGCCGGGGACGTGCTGAACGCGGCCCAGGCTGCGCTATTTGCGGCCAATACCGAAGTTGCCCGCCTTGAAGCGGATATCCGGCATATGTCTGACACAAGGCAACGCCTGGAGGCGCGTCTTGCCGAGTTGGGGGCTCAGGCGGCAATCTGGCGCAACCAGAGTGGCGAGCTGGATTCAGCGTTGCACATGTGGAGCCAACGCCACGAAGAAGCAATTGAGCGAGTTGCAGTCAGCCAGGATCATTCTGCCTCTGAGGCCCAAAAGCTCCCGGACGCGGAGTCCCTTTTTCGTACGCAGCGTGATCGGGTATCCGAGTCGCGCGCCGCTATGGCGGTTGCAACACAGGCGTTCCAGCTAGAGCAAACGCATATCAGCCACGCGGGGAAAGTTTTGCAGGGACTGGATGTGCGCGAGGAACGCCTTTCCATCGAAAAGGCCTCTTTGGCTGCACCCGATACACTGGCATTGGAAAAACTCGAAGCAGACCTGCTCGGCATCCAGGACAGATCGGCCGAATTCGAGGCCGCGCTTGCACAAACCGACGCGGAGGTTCCAGTGCTGATGCAGTCACGGCAGGAAACGCTTGGTCGTCTGCAGGCGCTTCAAGAGGAGTCCGGGGCCCTTGAGGGGCGATTGGCGGCGTTGCGGCAGATACAGAAAGGCGTCGACGAAAACAGCAAGATACATGACTGGCTGGCAAACCAGGCGCTCTCCGCACTGCCGAGGCTTTGGCAAAAAATAACCGTGGAGCCGGGCTGGGAAAATGCGGT
>CAITSH010000444.1 GCA_903895005.1 uncultured Pseudomonadota bacterium
CGCGCGACTACGCGGATTTTGACGCGCTGGCCGAGCGGATGCGCAAGAACAATCCGCATCTTTCTGCCGAACGTGCCCACTTCGTTTCACGCCATTGGGGACGCGAAGTGGGCGGCCGCGTGGTGTTGCGTGCAGACCCGGCGCACAAGCGCATCAATCCGGTTCTTTATCGGTTGGAAGAGGCTGAAGCCTGCTGGCGTAAGGTCGTTGCGCCGGTGCTGTGGATAGAAGGTGCCCAAACGGACACACTGGCGAAAATGGGTTTGACCCAGGCGGATATCGCGGCACGCAAGGCCTGCTTCGCCCGTGTCGAATCGCACGTCATTGCCGATGCCGGTCACATGGTGCACCACGACCAGCCGGAGCAACTCGCGCGCCTAGTCGAGGGTTTTCTAGCGCAACACCAGCTGTCCTGACCGCTTATCCTCATATAGGGATTCTGAACGCAGCGCGGCCAAGCCAGGTCCCGGCGCCGGGCAGGGGCGCTAGCGCGCCATCGCACCGTCAAAGAATTCGCGCATCATGAAGTCCTCCAGGCCGGCATTATCGGCGGCACGTGCCGACAGGGTCACCCAGCGGCCCAGCTTGAACGACTCCCACTGAAAGTCACCGGGCTCGTACTCGCGGATGATGGAAATCATTTTCCTGACCACCGCGACGCGGATGTCAGGGTTGTTCCCGCGCCGCACTTCTATGTGTTGCAGCGTGTTGCGCTTGATGTCGCGGTTCCAGCCAAAGAACATGAAGTCAGCTGAATCGATCCCCAGCCGTTCGATCTGGAATACGCCGCCGCCCTTGCGCGGGTCGTACCCGAAGGTTTGTGGCTGCGCCGTCCCCATGTTTGCGGCGCGATTGCGCGCACGTCGCTCGGCTTCGCTTTCGGTTGGCGGCGTTTCTATTGCCGCGAGTTGCGCCGGAGTCGGCGGGGCTTCGCGTGCGCGGCGTCGCGCCTCGATGAGTGCGCTCATGTCCTCGGCCGGAGGCCGTGCAGGCGCCGGCGCGGGCGCAGCGGGCGTAACGGGGGCGGCTTGCTGCGTTGCTAGCGCGGGCCGGTTCATGGCGAGTACCGGTGGTGCGGGGGCAGGCGGAGGCGGCGCGCGCTTGGTCGCTCGTTGCTGTGGCGGTGGCGAGGGGGGGGGCGGTGTCGGTACAGACCGGCGTATAACAGGTTGCGGTGGTGCCTCGGGCGGGTGGCTCGCGGAGGGTGGCAGAAGTTGGGCCTTGAGACGCACCTGCGACGCTTTGTCACCGGGCGTTTTGGGATCAATTCTTTCCCTCGATTGCCACTGCCACAACGCGGCGGCGTGAATAAGCACGGATAGCGCGACCGCAACCCAGATTTTCGGGATGGCGAACTCATCGCGCGACTTATACGACGCTTCGATCAGGTCGTTCATCGAAGCACGGTTCCCGGCGCGGACAGTACGGTGCCGGAGCGAAAAAGTATGTGGACGTTGGCGCGCGCGCGCGACCGGGCGGCGTTCTCCGGGTGCGGGGGCCGGGCGCCTGGCACGCCGTGTCTGAAAGGTCCGGCGTGCCTTAAAACGGGTTGATCGAATAAGGGCACGCCCGATTTTAACCGCCCTGATGCGTTTCGCGCGGATTGAAACAGATTGATCCACGCCCGCTCTCCTAGCCCCGAACAGATCTGCGGCAGGACTTGCGGTGCGCTATAATTAACTGTTTATTAGGGGAAAATATTGAATTTTGACCTGCACTGCCATTCCAATGTGTCCGACGGCATGCTCACGCCGCGCGACCTGGTGGCGCGTGCCGCGGCGAACGGCGTGACTACGCTCTCGCTCACCGACCACGATGAAGTCGGCGGTCTTGCCGAGGCGCGCGATGCCGCGCACGGGCATGGAATGGCGTTCATCGATGGCGTGGAAATTTCAATCAGCTGGCGCGAGGTAACGATACATATCGTCGGACTGAATGTGGACCCATTCAACCCGGTCTTGTTGCAAGGCTTGGAGACCACGCGCGAAGGTCGCTCGGAGCGCGCAAAAAAAATGGCGGCCCAACTGGATGCCGCCGGAATACGCGGCAGCCTGGAAGGGGCCATGGCCCTCGCCGGCAACCCGAACCTGATCAGCCGTACGCACTTCGCACGATTTTTGGTTGAGCATCGTTATGCCAAGGATGTGTCGGCGGTTTTTCGCAATTACCTGGTCAGCGGCAAGCCCGGCTACGTTGCGCATGAGTGGGCGAGCGTCGCTGACGCGGTGGCCTGGATTCATGCCGCGGGCGGCGTGGCGGTCATTGCGCATCCGGGAAGATACAAGCTCAAGCGACCGGCACTGCGCGCATTTTTTGCCGAATTTCGCGAACTGGGTGGCGAGGGCATCGAGGTGATCACCGGCAGCCACACGACGACACAGTACGGTGAGTTCGCCATACTTGCCCGCGAATTCGACTTTCTGGCATCACGCGGTTCCGATTTTCACGGGCCGGGCGAGAGCCACACGGAACTGGGCCGGCTGCCGCAATTGCCGGCGGACTTGAAACCGGTCTGGCAGGGCTGGTGAGGCCGCGCAACCGGCAGATCGCACCGGGGTTGCCTTGCCCCCGTGTATCCGGACGCTGAACCGTCATGGCTCAATACTTCGATATCCACCCCACGCACCCGCAGCCTCGGCTGATCGCGCGCGCCGCGGACATCGTTCGCGGCGGAGGCGTGATCGCGTATCC
>CAITSH010000445.1 GCA_903895005.1 uncultured Pseudomonadota bacterium
CGATACGCGAATTTCGCCGATTTCAACCAACTGGTCGGACGCAGGCGCAGGCGGCGCCGCATCCACAATCGGCACCGTCTCCTGCGGTACCACAATCGGGTCGGGCGCTTCGACAGGGGCCGCAACAGCGGGCTCTATTGGCTCCTCGCCAATATTCACCCGCTCGGCCATAGCGATCAGCGCATGCTCGTCGCTGGCGCTGCCACCTTGCTTGAGGCGCGCCACATTGCCCGCAAAGTAATCGTGCGCGGCACGCACCAGGGTAGTCAGCGCCGGCGTGGCATCGCGCGCCTCCTGCAACCAGATGTTGATGATCTGTTCCACCGCCCAGGCCGCCTCGCCAAGCCGGGTCAGGCCGACCATGCGTCCGCTACCCTTGAGGGTATGGAAGCCGCGGCGGATAACCGTGAGCGCTTCCTGGTTTTGCGGCTGTGCCTCGCTTGCTGCTACCTGTGCGGCGATACTGCCCAGCACCTCGTCGGCTTCTTCCAAATACACACCAAGCAATTCGGCATCGACTGTCTCGTCCGTCGCGTCGATCAGTCTGGCGGTTTCAGCCGAGGGTTCAGGCGCAGCCGTTCCCGGAACGATGCCCTCGATCGCCTGGGCGAACGGCTGGTGCGGCATCGCGCCAGACTTGGCCAGCATCGAAAGCGCCTCGCCCGCCTGGGTTTCGAGGCGTGCATCGGCAACCAAGCCCGCATCTTTCTGGATCGATTCAAGGTTCTGCCGCAATTCCTGTTTGATCGCCGTGTCGTCCGGTTTTTCCTTCCACGCCTCAAACAGCGTTGCGGCATCCTTTTTCTGCTGCTCAAGCTCGGCCTCGACAGACTCGCCCAGGCGCTGAGTTCGCTCCATCGCAGTTTCGGGGATGCTCGGCTTGATCGGCTGGATTGCGAGGTCAAAATCGGCCTTGCCGTGCACAAGCGCCTCGATGTAAAACCCGAGGCCGGAGAGGGCCTGCGCGACACGCTCAAAATCCTCGGACTGGGGAGCGTAATCCTCGGTGGCAAAGCGGCCGATGTCGTGCCGGCAGGCGGCAAGCATTTCACTGGCGCGTGTCTCACCCAGGATGGACAGGGCGCCCAGTACCTGACGGATGGGCTTGTCGAGTGCGTTGAGGTCCGCGCGTTTTGTCGCGTCACGGAAAAAGCCATCCAAGGTCTGTTCGATAGCCCGCAGATTCGACTGGATCTCCGCCACCACCTGGTGCAGCGCCAGGCGCTCTTGCGCGCGCCACGACATTTCATCGAGCAGCGGAATGTCCGGTGCTTCCCCGGGCGGCTTGCCAAGAACGCAGGCCCGAAGCCTCGCCACCATCAGTTGCGCCTGCTGTGCAAATTCGGCACCGACACCGGCGTAATTTTCAAGGGCGTTATCGAGCAACAGCAACGAGGTCGCCACTTCCATCGCAACAGCCTCGCTGGCTTTTTGCGCGCCACCGATAAGCCATCCGGCAACAACAGCCAGCTCGCTGGCTAGCGTGGCGATGTCCGCCTTGGGCAGTTTTGCGGCGCCATCCTTGATCTGTATCGAAAGGTCCCGAAACGCATTGAGGCTGGGCTGATGTCCCGAGGCGTATTTGTTCCACGCATCCTTTGCCTGGGTAACCTGCTCGTGCAAAGCGCGCACCAGGGGCTGCTCCGGCAGCACCGCCGGCCTTGCGGCATCACGCGCAGGAATGCTGCCCTCAAGGGCATAGTTTTCGCGCACGGCACGCAACAACGCACTGGCAGGCGCCGCCTGCGCGACAAAATACAGCGCCTCGCGCATCAGGCGCTCGGCCACGTTCGGTGAACCCTCGATCAGACGTTTGAGTTGCTGCTCGATGCGCATGCACATGCGCTTTGCATCGAGGCCCGCGGGCAGCGCATTTTGTGCAAGCGCGTCGCAAAACGCGGCTGCCGCCCACCAAAAGGCGCGTTGCGAATCGGATTGCTGCACCGATTCAATAGCGCTGATCGCTTCACGCATGTCAGCGGGACCGCTCGCGTCCTTCTTGATCCACTTCAGCAGCCCTCGCTGGTAACGCCCGCGCGGGTCGCGGAAAAAAACGACGGCCTGCTCGATCGGCATTTGCGCGGGGGCGGCGGCGCGAGGCGGCGCTCGACGCGACAAGTCTGGAAAATAAAGGTCGCTGGGGTCGGCTTCGCCCCCGCGCGCAGCCAGCATCTCGGCGTATGGACCGAACAATCGCAACGGCTGGTTGGCGCCCCCGTTTATCAGCTGATCAAGATAACCGGACAACGCGGCATAACTGCGTTCAGCCACCCTGAGGTTTTCGTCGGTTCTGGGCAGGGTCTCGCGCTCAAGGTTGGCAAGGAATGCTTCAAGCTCTTCGGAAAACCGCGTCACGCCGTCAAGGCCGACAATTTGCAAAGCACCGTGGGCCTGATGCAAGTGCATCTGGCTTGTCTTCAACTGGCTTGCTTCTGGGTTATTGGCGCTGAATTTTTTAAGCGCATCCAGGGAACGAGCGAGCGACTGGTCGATCTCCCCCTTTACCCAGGAGAGCGGTCCGACATCAAATTCGACGCGCGAGTTCATGATGAGCTGATCGGTTTCCCGGGACGGTCAGGCGATCTTGAAGTTGGA
>CAITSH010000446.1 GCA_903895005.1 uncultured Pseudomonadota bacterium
CATTGACGTTCCAGATCGATTCGAGTGCATGCGACAGGGCATCGAGGCTGCTGTTGCGAGTTACTGCTTCGGGTAACGAGAGGGTCAACTCCGGGTCGACCACCGCAGCCTGCGGCCAGGTTTGCTCAAGGTGCAGCGAGTATTTTTGTGGCTTGTCGGAAGTACGGTCCCAAAGTGTGGCCCACGGCGTTACCTCACTGCCGGTGCCGGCGGTGGTCGGCACGGCAATCATGGGCAGCGCGCGCGTGACGGCCGGCGCCTTGCCGGCCGCCAGCGCGGCGTGAATTTCGGCGAAATCGCCGCTCGCCACGCCGGGTAGCAGCATCTTGGCGCTGTCGAGTACCGAGCCGCCGCCAACCGCCAGGACGACGCAGTCCGGGTGTTGTTGCCAGAATGCCGTGTAGGTCCTGCTTACCCAGGCGAGTTCGGGGTTGGGTTGCACGTCGTCTATGACGCCCGCCAGCTGCGTGCCAAGCATGTTCTCAAGCCGGGCGCGCAAGCCGGTGGCTCCCGCCTCCGGGAAAGTCACGAGGACTGCGCGACGGTTGCCAAGAAGCGAAGGCAAATTGTCGAGCGCTTTCCAGCCGAAATGAATTGCGACAGGGTTGTGATATTTCCAAGGACTGCTCACGGGCGATCTCTCAGATGAAGCGTTTGCGAATGCTTGCGGAAAGCAGGTCGATACTGGTGACGAACAGGATGATGATGATCAAAACCGCGCAGGTCTGGGCGTACTGGAATCCGCGAATCACCTCGTAGAGAACGACTCCGATGCCGCCGGCACCGACCATGCCCACCACCGAGGCCGAGCGAACGTTGGACTCGAGGCGGTACAGCGAATAGGAAATCCACAGCGGCAATACCTGCGGGATGACGCCAAAGACGATTTCCTCGATGGCGAGGGCGCCGGTCGCGCGCACGCCCTCGACCGGGCGCGGGTCTATGGCCTCGACCGCTTCGGCGAACAGTTTTGCGAGGACGCCGGTGGTGTGCACCCAGAGTGCGAGCACGCCGGCGAAGGGGCCCAGGCCGACGGCAACAATGAACAGCATGGCGAAGACCATCTCATTGATGGCGCGGCAGGCATCCATCATGCGGCGCACCGGCTGGTAGACCCAGGCGGGCACGATATTCGAGGCCGAGAGCAGGCCAAAGGGCACAGCGCAAACAATTGCCAGCACCGTTCCCCAGACGGCGATGTGCAGCGTGATGATCATTTCCTTGAGGTAGATCTCCCAGTCGCGAAAGTCCGGCGGGAAAAAGTCGCTCGCATACTTGGCCATGTTGCCCGAGTCGCGGAACAGATCCAGCGGCCGCATCTCGGCGCCGTTCCAGGCCCATCCGAGAAAAATCAGCAGAGCCGCCCAGCCGAACAGGTGCGGCAGGGTGCGTCCGGCGGCGGGGTCCGCAGGCAACGTCAGCGGGGCGGCGGGGCTCATGGATTACTTGGCCAATTTGGCGAGGTCGGCAAGCTTGCGGTCAATGTCGGCGATCTTGGTGGTGCGCTCCTGCGCGTTCATCTTGTCGTCGTTCTCGAACTTGATCCGGTCCTTGTACAGTTCAAGTTGGCGAATCGGCACCAGTTGCATGTCTGACGAGTCGCGAAAGCCGGCGATTTGCTGCAGGTTTTTGAGAATCTCCTTTTCGCGGGCGTCCTTGCCGTAACCGAGCACGAATTTTTTGACCTTGTCTTTCATGTCGGCCGGCAGGTCCTTGCGCCAGACCAGCGGGTCGCGCGGAATCAGCGGCGAGGTCCAGAGGATTTTGACTTCCGCGCGCTTGGCCGGTTCGCGCAGCTGCAGCTTGTCGAGCTCCTCGCTGTTGTTGGTGGCGACGTCGACCTGTTTGTTCAGCACGGCAAGCAAATTGGTGCCGTGGTTGGCGCTGCGCGTAACGCGAAAAACGTTTTTCGGATCAAGCTTGCGCTGGCTGAAGACGTAATACGTCGGAACCAGCGTGCCGGAGGTCGATTGCGGGTCGCCGATGCCGAACGAAAGGGTCTTGCCGTTGGCGAGCATGTCGTCTA
>CAITSH010000447.1 GCA_903895005.1 uncultured Pseudomonadota bacterium
AGGGCATACGCGTGCGACTGCCCGAAGCGGGTCTTGATGCGCAGGTCAGCGGCCGCGAGAAGCACCTGTACTCGGTGTACAAAAAAATGACCGAGAAGCACCTGTCGTTTTCACAGGTGCTGGATATCTACGGCTTTCGCGTCATCGTCAAGGACGTGCCCTCGTGTTACCTCGCGCTGGGTACCCTGCACGGCCTGTACAAACCGGTGCCGGGCAAGTTCAAGGACTACATTGCCATCCCCAAGGTCAACGGCTATCAGTCCTTGCACACCACGCTGATCGGCCCGTACGGCACGCCGGTCGAGGTGCAGATACGTACGAGCGAGATGCACCATATCGCCGAAACTGGCGTTGCTTCGCACTGGCTGTACAAGACCTCCGATGCCTCGCTATCGGACGTGCAGCAGCGCACGCACAAATGGCTGCAGTCGCTGCTCGATATCCAGAGCACCAGCGGCGATTCGGCCGAGTTCCTCGAGCACATCAAGGTCGACCTCTTCCCGGATGAGGTGTACGTGTTCACGCCCAAGGGGCGCATCCTGTCGCTGCCGCGCGACGCCACGCCCGTTGACTTCGCCTACACGGTGCACACGGACATCGGCAACCGTTGCGTTGCCGCCAAGATCAACCACGAGTTGGTGCCGCTGCGCACCGTGCTCAAGAACGGCGACCGTGTTGAGATCATCACCGCAAGCCACGCCCACCCCAATCCGTCCTGGCTGACCTACGTCAAGACGGGGAAGGCGCGTTCGCAGATCCGCCATTTCCTGAAGACCATGCAACTGGGCGAATCGACCACGCTGGGCGAGCGCCTGCTCAACCAGGCGCTGCGCACCCTGGGCAGTTCGGTCGGGGAGGTGACGGTCGAGCGCTGGGAAAAAATGTTGCGTGATTCGAGTGCAAAATCGCGCAGTGAGGTGCTGGCCGACATTGGTCTTGGAAAACGCCTGCCCGCCATCGTTGCGCGGCGCCTGCTTGCGATTTACGACCATCCCGCGCCCCCCGGCGGCAAGGTCGCCGGTTCCATTGTCATTCGCGGCACCGAGGGCATTGCCGTTCAGTTTGCCGCCTGCTGCAACCCGATACCGGGTGACCCGATCATCGGCTTCATCAAGAAGGGCGAGGGTCTGGTAATCCACACCCACGATTGCAAGACAGCCGTGCGCTCGCGCAGCGACCCCGACAAATGGATCGACGTGGACTGGGATCCGGAAACCGACAAGTTGTTTGACGTCAACGTGCGTACCACCGTGCTCGACAAACGCGGCGTGCTGGCCAAGATCGCCGCGGCGATCGCTGATGCCGGCTGTAACATCGCCAACATTTCGGTTGAAGAGAGCAGCGACATGTACGCGACCAACCATTTCACGCTGCAGGTCTCGAGCCGCCAGCACCTTGCTCGTGTCATGCGCGCGTTGCGCGCCATTCCCGAAGTTGTCCGGATCGCCCGCGTCAAGGACTGACCCGCTGGAAAGCCCCTTGCAGGCCGAGGCCGCTCGATGGGCGCCGAGAATTCTCGGCGAACCCCCCGTCTCGCCGCCAGGCAAGGATTTCCGGGCGATGCCCTTATTACTTAGCTAAGATGCATTGATGAAAGAACTCGTTCTAGCTTCCGGCAACGCCGGGAAAATCCGTGAATTTGAAGCCATGCTGGGGCCGCTCGGCTACACCGTCATTCCCCAGGGGAAACTCGATATCGCCGATGCGGAGGAACCGTACGGCACCTTTGTTGAAAATGCGCTCGCCAAGGCACGTCACGCCAGCCGGCTCTCCGGACGACCGGCGCTCGCTGACGATTCCGGCATTTGCGTGCGCGCCCTCGGCGGGGCACCCGGCGTGTATTCTGCGCGCTACGCCGGCGAAGCGCCCGCGGGCGAGCCGACGGGTCGTGAGGCGAATGATGCACGGAACAATCAGAAGCTTATCGGGGCGCTCAAGGGCGTTGAGGACCGTGGCGCGCATTATCTGGCCGTCATCGTACTGCTGCGCCATGCCGACGATCCGGAGCCATTGATCGCCGAGGGGCGCTGGCACGGCCGCTTCATCGACACGCCGCGCGGGGAAAATGGTTTTGGCTACGATCCCCACTTCCTGTTGCCCGAGGAGGGCAAGACGGCGGCACAACTGGATCCGGTGCGCAAGAACGCCCTCAGCCATCGTGGCAAGGCGTTGCAACGCTTGCTCACCCTGCTGCGCGAGAACGCGTGATTCCCATTGTCCCGGTTGGGTCGGGCGCGCCGACCGTATCGGTGGTGCGTGACCTCAGCGGCGCGCGGCTTGAAGCACTGCCGCCTTTGTCGCTGTACGTGCACATTCCTTGGTGCGTGCGTAAATGCCCGTATTGCGATTTCAACTCGCACGAGGCGAAGCAGGCCATCCCGGAGGAGGCCTACGTCAATGCGCTGATCGGTGATCTTGAGGCCGCCCTGCCGCAGGTGTGGGGACGCCGCGTTTACAGTATTTTTTTCGGCGGTGGCACGCCCAGCCTGTTTTCAGCGAAATCTATTGAAGCCATTCTCGGGGCGTTTCGCGCGCGCCTGCCGCTTGCGCCCGACTGCGAGATCACGCTCGAAGCCAACCCCGGTACGTTTGAATCGGACAAATTTCGTGATTACCGCGCCGCCGGCGTGAACCGGCTGTCAATCGGCATACAAAGTTTTAACCCGCGTCACCTCAAGGCGCTGGGGCGCATTCACGATGACGCCGAGGCGCATCGCGCGGTCGAGATCGCACACCGGCATTTTGACAATTTCAACCTCGACCTGATGTATGCCCTGCCGCAACAGACCCCCGAGGAATGCATGAGCGATGTGGGGATGGCGATCGCCTGCGGTACCCAGCATCTGTCGCTCTATCACCTCACGCTCGAACCCAATACACCGTTCCATCGTACGCCGCCGCCACTGCCTGACGATGACGCGGCGGCGATGATGCAGGAAGCGATCGAGTCCGCGCTCGGCGCGTCCGGTTTCCTGCATTACGAGACCTCGGCCTACGCCCGGGCCGGTCATGAGAGCCGCCACAACCTCAATTACTGGCGCTTCGGTGATTACCTTGGCATAGGCGCTGGAGCGCATTCCAAGCTGTCGTTTTCAGATCGCATTGTTCGCCAGATGCGCTGGAAGCATCCGCGCAGTTATCTCGAGCAGGCGGCGAGGGGCGCTTTCGTACAGGAAGAAAACTCCGTCGGCCGCGCCGACAGGGTGTTTGAATTCATGATGAACGCACTGCGACTTACGGACGGGTTTACCGGCGACGATTTTGTCGCGCGCACCGGCCTGCCGCTGTCGGCGGCCGAACGCGGGTTGCGGGAGGCGGAGGCGCGCGGCCTGCTGCGTCGCGAACCGCTGCGTATTGCACCGACCGAACTCGGGCGGCGCTTTCTCAATGATTTGCTGGAGCTGTTCCTGCCCGAAAAAACCTGAGAGGTGTCGCAATTCGACTACAGTGGTGGCTGGAAATGCCCACCTGGCGCGGGTTTCCAGCCTGCGGCAGGTGGCTTTACCGCGCCGGCAGTGCTCAGCGCTTGCGGAAAATGATGTCCCAGACGCCGTGCCCGAGCTTGAGTCCGCGGCTCTCAAACTTGGTTTGCGGCCGGACGTCTGTGGACGGTCTTGGCGCAAAGCCGTTGGCGGTATTGGCGATTGCCGGCTCGGCCGACAAGACCGCCAGTATGTGCTCGGCGTATTCCTGCCAGTCGGTGGCGGCATGGATAGTGCCACCGGGCTTTAGGCGTGAAGCGAGGAGGGCGACCAGCGGGCCCTGGATCAGGCGGCGTTTGTGATGGCGTTTTTTCGGCCAGGGATCGGGGAAAAAAATATGCGCGCCATCGAGTGAGGCGGGCGTGATCATTTTGTCCAGTACCTCCACCGCGTCATGCTGGATGATGCGTACGTTGGCAAGACCGAGCTCACCGATTTGCTTTAGCAGGCTGCCAACACCCGGGGTGTGCACCTCTATCCCGAGGTAGTCGTTGTCCGGGTGCGCACCGGCGATGGCCGCCGTCGTCTCGCCCATGCCAAACCCGATCTCAAGAATCTTCGGTGCGTTGCGCCCGAACGCCGGGTCAAGGTCGAGCAGTGCCGGCGCGTACGGAATGCCGAACACCGGCAGTAGCGACTGATGGGCGCGCTGCTGGGCGTTGGACAGGCGGCCCTGTCGCAGAACAAAGCTGCGGATGCTCCGCCGGTCTTCGGTCATGGCGGCGGTGCTAGGCGGCTTTGGGCGCGGCGCCCGGCGCAATCAGGCCGCCGACCGGCGAGCTTGGGACTGCGGAGTAGAGCTTTTTCGGCATGCGCCCGGCGAGAAAGGCCTCGCGCCCGGCTTCGACCGCCTTTTTCATCGCGCATGCCATCAGTACCGGGTCTTGCGCCTTGGCGACCGCGGTATTCATCAGCACCGCATCGCAGCCCAGTTCCATCGCGATCGCCGCATCGGACGCGGTGCCGACGCCGGCATCCACCACCACCGGCACCTTCGCCGCCTCGATGATCAGTTGCAGGTTCCACGGGTTGAGTATGCCCATGCCCGAGCCGATCAGCGACGCGAGCGGCATGATGGCGACACAACCGATATCTTCGAGCTGTTTGGCGATGATCGGGTCGTCGCTGGTGTACACCATGACCTTGAAGCCCTCGGCCACCAGGGTCTTTGCGGCGGCGATGGTTTCGATGACATTGGGGTAGAGCGTATGCGGGTCGCCCAGCACCTCCAGCTTCACCAGGTCGTGGCCGTCGAGCAGCTCGCGCGCAAGGCGCAGCGTGCGCACGGCGTCCTCGGCGTTGTAGCATCCGGCCGTGTTGGGAAGGTAGGTGAATTTGGATGGCGGCAGCGCGTCAAGCAGCGAGGGCTCGCCGGCGTTCTGACCGATGTTGGTACGGCGGATTGCGACGGTGACAATGTCTGCGCCGCTTGCCTCGACCGCGCGCCGCGTCTCGTCAAAATCCTTGTATTTGCCGGTGCCGATCAGCAGACGCGAGCGGTAGGTTTTGCCGGCCATGGTGAAGGTATGCATCAGCCGCCCCCTACTGCTACAACGATTTCGAATTGGTCGCCGTTGGCGAGGCGTGTTTCGGCGTAGCGGCTGCGCGGAATGATCTCGCCGTTGCGCTCTATTGCGACGCGTTTGCCGGCGAGCGCGAGTTCATCGAGCAGTTCGGTCACGGCAAGCGCGCGCCCGAACTGTCTGCTGTCGCCGTTAATGGTTACTTGCAGCAAGGTAATGTCTCCAATATAACTGCCGCGAATGCGGATTGCCGGTGTGTGTCGATTATAGCCGTACCGCGATGCCTTATTTTGCTCCCGAGGTGTCGCAGCCACGCGCCTTGAGCACCTCGTCGACCCATTTTCGGTCGTAGGCGCCGGAGGCGATGGCAACCATGGCCGCCTGCTCCAGCTTGTTCTGCGCTTCGGCGGCGGTGATGATCGCCTCGGCGTCTTCCTGGGCGATCGCCAGCACGCCGTCGTGATCGCCGGTGATTAGGTCGCCGGGGCGTACGACCAGGCCGCCCACCGTCACCACGACGTTGATTTCGCCCGGGCCATCCTTGAAGGGGCCGCGGTGGGTTACGCCGGCGGCGTAAACGGGGAAGTCGTTTTCGGCAAGGATTTCCGAATCTCGGATGGCGCCGTCGATGATGAAGCCGGCAATGCCGCGCTTTTGCGCCCATCCGGTCATGATCTCGCCAATGATCGCCGTATCAAGCGCGCCTCCAGCATCGACGACAATTACGTCGCCGGGTGCCGCCATGTCGATGGCCTTGTGCACCATCAGGTTGTCACCCGGGCGCGTTTTTACCGTGAATGCGGTGCCGATCATTTTTCCCGACTGGTGCATCGGTTGCAGCGAAGCGCCGTGCACGCGCCCCATGTTGTCGCTCACATTGGAAACGGGCAGGGCGCGCAGCCGTTCGAGGAGCTTGGGGTCGGCGCGTTTCGGGGAGGGGAGAATGCGAAATCCAATGGCCATGGAGCGTCCATCTGGCGTGGTATTGGATGGTCTTGGGGAGCGGGGAGCGCGAGGAGAGCA
>CAITSH010000448.1 GCA_903895005.1 uncultured Pseudomonadota bacterium
ACAGCGTGGTGCAGGGAACGGTCAAATCGGTCGATGCCAAGGGCGCCGTCATAGGGCTCGAGGGCGACGTAGAGGGCTACCTGCGCGTATCCGAAGTGGCGCGCGAGCGCATCGAGGACCTCACGCACCATCTGAAGGAAGGCGATTCGGTGACGGCGATGATCATCAACGTCGACCGCAAGAACCGTGCGATCAACCTGTCCATCAAGGCCAAGGATATGGCCGACGAAGGCGATGCAATGCAGAAATTGCAGAGCCAGAGCGCGGCCAGCAGCGGCAGCACCAACCTGGGTGCGTTGCTCAAGGCCAAGATGGACAATAAAAACGTACAGTAATACGTACAGCAAGACAGCCCAATAACCGCGCGGAATCGTTACTCATGACCAAGTCGGAATTGATTGCCAAGCTCGCCACACGCTACCCGCAACTGGTGGCCAAGGACGCGGAATTCGCCGTCAAGATGATCCTCGATGCAATGACGCAAAGTCTGGTCGAGGGGCAGCGCATCGAAATCCGCGGTTTTGGCAGCTTCGGCCTGAATCACCGGCCGGCGCGCATTGGGCGCAACCCCAAGTCCGGCGAAAAGGTGCGCGTGCCCGAGAAGTTCGTGCCGCATTTCAAGGCGGGCAAGGAGTTGCGCGAGCGGGTTGATACCAACGAAGGCGTGAAGTCGCAGAACTGACGCCGGCGAGTACGTGCTTCGCCTTTACTTGAAATACGGCGGCGCCAGGGTGGCGCCGCCGTTTTTGTTTGCACCGGTTTTGCAATAGATGAACAAGTTGTTGTCGATACTTTCCTGGATCCTGCGCGCGCGGCTGTTTCTCGCGCTGTTCCTGTTCGCCATCAAGAACACGGAAACCGTAAGCCTGCGTTTCTGGTTCGACCACACGTGGCAGGCGCCGCTGGTGCTGCTCTTGCTCGCTTTTCTTGCAGGCGGCGCCTTGCTCGGCGTCCTCGCCTGCCTTGCGCGTCTGTTCCGTCAACGCCGTGAGATCGCGCGGCTCAAACGGGAGCTGCGCCTGCGTTCCCAGGAGCGTCCGATAGCTCCGCCGGTCGATGCCGCCTGAGGGAGCCCATGCCTGAATTTGAATACTGGTGGCTGCTCGGTTTTCCGCTGTTTTTCGGACTCGGCTGGCTGGCGGCGCGGATTGATATCAAGCACCTGCTTGCCGAATCCAAATCACTGCCCAAGTCGTATTTTCGTGGACTGAATTTCCTGCTCAACGAGCAGCCGGACAAGGCCATTGATGCGTTTATCGAGGTGGTCAAGCTGGATCCGGAAACGATCGAGCTGCACTTCGCACTCGGCAGTCTTTTCCGCCGCCGGGGCGAAACCGAGCGTGCGATTCGCATGCATCGCAACCTGCTTGATCGCGGTGACCTTGCCGGCGAACAAAGACAGGCGGCCCTATTCGAGTTGGGGCAGGACTACTTGAAAGCCGGTCTGCTCGATCGCGCAGAGGAGGTTTTCGAGAAGCTGCGGACCGGTTCCCACCGCGTGGAGGCGCTGGGATTCCTGCTGGACATTTACCAGCAGGAAAAGGAATGGCTCAAGGCGATCCAGGCAGCCGGCCAGCTTGCCGAAGTGGCGGGCAAATCGTTCCAGAAAGAAATTGCAAATTTTTATTGTGAACTGGCGGTGATTGAAGCAACCCACTCACGTACCGCCCAGGCACATGCCTACCTCGACGATGCGCTTGCAGCCAATCGCAAGTGCGTACGCGCCAATATGCAGCTTGGTGACCTGCACGCAGCCGCCGGTGAGCATGAAAAGGCCGTGCAGGCGTGGAAGCGCATCGAGCAGCAGACCCCGGCTTACCTCGCGTTGGTGGCGCAGCGACTAATCGAGAGCTTCCGGATCCTCGGGCTTGTGGAAGAGGGGCTAGTGCTGATCAAGGGGCTCTTGGCGGGACATGCGTCGCTTGATCTGCTCGACGTTGCCTTCCAGACGACACTGCAGATTTCGGGACCCGAAGAGGCCTACAAGCTGGTGCGTGACGAGTTACGGCGCACGCCCACGCTGCTTGGCCTTGATAAGTTGCTTGAGGCGCAGCTCATCATGGCGACGCCGGAGCGGCGTCATGACCTCGAATTGGTCAAAAACCTGGTGCACGGCCACACGCGCCGTCTGGCCCGTTACAGTTGCGGCAGTTGCGGATTCAAGGCGCGGCAGTTCTACTGGCATTGTCCTGCGTGCAGCGGATGGGAAACCTACCCGCCGCGCCGGACCGAAGAGTTTGACGTGGCGCCTTGATC
>CAITSH010000449.1 GCA_903895005.1 uncultured Pseudomonadota bacterium
GCCCCGACAGTGAAATCGATTTCGTTGGCCACCAGCGCAGGCACTATGCCGGCGGCACCCTTGTAGGGACCGTGGATGAATTTCGCACCTGTCATCGACCTTAGCCACTCGGCACCGAGTTGCTGCGGTGAACTGACCCCGGCCGTTCCAAAGGTCAGGCCTTTGTCACGGGTGCGCGCGAGCGCGATCAATTCCCTGGCATTGGCCGCCGGCAGGTCAGCATTCACGGTGAGCACGAAAGGCACGACCGCGGCGAGCGTGATCGGCTCGAAGTCCCTGACCGGGTCAAACGGCAGTTTGGTGACAAAGTGCTGCTGATAGGCGTGCGAAGCGGTCCCGATCAGGATGGTGTAACCGTCGCCGGGCTGTTTGGCCACGTAGTCGGTGCCAACAATGCCGCCCGCACCCGGGCGATTCTCGACCAGCACCGGCTGACCAAGCGCCGGAGCGAGCCGGTCGGCGATGACACGCGCAAGAATATCGTTGGAACCGCCGGTGGTGAGCGGCACAACGATGCGAATCGGGCGTGTCGGCCAAGCACCCTGGGCAAAGGCCTGCCCGTACAACAAGCCTGTCGTCACAAGCGCCAAAAGAAAAGCCCGACGGGCGAACCCGCGCAAAACGCGAGCGTGCATGAGTTGCATGATCGTCCTCCTCCAGGTTGTCTGCCGTCTTGACCGGGCGCCGCTTGAATCCGTTGAAAAATCAGGTAACGAAATTGTCATCTATATTGACTGGAAAGCCTTGCCTGACGCCATGTTTCGGAAATAAATGTCGCAGAATCCTACCGCCGCAGTCCTATTCGGGTTTGAGTCCCGCCGCCTGTACGACCTTGGCCGTATTGGCAATGTCCTTTTGCAAGAAGGCGCGAAACTCGTCGGCACCCGCCGTCATTACTTCTGCCCCTTGCGCCGCCATCGCGTCGCGCACCACAGGCTGAGCAAGCGCCCGTGATAACGCCGCACGCACCTTGTCGGCGACGAAGGCGGGCGTGCCGCGCGGCGCAATAATGCCGGCCCAGCCGCTGTAATCGTAGCCGGGCACCGTTTCGGCTATCGCAGGCATGTCCGGCAGCAGCGCTGAACGCCGCGGCAGGCTGTGAGCAATGGCACGCAGGCGCCCGCCTTTCACCAGCGACATCGCGTTGGGGGCCGGCGTGACGTACCAATGGGTTTCGCCTGCAATCACCGAGGCGACCGCAGGGCTGCCGCCTTTGTAGGGAACATGCAGCGACTCAAAGTGGCCGAGCGAAGTCAGCAACACGCCGGCAAGATGGCTGGCGGCGCCGGGACCGGCCGAGGCAAAATTAACCCTGCCCTTGTTGGCACCTGCGTAGGCGATGAGTTCCTTGACGCTATTGACCGGCAGCGACGGGTTCACCACCAGCACGTTCGGCAATACCGCGAACAGCGATATCAGGGAAAAATCATTGATCGGGTCATAGCGAATCGATTTTTGCAGCAGGGGTGCGCTGGACATTGAACTGGCCGAGGCCAGGATCAGCGTATAACCGTCTGGCGCGGCGGCTTTGCCGATATCCATCCCCAGGGCACCGCCGGCTCCAGCCTGGTTTTCAACGACAATGTTCTGGCCGAATGATTCTGCAAGCCGCGCTGACAGGATGCGCGCGAGGGTGTCGATGGAACTGCCTGGCGCATTGGGCACCAGCAGACGCACCGGCTTGGAGGGGTAGTCCTGTGCACCGGATTGCCCGGCACATAACAGCGACATCAGGCAAAGCATGCCGGCATGAATCAATGACATGCTGGATTTCACAACACCTCCCCGGACAGTTTCGAGCGCTCTTGTGATTTTCTTCGGCGCAGCCGGAAAATAGCACGGCGCGGGCCAGATGCGTATACGGTATAAATGTCGCCATCAGAGCGTTACCCATTGGAGAACAGCGCATGTCCCTGTCGTTGATTACCGGATTGAGAAGCGTCGAACTCGGCGTCGCCGATGTCGCCGCGAGCGAGGCTTTTTACACCGGCGCGTGGCACCTTTCGGTCGCGGCGCGTGAGGGTGCCTCGGTTTACCTTCGCGGCACCGGTGCGCCGCA
>CAITSH010000450.1 GCA_903895005.1 uncultured Pseudomonadota bacterium
GGCGTGCCGGCCGGCGCCATGACCCCGTACCAGACGTCCACGGCGTAGTCCTTCAGGGCGGGGAGGCCCGACTCGCGGAAGGTCGGGGTCTCGGGCGCGGCGGGCGTGCGGGCTTTTGCGCTCAATGCAATGGCCTTTATCTTGCCGGTCTTGACGTGCGGGATGGCGACATTCGCGCTGACCATCGCCAGTTCGATCTGCCCGCCGACCACGTCGGCCGCGGCCTGGGAGCAGCCGCGATAGGGCGCATGCACGATGAACACGCCGGCCTGTGATTTGTAGAGTTCGGTGGCGAAGTGCTGTGGCCCGCCCAGGCCGCATGACGCGTAGGAGTACTTGCCCGGATTGGCGCGCAGGTAGCTTGTGAGCTCGCGCAGGTTGCTGGCCTTCACCGCGGGACCGGCAATGAGCATCATCGGTGTCGATGCGACAAGGCCGATGGCGGCGAAATCGCGCGTAACGTCGAAAGGCAATTTTGCGCTCATTGCGGCATTGGTCGCCGCTGCGTTGTTCATCAGCACGATGGTGTAGCCGTCGGCGGGCGCCTTGGACACGGCGTCCATGCCTATATTGCCGCCGGCGCCGATGCGGTTCTCGACAATCACCTGCTGCCCCCAGCTCTCGGTGAGCTTTTGCCCGATCAGGCGCGCCATCACGTCGGTGGCGCCACCGGCGGAAAAGGGCACGATCATGCGAATGGGTTTGTTCGGGTAGTCGGCCGCTGACTGGGCCCGGGCCAGCGGCGTGTAGACGACACCCAGGGGCGTTACGGCAAGCAGCAGGGCGAGCGCGATGGCGCGGGAAAGGAAAGTCGGTTTGCAGGCGCGGGTCATGTTTTTATCCTGTTCCATCATGTCTGGTCTCTGGTCTATAACCGGTCATTCGGCGTCAAAGGCAAAGCCGAAGTGTTTGCCCTCGCGCAGGATGCATCCGGACGAGGGCGCGGGGAAATGCGCGGTGAGCAAGCGGGTGCCGGTATTTGCGTAGCGTTCGCACATCGCCAAGCGCACCCTTGAGGCGAGTGCCGGATCTTCGCAATAGTTGGTCGGCATGTCGGGAAACGCGAGTTGTATCGGGTGGTGGATGATATCGCCGGTCAGCACGCCGTGTCCGCCGCCGTCCTCGACATGGATGAACACCGTGCCCGGGGTGTGGCCCGCCGCAGGCTCCAGGCGTATGCCGTGCTCTACCTGTTGCGACATGCCAACCATGTCGGCCTGCCCGCTTTTCACCACCGGCAGCACGCTGTCGGCGAAGGAGCCGTGGTTGAGCGACGCACCTTCGCGTTCGTAACGCGCCAGCCAGTGCTTGTACTCGACCTCGGCCATGATGTAGCGCGCGTTCGGAAAGGTCGGAACCCAATGGCCGTTGACGAGTCGCGTGTTCCAGCCGACGTGGTCCGCATGCAGGTGGCTGCACATCACCGCATCGACATCCTCCGGCGTCACGCCAAGCCCGGCCAGCCGCTGCAGGAAATCGCTCTGGCGCATGTGCCAGTCCGGACGGTTGGGGCGGTGCTTGTGGTCGCCGATGCACGCGTCGACCAGGATGACGCAGCCGTTGATGCGCAGCACATAGGTATGAAAGCTGATGAACAGGTCCAGCGTTTCCGGATCAATGAAACGCGGCCCCATGATGCGCGCGTGTTCGGTCAGGATGTCCTTGGTCAGCAGCGGAAAACCGCGCATCGAGGGCA
>CAITSH010000451.1 GCA_903895005.1 uncultured Pseudomonadota bacterium
GAAAACGGGGCTGAATTCCTTCAAAGACCTGAAACTGCCGCTTGCCGAACACTCTATTGCCGGTTACGTCGGGTTATCGAAAAAAATGCTGAACCTTCGTGACGTATATGACGAGACGGAACTGCATTCGCATAATCCCAATCTGCGGTTTTTGCAGGAGGTAGATAAGCGGACCGGATACCGTACCAAGCAGATGCTAGTTGCACCAGTCGTTGACGGGACGAACGGCGAGTTGATCGGCGTTGTCCAAATCATCAATAACAAGGCGGGGCTGCCTTTTGGGCCGATGACCGAGGAAGGCGTCAACGAGCTCACACAAACCCTCGCGATCGCGTTCAAGCAGCGGCAAAAACCGCAGGTTCTCAAGACCAAATACGACTTCCTCGTGTCCGACGCTGTTATTTCCGCTGCGGAGTTTGAGTTGGCGGCGCGCTCGGCGCGTAAAAAGGCGATCGACGTTGAGGCGGTTCTTACCGAGGAATTTCAAGTCAAACTTCCGGCTATTGGAGCGGCGCTGGCCAAGTTTTTCGCTGTTCCGTATGAGCCGTTGAAGGCGGACCGCATCAAACCAATGGATCTGCTAAAGAACCTAAAGCGCGAATATGTTGAATCGAACCAATGGGTGCCCATTGAAGATGGTAAGGAAGGGCTGGTCGTTCTCTGTCTGGATCCGGAACGAGTCAAAAGCTCCCGCATCGTACAGAACGTTTTTCCAAAGGCGAAGCTGATTTACCGGGTGACGACACAAAAGGAATTCCGCGAGACGCTGAACCTCTTTTACGGTGCGGAGGAAATCGACTCCGGCGATATCGGCGACATGCTCTCGAGTCTTGATGACGACGAAAGTTTGGAGGTAGAAGGCGGTGATGATGTCTCGGCGGCCGCAGACAATGAACTAGTCAAGCTGGTAAATAAGATCATCATCGACGCATATAACCAGGGTGCGTCAGATATTCACATCGAGCCGTATCCGGGCAAGGCGAAAACCGAAATCCGTTTCAGGAAGGACGGCTCTCTCGCGCCCTATATCGAGGTTCCTGCCTCTTATCGCAATGCGATCGTGGCACGCCTCAAGATCATGTGCGATCTGGATATTTCGGAAAAGCGCAAACCCCAGGACGGCAAGATCAAGTTCAAGAAATTTGGGCCGCTCGATATCGAGTTACGGGTAGCGACGATTCCGTCAACAGGCGGCGTTGAAGATATAGTGATGCGAATTCTTGCCGCCGGCGAGCCTATCCCCCTTGGGAAGCTGGGACTCACCACCAAGAACAAGGAGAACCTGGAAAAGGCGGTCTCCAAACCGTACGGTCTATTCTTCGTCTGCGGACCGACGGGTTCTGGCAAAACCACGACCCTCCACTCGGTGCTTGGTTTCCTCAATACGCCTGACACGAAAATTTGGACTGCGGAGGACCCGGTCGAGATAACGCAAAAGGGTTTACGGCAGGTGCAGGTTAACAAGAAGGTCATGGACTTTCCGATGGTGATGAAGGCATTCCTTCGGGCGGATCCGGACATCATCATGGTCGGCGAGATGCGAGATGCCGAAACCACGCATATAGGTATTGAGGCATCCCTTACGGGCCACTTGGTGTTCGCTACCCTGCACACCAACTCAGCGCCCGAGGCAATTATCCGTCTCCTGGATATGGGAATGGACCCATTCAATTTTTCGGATGCCTTGCTCGGGATTCTCGCCCAGCGACTTGCCAAACGCTTGTGCGGCAAATGCAAGGAGCCCTACACCCCAGCTCCCGACGAAATCAAGCAGTTCATGCACGAATTTACTTCTGATCTCCGGCAGACCGACCCATGGAAGAAGGATGCGGCGGGCGAGGCGAAGAAGCTTTATGACTACTGGCTCAAGGAGTACGGCAAGGATGGCAAGCTTGAGTTCTACCGCGCGAAGGGTTGCGAAGCGTGCGGGGGATCGGGCTACAAGGGGCGATGTGGCTTGCACGAACTCATGGTGGCGAGCGATCCCATCAAAAAGCTGGTGCAGGAACGGGCGCGCGTCGCCGACTTGTTTGTGAAGTGTGTTGAAGAGGGGATGTCCACCCTGAAGATGGATGGGATGGAGAAGGTTATGATGGGACTCACCGATATGAAGCAGGTGCGCGCTGTCGCAATCAAGTAGTCAATTCCCGGAAACATCAACCCTTTGCGGTACGTCTGATCGTGCGCAAGCTAGCCTGGAGCATCATTGGAAACTGTTGAGCATCTGTTCCGACGATTGGAGCAACTCAACGAGATTGGGGCTGCCCTGTCCCAGGAGACCAACCTTGACGCGTTGCTCGAAAAAATTCTCGTTGCCGCTCAGACGATCACCAGAGCAGACGGTGGCACCCTCTACCTCCTAGAGGGGGGGGACCGTCTCAGGTTCGCCATCATCCGCAATAGCACGCTCGCCATTGAAATGGGCGGCGCCTCGGGAACGGAAATTTCCTTTTATCCGGTACACCTCAAAAACCGTGAGGGACAGCCAAATAACTCGATGGTGGCTGCTTACGCTGCGATTAAAGCCGAAACCGTAAATATCGCCGATGCCTATTCGGAGCAGGGGTTTGATTTTTCCGGGACGCGCAACTTTGATCAGAAGACAGGCTACCGGTCGCAGTCATTTCTGACTGTTCCGATGAAGGATCACCAAGGTGAAATTATCGGTGTGCTCCAACTGATCAACTGCAAGGACGAGCTTGACGACCGCATTGTGCCTTTCTCGTTTTCCGACCAGCGGCTCGCCGAGTCGCTCGCCTCGCAGGCGGCGATTGCAATCACCAATCGCAAGCTTATTATGCAACTCGAGGAATTGTTCGAGTCGTTTATCGGGATGATAAACAGCGCAATTGACGAGAAGTCTCCGTACACGGGCGGGCATTGCCAGCGAGTGCCTGAGTTGACGATGATGCTCGCGGAGGCCGTTAACGGATCGCACGACGGTGCCCTCGCGGGTTTTCAAATGAATGAACGCGACAGATACGAATTGAAAATGGCCGGGCTGTTGCACGACTGCGGGAAGATAACGACGCCGGTTCACGTGGTAGACAAGGCGACAAAACTCGAAACGATTTACGACCGGATGCATATTGTCGATACTCGGTTCGAAGTCCTGAAGCGGGATGCTGAAATTGATGCGCTTCGCCGTCGCGAGGCGTTGGCTCTTAGCAGGGACGTTGACGAAATCACCTACCGGGAGCGGGTTCATGGCATCGACCAGGATCTGCAATTCCGGTTGCGCCAAATAGACGAGGATCGGGCATTTTTGCGCCGAAGCAATGTCGGAGGCGAATTTATGCCCGAAGCGGATCAGGATCGCGTCAGGCGTATCGCCACCGGTTATAA
>CAITSH010000452.1 GCA_903895005.1 uncultured Pseudomonadota bacterium
CACCGGGTGAGCGAGAGATTTTGGATGATCTGGCATGCGGGGGGTGCGCAATTTAGGAGAGATTCAAGGCAGCAATTTCAGTTCAATCGCTGGATTCGGGTTTAATAGCCAGTCGATCTGGCGTGACCAAAGCGATTCCATGTTACGATTTCGTCGATTTTATCCGATCTGCTGGGGCAATTCCCCCATGGCAGGCACGACGCCGCCTTGCGACTGTGAGCCTATGAAAACCTTGCTTTGGCTCCTTTTGGCGGTTGCGGGCGTCATGTTTTTGTCCGACGCCGTTCTGAATGCTCTGCGAAAATCCTGAAAATGCGCTCTCTGCTTAAAATCGCGCTTCTTGCGGTGGCGGGATTCTTGGCCTCATGCACATTCAGCGAATATCCCTTTGGAAAGGTCCTTCCCGACGGCGGGGTTTCCTCGATCCCAAACGGTTACACCGGGAATGCCTACTTTTGGAATGGCAGTTATTACACCGGCGGGTGCTACGAAACGGGGCGTTATCACCACATGGACCGTTTTTACAACAGTCGCTACCTGTTTAACGGGAGATATCTGTATGGAGGCAGTCAGCATACATCCAAGGAGTGAATGCCTATCCCGACAGGGGCTACTACCCAAACCAGAGATACTACAACAAGCACCGATACTATCAGCCGTTTCATCGCCATCTTTAACCATCGAGCCCTCCTAAAATGAGGGGGGCGGCCGGTTGACTCACCTTGAAAGCGCGGCGGCGTGGGCGGTGGCAATTTTTCGAAATGATTTCGAGATTTGTGCGGTTAGATCATTGCGACTAAGCGTTCAATTCGCTCGTGTGAATAGATTTGTTTATCTATTCAGATGTTTAATATATCCCTTATTAAAGCATTGCATAAATGCTTGGCCTGAAGTGAATAGATTTCGTAAACTATTCAAGTTTGTAAAAATCGATTTCAAAGTGACAAGTCGCGGGATCGACTCCTTTACGAATTGCTCCAATAGGCAAAGAGGTGGCAACTTCGCCCTTGCAAAAACACCCGTTTTCCCATAAATATGGGAAATGAAAACAACGATCGAGCTTCCTGACGAACTTTTCCAACAAGCCAAGGTCATGGCGGCCGAGCGTAGCACCACACTTAAGGACATCATGGTTCAAGCGCTGAAATTGTGGTTTCGCACTCCGGCGGAAGACGAGGAAAAGAACCGCCAAGCGACCGTGAAGCGTTTGCTCCAAGCGATGCGGGCGTCCAACACGGAACCCATGGCCCCCCTTAGGCGGGAGGAAATCTATGATCGCTGAGATTTTCCTGGACGCAAATGTGCTGCTCTACGCGAGTTCGAACGCGACGGAGGACAAAACCAAAAGAGAGCAAGCCCAAGCGTTAATAATCGCGGCGCCGTTTGCGTTGTCCGCCCAAGTCTTGCAGGAATACATCGCCAACGCGCTGAGGAAGAAACAACTGGGTATCAGCGAAACAAACATCCACGCCATGCTGGAACTCGCGGCAACAGTCACGGTCCTGCCCGTCTCCTTGGAGTTGATTCTCGCCTCGGTGCAAATCCGTCGCAGGTTTCAAGTTTCGCACTGGGACGCCACGATCATTGCGGCCGCTGTGGAACTGGGTTGCAGCACACTTTATTCCGAAGACCTGAATCACGGCCAGAATTACGACGGAGTCCGAGTGGTGAATCCATTTCTGGGCTGAAAGCCGATAAAAATCCGGCATAATCTTCACCGCGTTTCCACCACATCGCCTGCGGCGCAAGCCTCTCACGGAGATAAGTTCTCGGCCGGAACGCCGACGTCCTCTTCGGCATCAGCACCCCATTGCGATGACACTGCGGCAACTCGGAAACTCGGCTAAAAAATTCCTCGATACGCGGGACCGACCCCTCTGAGGAAATGATGAACTTTCTGGCTCTGACTTTCTACGCCACCCGTTGTCTGATCTCCGCCAGCAAACGACGACCCCGCTCCGGATCCCCTCGCTTTTGACGCAGTGCAAAGCGAGCTTCCAGTTGGCGCTCCGCAAGGACATGGGTCACAAAATTGTCAAAAAGCCTTTGCACACTGGTGCCCGAAGCCTTGGCCGCGCCGAGCAGGGCTTTGTGCCGCGATTCATCGCAACGATAGGGAATAGTTTTCATCGATTTTTTTCTAAATGTTGCAGGGGAGTCACCACTTCGGGCAGGGAAAAATGAAGCTCGCCGTGTTGGAAGTCTCGCACATTGTGCGTCACCAAATGCTCGACCCCACAGGCCACGGCCAGGTCCATCACATGGTCATCCGAGGCATCTGGTAGATTCGGTCTCCATAGGAAATACACTCTTTGCCATCGGGCTGCGGCACAAAAATCGTCGAACAACATCTCCCGCTCCTCGCGTGATACCGGAACACCCTCCCACACGCTGTCTCGCGAGATCAATTCCTCGTATTCCGAGTAAAGGGAAGCCCCCATATACGCTTGATCAATTGAAGCCAAGCAACGGTCCAAAACAGCAGCGCTCGCTCCATCCTGCGACCTCAGCGCTGAGACGAAAACATTTGTATCCTGCACAATCTCCACTCGTCAAAAATGACATCACTGATGATATCATGCAATGCTCTTTTTTAGCTTTTTTCAACCAAGCTCAAACGCTGCGGCGCAAGCCTCTCACGGAGACACCAAGACACGGAGAAAAGTTCTCGGCCGGAACGCCGACGTCCTCGTCGGCATCAGCACCTCAGAGCGATGACACTGCGGCAACTCCGCCAAACCCAGTGCGTCAAAATGCGAGGCCAATTCTTGCGCTCCCTGGGTTCAAACGCGTGCTTAATGTGATTAAATATCAATAATTTATGCCTGGTCCGTCTGGCTCTGACCCTTCTTAACGAAGTGCTTGTCCAGTTCTTGAAGGATGTTTGGGTTGAAAAAGGGCTTCTTGGAGCTCTTGGTATTGCCTGGGTCGAGGTAGCGGATGTCGCCGAAACGCTTGTCCTTTAACAGCGCCTTGCGGATGTCGTGATATTGCTTGGCGACTTTGAAACCCGCGTAACGCTTCTGGCATTCGGTAGTGAGCTCATCGTAGTCCCATGGGTATCGGTTGCGGATTTGTTCCTCGGTAAGCCGGAATTCCGGGGCGTTCGGATTGTTCGTCACTTGAACGCCGAGTGCGTCCTTTGCTTTGGAGCGGGTGAATTTGATGTCGATATTCACCGTCACGGAGTAGGGCGAGGCCGCGTCATCGTTGGCGGGTTCGAGGCTCTCCACGAAGGCGAGGAACTTCTTTTCCTCGTGATTCAGAACGACGGCCTCCGCCTGCTGTGGCAGCGCAATGAAGGACAATGGCATCAGGTAAAAGTTGAACTCTGACATGTCGCGCCCGAACCAGCTTTTGGTCGCTGCGACGAAGTTCTTTAGGCTGGCGGTGCCGATTTCCTGAAGGCGGACAGGGAACGCGCCGGAGCGGTTGTAGAAGTGGATGGAGGAATCCCTCATCTCAAGCAGGGCTTGGATGTTGGCCCATGCGTTTGCTCAAAAAACTGTGGGTAAATGCGTCAATATCAGTGTGCTGCGCCACGACTTCATTCCGGTGCCGGGTTCGAAAACGAAGGTCATTTCAAACCGCGTGGAGTAGTC
>CAITSH010000453.1 GCA_903895005.1 uncultured Pseudomonadota bacterium
GTCGTTGTCGTCGCGTTGCTGGTCTGGGTGACGACCCCGCCCGCTGTAGTGACCGTGGTTGGCGTCGGAACGATGTTGAGTACGGTGATCTGGTTTGGAAACTGTATGCCCAGGTCGGTGAGGCGGCTGCGCTTGATCTCAAGCACTTCGACCTCAAGCACCACCTCCGGCTCGGCCATGTCTTGCGTCGCGATCATTTTTTCGGCGAGGCGGATCGCGGCGGGCGTATCGCGCATCACCAGCAGGTTGAGCTTTTCGTCCACATACAGGTCACGCGTCTTGATGACGGCGCGAATCATGTTGAGCGTCTGCTTGGCGTCTGCGTTGCTGAGGGAAAAACTCCTGACAACCAGTTCCGTGTATTCCTTCTGTTTTGCGGCGGTATTGGGGTAAATCAGCATCGAATTTTCGTTGAGCGACTTGCTCTCGAGCTGGTTGGTGGTGAGGATCAGCTTGATCACGTCCTCCACGGTGGAGTTGCGCACGAAAATCGTGACCTTGGTGTCGGTCCGAACATCCTTGTCGAAGGCGAAGTTCATGCCCGAGGTGCGCGCAATGACATCAAACACGGTACGGATATTCGCGTCGCGAAACTCCAGCGTGATGGGCTTTGCCAGCGCGGCGCGCGAAACCGACGGGACGGTGGCTGCCGCACGACGCTCGGCGACCTTCGCCATCAGCGCCTTGGCCGGCTCATGAGCGGGGTTCTCGGTCAGGATGACACGCAAACGCGTTTCTGCTCCCGCAGTATCGCCGCGGTCAAACAGCATTAATGCCGCCGCCAGGTGGTCCGCCCATCGCCTTTCGGACTGAATGTTGAGAATCGCCGCACGAACCCTCTGGTTATTGGGATCGAGCCTGAAGACCCGGGCGTAACCGGCCTCGGCAGCGTCGTGCTTGCCTTGCTGGCGCATTGACTCCGCATCTTCGAGGGTTTTGGCCACGAGTCTTTCGCGTTCACGAAAAAAGTACGCCCGGTATTCCTGGTTGCCCGGATTCTCGCGAATCGCCTCCTCAATCCGCGAGAGACCCTCCTCTGTGCTGCCCTCGGCGAGCAGTCGCTTTCCCTCGTTGAAAGAGCGGTCTGTCGCACATGCCGCAAGCCCCGCGATCAGGATCGCCGCGAGGAAATAGACCTTGCACAGATTCATTGGGCGGCACCGATGGCGAGTGTTTGCGGGAGATTCAGCGGCAGGTAGGTCAGGGTCATACGCGTATCGTCGATATGCTCGACAAGGTAGGTGTTGTCAATCTTGTCACCGGCACGAACGACATAGCTTTTTTCCTGTTTGTTGACGAGAAACACCACGACAGTCCCGGCGTCGATAATCTTTCCGACGTAGGTCAGCGGAAACGGGGGGACCGACGGCGGCTCGGCCCGGGTTGGAGGTGGAGGCGGCAACCAGGAACGCGTCTCGAAGGCATCGGATACCTCTTCACCAGCCGCAGGACGTGAGAAGCTGCCAAGGTCGAGTTCGGGCACGACCGGGCGCGGAGCAGGTTGCGCCGTACTCCTTGCCGCTCCCTTTTCTGCCGCGACCGGCCGGCGCGTTTGCAGCGGATCCTTACCGCCGTCGCCACCATCCCAGATCGCCGCGGCGGCCGAAGACACCAGCGCGCCGGCGAGCACGAGGCGTTTGACACCCTGTTTCATCGATTGTCAACCAGGTAAAGGCTGAGCCTGACCCGGGTCTCGATTGACTTTGCTCCAACCTCATCTCGGCGAAACGTGACTTCATCAAGCGCGGCGGCCGGAATCTCGTCAAGAACCTGGATGGTGAACCGCCGCACCTTTGCGTACTCCCCCTTCACAGGCAGCGTGATCTGGTAGCGCGCCATGCCCAGATCCTTGTCATGAGACATACGGTATTCGCCGGTATCCAGCACGAGGCCGTTGCGCTCACCGATCGCATGCACCCGTGCAACCCAATCTGCGGCTTCGGTTACGGGCGGAAAATGACCGAAAAACTGCTTCAGTTGCTCGGCGCCGGGAACCACCGGTTTTGCGCTGCGTTCACTTTTTTCGCTACGACTGTCGCGCGCCTGCAGATCGCGTAACGCATCCTGTGCGGGCAGGACGGTCGACATCAGCATTGCCGCTGCACAAACCAGCAAACCGATTCCAACCACTCCGGCACGGTCCAGTAATTCAAGCCGATCCTGAACGCGCACGACGACCGCCCCGACTGCCGAAGTGAGACTCATGCATGCACCCAACGCGCACTCAGGCCGAAACGCACGGCGCGCAGTCCGCCCTGCCCCCGAAACTCATGTGTCACGAGGACCACATCGCGCAGTGACGATTGCTGCCCCAGCCGGTTAACGTAGGCGACCATCGCCGCAACATCGCGTGCCTCCGCGTCGATGCGCAGCACCGCCCCGGCCGTTTCCGGTTGAATCGAAAGCAGGCCGACATCCTTGCCCGATGCCGCTTCGATATCTCGAAACAAAGTGTCCCACGGAACCGCCTTGCGCTTGATGATTTCTGCGGCCAGCTGTATCTGTCGGCGGACGGACTCGGAATTGCCCCCCGGCGGGACGGAACTTGCACGTTCGCTGCCGCGCTGCGGCATTCGGGCCAACAAGGCCGACGCTTCGGAATCAATCTGGCGCCATGCGGCAAAATCGGCGGCGATCGCCAGCACACCAAGCAGCAGCAACACGACCCCGCTTGGCGTGAACGACCTGGAACTTTGCACAAAATCAAGTTCAATCGGCCTCATTGCACACCTCGTCCGGCGTTTGAGGGCAGCGAACGCACGGTCCAGCCTCTTGCGACCAACGCGGCCGCCGCTGAATCGCCCGCGGCCTCGATCAATATCACCGCGGTGTTGCGGCTCATTCCGTTCGCGACCGCCTCGACCTCCACAAGGGATGCAAGCTCGTTCTCAGGGTCGGCGCCGGTGCGCGTGCTGGTGACGCCCTGCCACGCATCGCCACTGAAACGGGCAAGGCAAACCCGGCCCGGTTCGCTTTGTACCAACCAGCCGGTTGCGATGCCCGATCCGAGGGAACCGCGACGGGACATCACCGAGAGCGCGGGTTGTACTGCGCTCACGCGAAATTGCCGCTGCGCGCCCCCCGCACGCAATGCGTTCAACAATTCCATCGGTGCACCTGCGACGATGCGCGGCACGCCGCGTGACCCGGGCGGAAGGCAGATTTCCCACGTTTGTGCAGCCTCACCGTAGCGCGAACGAAGACACTCGCGCGCAAGCGTGCGCGTATCCTCGGCCCCCAGTCCTTCGACCCAGGGCATGCAGGCGTAGCGCACAAAATGGTTCGATAATTCTACGTGCAGCTTTGCGTTCCTCCATTGCAGGGAATCCAGGCGGTCAAACGCGCAAGCCACGGCCGGCCTCCAGTCCGCGCTTCCCGCGCCCTGCTGCTGCGCAGGCGTAGTGTGATGACGGGACAATTCGCGCCGGCGCGGCCACCCGCCACGGCGCGAGAGCTCCACGGCATGCGGGCCGAGCCGCACACTGACGAGGTCAGGCCACAAGGGTGACACGATTGATCTCGTCAAGCGTCGTGATGCCCCGGAACACCAGGTCGATCGCGGCATCGCGCAAAAAGCGAGTTCCCCCCCGCTGCGCGGCCTCCTTAATCTTTCGCACCGGCGAGCGTTCCGCGATAAGTTCGCGCAATTCATCGTTCAGCACCAGCAACTCGGAGATGGCCTTGCGCCCCTTGTAACCACTGCCGCGGCAATTCCCGCAACCGCGGCCCGCGCGAAACTGGAACAGATGCGCCGATTCGGGTGAAATTCCGGAACTCGCGATGAGCGCCGCCTCGGGAACCGATTCGGCGCTGCATTCGGGGCAGATCACCCGAACCAGGCGCTGCGCGACAATGCCGTTGAGCGCCGACACAAACGCATAGGGGTCGAGTCCCATGTGCGCAAAGCGGCCTAGAACGTCGAATACGTTGTTTGCGTGAACGGTCGTAAATACAAGGTGTCCCGTCAGCGCCGCTTGAACCGCAATCTGCGCGGTTTCCGGGTCGCGAATCTCTCCGACCATGATCTTGTCAGGGTCGTGGCGCAGGATGGAGCGCAGCCCCTTGGCAAACGTCAGGCCCTTTTTCTCGTTAACCGGAATCTGCAACACGTCGGGCAACTGGTATTCGACCGGGTCTTCGATGGTGACGATCTTGTCGCGACCATGGTTTATCTCGGAGAGGGCGGCATAAAGTGTGGTCGTCTTGCCGCTGCCGGTGGGCCCGGTAACCAGCAGCATGCCATAGGGCTCGGAGGCAAGACGGCGCAATTCCGCCATGGTCGCAGCGTCAAACCCGAGGTAGTCGAGGCGCAACCCGCGCATTTCGTCTGTCAGCGCCTGCTTGTCAAGGATGCGTAGCACTGCGTCCTCACCGTGCGCACTGGGCATGATCGACACACGAAAATCAATTTCCCGGCCGAATGCCGAAACCTTGAAACGACCGTCCTGCGGAATGCGCCGTTCCGCAATGTCCAGCTCGGACATGACTTTTATCCGTGAAATAACCTGGTCTGCGGATTCAAGACCGGGCACTTTCGCCACCGCAGACATTACCCCGTCGATTCGGTACTTGATGGCAAGCCCCTCCTGGCTTGACTCAAGGTGGATGTCGCTGACCCCGGCCTTGAGCGCGTCATACAAGGTCGAGTGCACGAGCTTCACGATCGGACTGGTATCGCTGTTTATGGATCGCAGTGACAGGTCCTCGGAACGGCCTTCGGAATGCGCCTGCTCCGTCTGCTGCGCCATGCCGTCCATGGCGCGCATGGTTTCTTCATGGCGCTTCAGGCAGGCACCGATATCCGCGCGGTGGGCGATCTTCCAGGTCACCGCGCCATCAATCCGCTCCTCGCACCAAGCGCGCAAATCAAGATCAAACGGGTCGGAAACAACCATGATCAGGCCGCCGTCATCCCGCCGGAAAAGAATGCAATCCCGCGACACGGCGTCCGCATACGGCAGCACCTCAAAGGCGGGTTTGATGGCGTGGAGCCCATCCATGTCCATGGGCAGGGCACCGGCAAGCCGCGCAAGCGCCTCCGTAAACCGCGAGGGCTCAAGCCCGCTTTCTTCCTCAAGGGCCTCCAGAAACTTTACCGAACCCGAGGCCGCCCCGGCGCGCGCGCGCGCGATGACCTCGGCGCTTAATGCCTCGTGCATTTCGCGCGGCGCCGGGGCGTTCATTGCAGGCTTCCCGCGAGGTCAAAAATCGGCATATACAAGGCCATTACGATGATACCGATGATGCCGCCAATGCCCACCATGAGCAGCGGTTCGAAGAGTCGTGTGAAGCGGTCCACCCAGCCGGCGATTTCGTCATCATGAAACGACGCGACGCGGTCCATCATGCCGCCCATGTCGCCGGTGCGTTCCCCGACGCGCAACAGTCGCGCCGCCACCGGCGTTGTCAGCGCGTGCGCTTCGAAAGACACAGAAATCGGCTTGCCCTGCCGCACTTCGCGCGTCGCCAGCTCAAGTTGGGCGCGCATGCGCGCATCAAGCAGACCGGCCACCATGTCGAGCGCGGTGACAGCAGGCACACCGCCCCTCAGGAGCATGCCTGCAGTGCGGTAAAACCGGGCCAACTGGAAAACGCGCATTTGCACGCCGATGCCCGGGACTTTGGCGATTTGCCCGGCAAGCACTTCGCGCGTGCGTTTGCGCGAAAACACAAAGACCGCCGCCCCTACGAACGTCACCGTCCCCAGGAGCACCAGGATTCCGTTCTCACCGACAAATCGACCGAATTCCATGAGCATCCTGGACAAAAGAGGCTGCTCGCGCCCCAGGTCGACGTAGATCGCGCTGAACTTGGGAACCACATAACCCAGTAGAAAGAGCGTCACCACACCGCCAACGCCGAACAGCAGCAGCGGATATATGGAGGCGGTGACCAGTTTCGAGCGCACCACGTCTATCTTCCCCTGGTAGTCGACAAAGCGCGCGAGCGAGCGCGACAGGTCCCCGGTACGCTCACTGGCGCGCACCATCTCGACATACAACTGCGGAAACGCGTGAGGACTGCTCTCCAGAGCCCGGGACAGAGGGAGTCCCTGGTACAGGCGCTCGAGGACTCGGCCCATCACAGCCTTCGCGTCGGCCTGCTGGTGCTTTTCGGCCAGCGTCTGCAAGGCGTCGATAAGACTCAGCCCTGCGTCAAGAAGCGCGACGAGTTCGTGGCTGAACAAAACCAGCGGGAATTTTCCTCGACGCGACCACAAAGGCGGTTTTGCGGTGCGCACCCGCAGCACCGTAAACCCGCGGCTTGCGGCCTGGGCACGTGCCTCGGATTCGCTGGCGGCATCGACCAGCATCATGCTCACCCCGCGCGCCGCATCAATCGCCTTGATTTCGAAATTCATTTCGGCAACCGCCTCACCAGTTGGTGATATCGGCGGCTTCGCCGCTACCGCCCGGCTGGCCGTCCTTGCCATAGGACAGCAGGTCGAATTCAGCGTGTTCACCGGGGAATTTGTAAACGTAGGGGCGCCCCCACGGATCGAGCGGAACGTCCTTCTTCAGGTAGGGCCCCGCCCACTTCGGTTCTGTTGGCGGCTTGGAAATCAACGCGGCGAGCCCCGCTTCAAGAGCCGGGTAATGCCCGGTGTCCAGCCGGTACTGATCAAGCGCCTTTTCGATTGCGTCAAGTTGGGCGCGCGCCGCCTTCACCTCGGACTTGCCGATCTGGCCGAAATACCTTGGCGCGACAAAACCCGCGAGCAGGCCAATGATCACCATGACAACGAGAAGTTCAAGCAGGGTGAACCCGCGCGATCCGCGCGACGCGCGGACTCGCGATGAACCAAATGAATGGGCCGAACTTTTTCTCACGTTGGGCTTGGGTCTGTAGATTCCGTGCACGGTTGCACGAGAACGCGGAGTCTATGCCGCGAAGATGACAACGAGGTTAATGACAATTCCGGTGGTCACGATGTGCCGTTAGACGCATTGCGCCAGCCCACTCCGGCAACCCCATATGGAAGGAACAAAACCTCTGCAACATATTTTCTTAACTTCCAACGGTTAAGGTGTGTTGGAGAAAAGCATTGATCGAAAACCTTCAATCCCCAACAGCATTCCTTTTACCAATTTGGAACAGCCATGATGGCAACTCGACAAAACATGATTGACCAACTCGTAGCCTTTTCGTTGCGGGCAGCGCTCGATGACACTGGCGCCGGCTGGTTGCGCGAGATGTTCGAACAGGGCTTCGCTGGATTCAGCAGCCTGACATACGCTGAACTCGTGCGCGAAATGCAGTTTCGCGGTTTGCTGGATGAAGGGTTCGCGATTGCCGAACCAGGTGATTCAGAGCAATTCGACGACGAGGCATCCGTTCCCGACACCTACGAGGCGCTCGGCCAGTTCCTGCGTTCGCGTCCCGAGACGGAAACCGAATAGGCTGAAAACCCGCGCCAGTATTGGCTGTCCAGATCATTACAAGCCGCCAAAGTAAGCAATAGACAAATACCGGTCCGTTTCTTTGAACCGTTACGGACGCATCACCCTACCGGGAGTATTCAATCATGCCAATTTTCACGTCAAACGAACGTCGAACTCACGTGCGTTTCCCATTCCACGCAAACGCAATCCTTACGCTCTTCCCTCGCTACTACGATGCCAAGCTGGTCGATATCTCCCTGCGCGGCGCTTTGATCAAAATCGACAAACGCAGCGAAATCCGGGAGCGCGTCCCGTGCACGCTGCGGGTACTTACCCAAGAAGGAAGACAGATCCTGGAGATAGCTGCCAGTACGGCACACTGTGCTTCGGAGGGAATGATAGGCCTCGAACTCTGCAATCTGACCCGCGGCGAGGAGTCTGCGCTTCAACGCATCATCGAGATGAATCTCGGGACGAAAAATCTGCTCAATCGCGATTTGTGCTCCCTACTCCGACCGCGACAATCTTCCGTCGTCACGGCCTGAACGCCGAATACCCTCATGATCCATTTGGACTATTTTTTATGACGGATAGGTGCAACATCCTAAAGCCGAGATCTTGGAATTCCCATCCGCCGGTTCCGCGAGCTTTTGCAATATCTATTTCGCGTCATCGCCGTCTAACGCCGCCGATTACGGACTCGTGATCTTGCGGAGGACGCAAACGCGACGCCGCCTCCCATGGGCTAGTCCGTTCAGCGCACTGTTGTGCGAAGCACGAAAGCGAAGTGATGTAACAACTCCAAGCGATACTCGGATTGTAGTTTGGTGGATCGGGGGGCCAGTCCGACCGTGCCTGATTTCTACGGGAGCTTAAATGAACACAACCAGCAAGCCTTGCGGCGAGCGGAACGGTTGCGGCGCGGTATTCTCTGGTTTCATAAAACAGAGCATCATCGCACTTTCGCTGTCTGCAAGCATGATATCGGCGGCCAACGCCGACGTCTGGGTGCGCGAGGCATCCCTGGGGGTGGGCCAAGCTTCCGGCTCGCTTACGCTGCCGGTGGGCTTAAACAACTATTGGGCAGGCTTCCAGAACATCGAAGTCTCTGCAACGAGCAACGGGGCTTCACCGACCAGCTTTGCCGCCTATTGCATCGATTCCCTGCACTTCTCGACAACCGCCTTCAACCCGAACTACACGCCGTCGACGACACACAGCATCGCCAGCGTCTTCGCCACCCAGTACACCGACATCAAGAACCTCTTCAACAAATTCTATGCCGGCACCGTGAGCAATGCTGCCAATGCGGCGGCCTTTCAGCTGGCACTCTGGGAAATTGCGAACGACGACAAGAACCTGAATACCGGCATCGTCAAGGTCAACGGCTCCACCAACGCCGCGCTGGTCTCGGGTGCGGCGGCCTTGCTGGGCAACCTGAGCTACTCCGGCCCGGACATGTACAGCCTCACGCTGTATCAGGTTGACCGGGCTGCCGGCGGCGTCGGCCAGGACTATGTCGTCGCAACACCTTCGGTAACGGCGGTGCCGGAACCTTCTACCCTCGCCATGTTGGGCGTGGGCCTGCTCGCACTTGGCAGTATCGCAAGGCGCCGCGTGTCCTGATAAATGCAGTTCATGCTTTAAAAGAGAACCCGCTTCGGCGGATTCTCTTTTTTCAGGAACCGGCCGACGTGCCGTTCCAGCGGCGTATCGCACAATGCTGCAATGCGACGCCTCTGAAAGCACCTACTTTTCGATCCATATAGTCCATTCGGACTACGCAACGAAAACTGCTTTTTCGAATGCATATCGCAGTGACATACACATTTCGTCGCGGCGTTATTCCACTGTCACACACGCCGCCTAAGATGGGGGAAATCCCGCTCCATCCGGAACTCCACGATGTTCGCCGCAGCAAACAACCAGCCACAGCTGTTACGGTCCCAGCTGACCTCCGCGTCGCTGCTTCGCATCACTCTCGACCCGGTGCTAATCATCGCGACGCTCTTCGCCGTGACGAGCATTCTCGGTGAAGACTTTCAGGGCCCGTACCTGATTCTCACCCTGCTGGTATTTTCACTCACATTTCCAGGCAGCCCGCCCGTCGCGACAAGCACTGCCGCGCTGATACGGGAAGTGTTGGTCAGTTGGTCGGTAATCGCCGCCATCCTCGTTCTGCTTGGCTGGGCGACCCATACTCTTGCGCTGTTCCCGCTGCAGGTGATGGCAAGCTGGGGGATTGCGGTGCCGTTTGTCCTTTTCACAGCACACCGCCTCACCCCGGTTCTTCTGCCGCGCGTGATGGCCGTGGAGGGCATGCAGCGAACCGCCGTGATTGCCGGCGCAGGGGACATCGGAAGAAAGCTCGCAACGCAGTTCCGCCAGACACCATCGCTTGGCATCCGGATGGTCGGCTATTTTGACGACCGCGAACCCGCCCGGCTCGGAGACATGCAATCGGCGCCCCTGCTCGGGAAAATGAGCAGCCTTGCCGATTTCGCCCGGGAGAACCGGATCGACCTCATCTACATCAGCCTGCCGATGGCGTCGCAGCCACGCATCCTCAAGCTGCTCGAGGGGCTGCGCGACACCACGGCATCGGTGTATTTCACGCCGGATATTTTCCTGTTCGACCTCATCCAGGCGCGTATGGACAGCATCGGCGATGTGCCCCTTGTGGCGGTTTGCGAAACGCCATTTTATGGCGTCAATGCGCTGGTCAAGCGCTTGTCGGATATCGTAATAGCAAGCCTCATCCTGATCATGATTTCGCCGGTACTGTTGGCGATTGCCGTGGCGGTAAAAATGGGCTCTCCGGGACCGGTGTTGTTCAAGCAACGCCGCTATGGTCTCGATGGACGTGAAATCATCGTCTACAAATTCCGCTCAATGACCGTGTGCGAGGACGGCGGAGAAATACGCCAGGCAACAAAGAACGACCAACGCGTCACCAAGCTCGGCGCGTTTTTGCGCAAGACTTCACTTGATGAGCTGCCCCAGTTCATCAACGTGCTGCAGGGACGCATGAGCGTCGTCGGCCCGCGGCCGCACGCGGTGGCGCATAACGAGCAATACCGGAAACTGAGTCGCGGCTACATGGTGCGGCACAAGGTCAAGCCCGGGATCACAGGATGGGCGCAGGTCAACGGGCTGCGCGGCGAGACCGACACGCTGGAAAAAATGCAGGGGCGCATCGAGCATGACCTCGCCTACCTGCGCAACTGGACGCTGCGATTTGACCTTGAAATCATCCTTAAAACCGTGCTGGTCGTGTTGCGCGATCGCAACGCCTACTAAATCCGAAGAATCGCTCCTCCACCATGAACCTGTATCCCGTCATTCTTTCCGGCGGCAGCGGAACACGACTCTGGCCGATGTCGCGCCAGACCATGCCGAAGCAATTCCTGCCGCTTCTGCCCGGCGGAAGTCCTTTTCAGGCCACGCTCGCACGACTGTCGGGTATCGACCGTGTACGGCCACCGGTTGTGATTGCCAGTAACGACCATCGATTCCTTGCCGCCGAACAACTTCGTGCGGCCAACGTGACCCCGGCAGCGCTTGTACTTGAGCCCGTCGGTCGCAACACGGCCCCCGCTGCCGCGATCGCCGCGCTCCGACTTGTCGCGGAAGAACGCGATGCCCTGATGCTAGTGTTACCGGCCGATCACCATGTACCGGATGCGGACGCCTTTCATCGGCTCGTGGCCCGCGGTGCCGCGGTCGCCGAGGCCGGTCACCTTGTCACGTTTGGCGTGACACCGCGCTGGGCCGAAACAGGCTACGGCTACATTGAGCGGGGGGCCGCACTACCGGGCCTTGAAGGCTGTTATGACGTCGCCGAATTCATTGAAAAGCCGGAAATCGAAATAGCCAACCATTTCGTGGAGACAGGACGGCATTACTGGAACAGCGGAATGTTTTTGTTCGGCGCCGCGCAATATCTCGCGGAACTGGAGGCCTTGCAACCGGCGCTGGTCGCCGCGTGTCGCAAGGCCCTGTCCGGCGCGACACGCGATCAGGATTTCCTGCGACTCGAAACCGCAAGCTTTTCGAATTGCCCCTCCATCTCGATCGACTATGCGCTGATGGAACACACCGCACGTTCTGCAATGGTGCCCGCCGAGCTGGAGTGGTCCGATATCGGGTCATGGAACGCCTTGTGGGACGTGCATGCAAAAGATGACGACGGTAACGTGATCGTCGGCGATGTGCGCCTTGAGGATGTGCGTGATTGTTACGTCAACGCGGGAAAGCGCCTCGTCGTTGGCATCGGCCTCGAAAACCTCGTCATCGTCGAAACGCCGGACGCAATCCTCGTTTCATCGCAAGAGGGCGTACAGCGCGTGCGCCAGATTGTGGAGCAAATGCGCGCGGAAAACCGTCCAGAGTGCCTCGCGCACAGCACGGTGTTCCGGCCCTGGGGCAGTTACGAGGACATTGATGCGGGAACGCGCTTTCGTGTCAAACGCATCACGGTAAAGCCAGGCGCAAAACTTTCCCTCCAAATGCATCACCACCGGGCTGAACACTGGGTCGTCGTGACGGGAACGGCGCGGATCACCCGTGGCGAGGAAGTTGTCCTGCTGTCTGAAAACCAGTCGACTTACATCCCCCTCGGTGTCACGCACCGTCTCGAAAATCCGGGGCGCATTCCGCTTCAAATGATCGAGGTGCAATCCGGCGCCTACCTCGAAGAAGACGATATCGTGCGCTTTGAAGACCTTTACAGCCGCGTGCCATGACCGTTCTTCCGCACCGCTTCACTTTGGAATACGCCATGCGCGTTTCATGCCTGCTCGTGGCACTGGCCATTGCGGTAAACCTGTTCTGGCTTGGCGCCAAACCGGTCGCGGTGAACCTGATCCCCGCCCCCTGGGACAAGCTTGCGCACTTTTCCGTCTTCTCGACGCTCACCGTGCTGGTGTGGATCGGGACAGCGGGACGCATGCCGATTGCGGCGATCGTCGCAGTCGTCTGCCTGGGCGCGCTCGACGAGTTGCACCAGGGAACGCTTCCTGGGCGCAGCGCCGACATGATGGATTTTATGACCGACCTTCTTGCCGGGACGCTGACAGGCAGCATCCTGTACATGCGCGCGCGAGCCCTTCATGCCGGCGATGATGCTTAGGCTTGTACTTTTGTGCGTATGCCTGGCAGGCTCCGCGGCCGTCTTCGCCGGTGACATTTACGCCTACGTTGCGCCGGACGGGAGCCCTCATTTCGCCGACGAACGGCGTGATGCACGGTACACCCTTTACCTCAGCGACCCGTCTTCTGCATTCCCCGCCGTCGACGCGCCCGTGCGGGCGCAACGCGGATCATCAGCAGCCTACGGGTCGTTCATCACAATCGCGGCGGCACGCGAGGGCGTTGACCCCGCTTTGCTGCACGCACTGATTTCGGTCGAGTCCGGCTACAACCCGACCGCCCTTTCACCCAAGGGCGCCCAGGGACTGATGCAACTCATGCCGGCGACTGCAGGAAGGTTTGGGGTGAAGGACCGCACCGATCCGGAACAAAACATCGCGGGCGGCACGCGCTACTTGCGAAGCCTGATTGACCGTTTCGGTCGGATCGACCTCGCCCTCGCCGCCTACAACGCCGGCGAGGAGGCCGTTGAGCGCCACAAACGCCGTATCCCCCCCTTCGCCGAGACGTTGGCCTACGTGCCGCGCGTGCTCGAGCGTTACCGAAAACTTCGAAAGGACGCACCATGACCAGCAAGGATGAATCGAAGCGCGTTACCAAAGCCGTTTTCCCCGTGGCAGGACTAGGCAGCCGCTTTTTGCCTGCAACGAAGGCAAGCCCGAAGGAGATGATGCCCATCGTCGACAAGCCGCTCATACAGTACGCGGTGGAAGAAGCCGTAGCCGCCGGGATGACCGAGATGATCTTCATCACAGGACGCAGCAAGCGCGCGATAGAAGACCATTTTGACCGGGCTTACGAGTTGGAAAAAGCGCTCGAATCAAGGGGCAATGACAAGCTTCTGGGCATGGTTCGCGACCTCGTTCCAGCGCGTGTCAACTGTATTTTCATCCGGCAACAGGATACGCTGGGGCTGGGGCACGCGGTCCAATGTGCGCGTTCAGTGGTTGGCGACGAACCTTTCGCCGTGCTGCTCGCCGATGACCTCATCGACGCGACGCGCCCGGTACTTTCCCAGATGGTGGATCAATACCAGTACTACCGGTGTTCGGTCATTGGCGTGCAGAACGTCGCGCGCGAGGAAACCTCGCAATACGGTATCGTGAAATGCGGGGCAAAACTCGACAGTTCGCATCAGGTCACCGGCATCGTGGAGAAACCCAGCCCGGCCGACGCGCCCTCGACCCTTGGCGTGGTTGGACGCTACATACTTTCACCACGCATATTTTCACATCTTGACCGGGTGAAACCCGGGGCCGGTGGTGAAATCCAGCTGACCGACGGCATTGCGTCATTGCTGCGCGAGGAACAAGTCCTCGCATACGAGTTTGAGGGTACACGTTACGACTGCGGCTCCAAGCTGGGTTACCTCAAGGCAACGATTGCCTTCGGTCTCACCCATCCGGAGATAGGCAAGGATTTTGCGCAGTACCTCGCGGAACTTGGCGAGGTGCGCCCTCGCCCGAAACTCGCGTCCGCCTGACTCACGACGTGAATTTTCTGCGGTGAACCTTCCGGTACAACAAGGGAAACAGGCGGCGGCCGGACAAAGACCGCCACCCTCCCCACCCGGAATAGTCTGTCCAGCCCATACGGACGGTTAATTTCTTAACATTGATAAATTAGGCTGCGGCGAGTCCACTATTGTGTCCGCCAAAACCATCATGATTCTCTCCCGCATTCATACGCTCTTTGCCCTCGCAATCCCGGCGCTACTTGGATCTGCAACGGCGATGGCAGAAACCACCTACATCAACCCGGTCGGTGGCGGCAACGGCAGCGAACGCTGCCTTATCGGCTCATTTTGCGCTGGCGCCGGAACCTACAGCGGTGCAATGTCCTTGATCTCCATTTTCGAAAAGGACCTTGGCAAGGGGCCGTTTGTGCGCGTCGATGATGCCGTGGACAAACTCTGGCAAAACCTGTCGAACCAGGGCGGCCAGTTGCTTGCAGTAAGCCGCTATGCCGGTGACACCAGCCGTATCGGCATTGATGACGGATCCGGGTTCCGTTCGCTGGCCGCCGCGGCGGGTAACGGCAAAGTGCAGGTCACGCACAACGCATCCTATTTCGGTGACACACGGTCGTCGGATCTCGTTAGCACCTCAAGCCCGGCATGGACAACCATCCCGGTCGCCGCGGGCGTCCCCTTTGCTTTCGTTCTCGATGACATCTCCATGGGCTACCGGATCAGTTCGGATCCTGCGCGCGCCGGCTACGCCAACAGCGGCAAATCCAGCCTTGATTACATGGTCACCTTTCAAGTGCCGGACTCGGTGCCGCATTACTTCATTGCCTGGGAGGACCGCGACCCGCGCTCTGCCAGCCTTGGGGACCGCGACTATAACGATTTTGTCGCCGAAATCATCCTCTCCCAGCCGCTGGCGAACCTCACGGTTTCCGCGGTGCCCGAACCCTCTGCGCTGCTGCTCCTTTCGCTCGGATTGGGCGGTATCGTGCTGATGCGGCGCAAGAGCGCCTAAGCCAGGCACGGTGACGTCACCGGCAGATCGAGACTGCCTGATACTGCGAAACGGCCTTCATTCAGCATCAGAACAATGCGCAGTAACTGACGGATCTTGAATATGAACATTCCGCTTTTGAACGAATTGGATTTCCGGGATTTGAACGTCAAGATGGCGAACGCTCCGGCTTTCCCGCATTTTTGTATCGATGACTTTCTCGAAGCGTCGTTTGCCGAAGAGGTACACGACGCCTTCCCAAGCTTCGCCGAAGCACTGACGCACGGACGCATGTTCAGCGCGGTGAACGAGAAGAGGAAGGTGCAAATCACCGACGCAAAATTTTTCCCCCCTGCGATCCACAAATTGCATGAATTGCTTTCGTCGCCAGAATTTGTTTCGGCGATGTCGCAAATGTCCGGGATCCCAAACCTCCTCGCAGACCCGTCGCTCGACGGCGGGGGGATCCACGAGACGAATTCCGGCGGCCACCTTGATGTCCACGTGGACTTCAATTTCAACAGGGAACTGCAACTCCATCGCCGACTGAACATCCTGATCTATTTCAACAAGGACTGGCAAGAAAGCGATGGCGGATACCTTGATCTGTGGAACAAGGACGTCACCAAGTGTGTCGGCCGGATTGCCCCGGCGTTCAACCGCGCGGCGGGCTTTGCTACGAGTTCGATCAGTTGGCACGGCGTGACACCGATAACCTGTCCTCCGCAGCGGATGCGCAAGTCTTTCGCCGCGTATTACTACACAAAGGAAGCCCCCGCGGAGTGGGACGGCACCCACCACTCCACGCTTTTCAAGGCCCGTCCGGACGAGTACTGGAAGGGTGGCGTCGCAATGCCGGCGGAACGCCTGGCGCGGAGCGCGAAAAAGTCTATCGATTCGATCAAACGCAGCATGAGAACATTGCTCGAATAGACCGCCTGCCTTTTTCTTAAACGCGTCGCCGAGGCGCGACAATCTAGCCGAACCCGGGAGGAATGCCGCCTCCCATCGCCCGGGAAATATTACATTTCTGCTGTGACAAATAAGTCACAAAATAGTCCGAATGGACTATTTATAAAAACTCCAATCAATCCGATACTTTAGATGCGGTACCTAGAGTGATTTCGTCATTGATACGGCCAGCACACTGTTATCAGCCACTTTGTGGCCAAACAACGTGCAGCCTGTTCAGTCAAAGCTCGGGTATTGCCGGTTCGGGAGTGCGGTTACAGCCGCACTCCCTATTTTTTTGCGCCGGTCATCCGGCGTCTCGATGCTGTATCTCGACCATTCCGGGAAAGTGATGGCGAATTCGCCAGCTTTTCCGTCAATTCGTTTTGAATCTTTCCCGCATACTCGTTTCTAACAAGAGCAAGCAGCGACGACCAGCACTCTGTTATCAACTGAACTTCAGTCAAACATCGCGCAGTTGTTGCTGCATTTGCCCGTTGTCAGGCTATTCGACCTTGATTCTAACGGGCGAATGTTTCACTTTTCCACAAGTGCACCGGCTCGCACAAGCATTTCTGCGGTTTAATCCCGCACCTCGCACAGCCTGCTCCGCAAGGACGCGCGTTTGCCGGTTTCAGTCAAAAACTTCCGCCTCGGAGAGCTCTCTGCCCAGCGCATCCTTTGTCGAAAGAACCGGAGCGCAATCCAGGGGCCAGCGTATCCCTAGCGCGGGGTCATTCCAACGGATACAGCGCTCGTGCTCGGCGGCCCAATAGTCGGTGGTTTTGTACAAAACCTCGGCACTGCTCGACGTAACCACGAATCCATGCGCGAATCCCTCCGGTATCCAAAGCTGCCGTCGATTCTCGGCTGACAGCGCCAATCCCTCCCAGCGCCCGAACGTAGGCGAATTACGCCGAAGATCGACTGCGACATCAAACACTTCGCCAGCGATCACTCTTACCAGCTTTCCCTGGGGCTGGCGTATCTGGTAATGCAGACCGCGCAGCACATTGCGCGCCGAAAGGGAGTGGTTGTCTTGCATGACAGGGGGAGAAAACCCGGTCAGCTCTGCAAACCGCCTCGCGTTGAAGCTCTCGAAAAAGAAGCCCCGTTCATCGCCGTAAACAGACGGCTCGACAATGAGTACGCCCTTCAAGGTCGTTTCGATCACCTTCACGAGCCAAACACCCTGTCGGTAAGCAAGCCCAGCAAATACTGTCCGTAACCGTTTTTAGCCATCGCTTGTGCAAGGCGGTCGAGCTGCGCGTTCGAGATCCATCCGGACCGCCAGGCGATTTCCTCAGGACTCGACACTTTGAGGCCCTGGCGCTTTTCAATTGTTGCAATGAACAAGGTCGCGTCTATCATCGACTCGTGCGTGCCGGTGTCCAGCCAGGCGTGACCACGCCCCATGACCTGCACGTCAAGAGCACCCAGCTCCAGGTAGGCGCGATTGACATCGGTGATCTCGAGTTCCCCGCGCGGCGAGGGCCTCAGGGTTGCGGCGATGTCAAGCACGCGGTTATCGTAAAAATAAAGGCCGGTCACGGCATAGCGGGATTTTGGTTCCTTCGGTTTCTCTTCGAGGCTGATCGCCTTGCCAAGGGTATTGAATTCGACCACCCCGTAGCGCTCGGGGTCGGTGACCGGATAGGCGAAGACCGTGGCCGCTTCGCGATGCGCCGAGGCGCGACGCAAATCGTTGGCAAAATCGTGCCCGTAAAAAATGTTGTCCCCAAGCACCAGCGCCGAGTCGCCGGAACCGACAAAGTCCCGCCCGATGATAAAAGCCTGCGCGAGCCCATCCGGAGACGGCTGCACCGCGTAGGAGATCGACAAACCCCACTGGCTGCCGTCGCCAAGCAGTTGCGTAAAACGCGGCGTGTCCTGCGGCGTGGATATGATCAGAATTTCGCGAATACCCGCCAGCATCAGTGTGGACAACGGGTAATAGATCATCGGCTTGTCGTACACCGGCAGCAATTGCTTGGACACCGCAATGGTGACCGGATGCAGGCGGGTGCCCGATCCTCCGGCGAGGATGATGCCCTTACGCGAAGTCATGTCATTCCCTTTTGTTTGATGCATTCTTGTTAAACCGTTGATGCCTGAGAAGCCATCAACGCAGGCGCTCCGGATGAACAGTCCCGGGCGAGGCCGCCGAACCCTGTGGCGACAGGCGGGCCCCGAGCAAATGCCCCCCGCGCATCCAAGGCCGTTCGTAATAAAACGTGGAGAGATGCGCCAGGCCAAACAGCACGCAAAAAAGCAGCGGCCGCTTTACGTATTTTTCCCAGCCTTCACCCGCACCAAGCCAGGTATGTGCAAGCAAAGGATGAATCACGTAAAGCGCGAAGGATACTTCGGCCATGTAACGCAACGTACCGTGCCGAAGCAGGGTGCCAAGGCGGGTATTCGCGCGGGCGATCGTCGCCCCCACCAACAAGGCTGCAAAATACGGCCGCAGGTAATTCATGAAACCGCTGTCCGGATGGCTCGCCACCGCGAGCAAGAGGACGAGCAGCGGTTGGCTGACCGTGCGAAAGGTTCTGCCGGGCCACGCGCCGAATTTCCCCGCGAGCGCCAAAGCCAGTACGGCTCCGGCCAAAATCTCGTCAATCCGGAATTGCGTCTGGATTGACAGCTCTTCACCGTAGCTTAAGCGCAGGGCCGTGAAGCCGATACACAAGGCCGGTAACAGCATCAACCCGCGGCGTCCTCCGATCGCGAACAGAACCGCAATACCGAGGTAAAAATGCATCTCGACGCACAGGCTCCAAAAGTGCGCCGTGACATCGGTGAGCGGGAACGGCGGCAGGTTAGCGTAAAACAGAAAATGGGATGCGTACGCACCCGCGGTCGCAGGCGACCCCGCCATCCACAAGGCCACGCCCATCGCAAGCCATGCGAGCGGCAGGATGCGTGCAAACCGCCGCACCAGAAAATCAGCGACGCCGGGTTTGGGTTCGCCGATCAAAAATCCGGTAATCAGGAAACCGGAAAGAATGAAGAACAGGCTCATGCCCATCGCCGCGGCCATATCGTTCAAGGCAAGCACTTTGGGTCCGAGGGGGAGCAGATGCGCTGCCAAAACCAGCGCGATACTCGTGCCGCGCCAGCCGTCGAGCTCGGGCATACGACGGCCGTGCGCCGGAGTTTCGACCTGTGCGTTCAATTGCGACCCATCATGATCTGCCGTACGCCATCAGGTTCCGTATTGCTTCCCGACCCACTCGCGATAGGCGCCGCTCGTGACATTTTTGACCCAAGCCTGATTGTCCAGATACCAGCGTACAGTCTTGCGAATCCCGGTTTCAAAGGTTTCGGCCGGAGTCCAACCCAACTCGCTTTTTATCCGTGTCGCATCGACCGCGTATCGCCGGTCGTGCCCGGCCCTGTCCTTCACAAACGTTATTTGCGCGCTGTAACTCACACCGTCATCGCGCGGCTGCAACTCGTCAAGGACAGCACACAGCGTCCGCACCACCTCCAGATTCTGCTTTTCATTATTGCCGCCGATGTTATAGGTCTCTCCCGGTTGCCCCGCCTCAAGCACCCGGCGTATCGCGGCGCAATGATCGGTCACATATAACCAGTCGCGAACCTGCCGGCCGTCGCCATAAATGGGCAGCGGGCGTCCGGCAAGCGCGTTGTGAATGACCAGCGGAATCAACTTTTCCGGAAAGTGGAAGGGTCCGTAGTTGTTGGAGCAATTGGTTGTCAGGACCGGCAGTCCGTAGGTATGGTGGTAGGCGCGCACAAGATGATCAGAGGACGCCTTTGACGCCGAGTAAGGGCTGTTGGGCTCCACACGGTGCGATTCCGTGAATGGCGGGTCATTCGGCCCCAGCGACCCGTAGACCTCGTCGGTTGAAACATGCAAAAAACTGAATTCGGCCATGGCCGTTTCATCCAGCCCCGACCAATAGGAGCGAACCGCCTCCAGCAATCGGAAGGTTCCGATGATATTGGTCTGAATGAAAGCCTCGGGTCCGTGAATTGACCGGTCCACATGAGACTCGGCGGCAAAATTGACCACCGCGCGCGGACGATGCGTCCGCAAGAGTCGCGCAATCAGCCCTCCGTCGCCGATGTCGCCACATGTAAAAACATGGCGTGGATCCCCCTCGATCTCACGCAGGCTTTCCATGTTGCCGGCATAGGTGAGCTTATCGAGGTTCAACACCGGCTCATCCGATTTCCGCAACCAGTCCAGCACAAAATTTGCGCCGATGAATCCCGCACCGCCAGTAACCAGAATCATTGCTGCTCCACCCCAAGCCGCAGCCGGGAGCGACTACCCTGCCCCCAACCACGCTTGAAAACTGTATTTTTGGAATGTCACGGTCAAGGCGACCCGACCCGGGCAGCCCGGAACACGACGCAAATCAACCCTTGCCGAGACCGCTGAGACGCTGCCTGTCCTCGGCGGGGATCGCTTCGAGCATCTGGTTGACGAATTTTTCGTGCACGACATAGGCGCGCGCCGGGTCGGCGTCGATGGACGAAACGCGAAACAGCAGGCCGTCGGGTATCTGCCCGGTCAGTCCGTATCGCATCTCCACCAGGCGTTTGTAAATGGTTCCCTCCACGACCCTGTCGCCGACCGTGAACCAGTAGGTGACCGGCTCCTTGCGCGGCCCCATAGAAGTCGAGAGCCGCCTGACCGGAATAGCACCGAAGGCTGTGCTCAGGTTGCCTGGTTCGTTCGCATGGAGCGTGAACCCCTGCGCCGGGTAACAGACCTCGGGTTTGTGTGCCTGCAGGTAGA
>CAITSH010000454.1 GCA_903895005.1 uncultured Pseudomonadota bacterium
GTCATCGCCAATCCCTCGACCATGCGCGCCGGTCTGACGCAAACCGGTCGCATCATGTTCTACAACGGCGCTGTCGATATTGGGCAAGGCTCCAATACCACGCTGTTGCAGGTATTGGCCGACGCGCTGGGCCTGCCGATGTCGACGATTGATTTTGTCATGGGCGACACCGATCTCACCGCCGATGCCGGCAAAACCTCGGCGTCACGCCAAGCTTTCGTTTCGGGCAGCGCATCGCGGCTGGCCGGCGAGCAATTGCGCGCGCGCATGCTGGCGCTGGTTGAAGCAAAGGCCGACGCAAGCCTTTCGTTAGAAAACGGCGAGCTTGTCGCACGGGATGCCGGCGGCGAGAAGCGCATCAAGCTGAATGAACTGCCCTGTGACGAGCGCGGCGAAGTGTTGTTCGGGGAAGGCACCTTCAACCCGCCCACCGTTCCCTTGGACAAGGACGGGCAGGGCGTGCCTTACGCGACCTACGCCTTTGCAGCGCAAATGGCCGAGGTCGAGGTTGATATCGAACTGGGAACGGTGAAGGTCTTGCGCATCGGCGCCGCCCATGACGTCGGTCGCGCGCTTAACCTCACGCAAGTCGAAGGCCAGGTGCATGGTGGCGTCGCACAAGGGCTTGGCCTTGCACTGATGGAGGACTACCAGGCGGGCAAAACCGACAACCTGCACGACTACCTGATTCCGACCGTGGGCGACATCCCGCCCATCGATGTCTTTTTGATCGAGGATCCTGAACCGCTCGGCCCGTATGGCGCCAAGGGCGTCGGCGAGCCGGCACTGATCGCGACGGCGCCGGCCATCTTCGGCGCGATTCGCGACGCCACCGGCGTGATCGTGCGGCATGCGCCGGCCACACCCGACCGCCTGCGCAAACTGCTGCTGGAGAAATCACGCCCATGAGCACAACCCACGCCGATCCCGCGCCCGACCTGGTACCGGATGCAGCCGAGAGCGGCGCCGGGAAAATCGTCTGCAACGCCTGCCCTGTGCTGTGCAACATCACCGAGGGAAGATCCGGCGCCTGCGACCGCTACGCCAACCTTGGCGGGACGCTGACGCGCGTTGATCCGCTGGTGCTGATGCAGCGACCGGCTGGAAACGCCCGTCTGGTGCGGTTTTCCAGCGATGGCAGTTGGAGCGGCAATCCTGTCGCGCCTTCGCCGACCGATGTCTCCGAGGCGCCCGCCTGGCGCGACGATGACGGTGATTTGTTCGTTTCCGGCGTCGGTTCCGGAACCACCTACCCTGATTACAAACCCGCCCCCTTTATCGTTTCATCGAAACACCAGGGCGTCGACATGGTCACGGTGGTGACCGAGGGCATATTCAGCTACTGCAGTTTCAAGATCAAGATCGACACCGACCGCTACCTCGGTCCGGAGCAGGCGACCATACGCGTCGGCGGCGAAGCGGTCGGGCACGTCACCACCATCGAATATGGCTCGCAGATGTTGTCAGTCGGTGGCGTTCACCACCTGACCGGCGGCAGCAAGAAGGAAGGCCGCGTCACCTGCGATGTGATGATGGCCCTGGGCAACAAGCAGGCTGTCGAATTCGATATCGAAGGCGGATCGAAGATCGTGGTTCAGGCAGGCCGTGCGCCCATCATCAACGGCGTCGAGGAACAGCGCATGCGCGTGGGCTGCGGCTCGGCCACCATCGGTATTTTCGCCAAGCAATGGGAGGGGCATGTCGACGAGGTGGTGGTGGTCGATGACCATATCACCGGCGTGCTGTCCGAGCATCAGGCGGGCAAGTTTCTTGGCATGCGCGACGGCGGTGTCAAGGTCATAGGCCGCAAGTCAACGCCCGGCCGTTACTTCCAGGTCGCCAACCCGGGTTCGGGTTGGGGGGGCACCGACATTACCGATCCGCTGAAAATCATCAAGAGCATAGACCCGAAAACAGCCTGGCCCGGCGAGCGCATCCTGTTTGTCTCCACCACCGGCGAGGATTGGGCTTATTTCATCCTCGATGACAAACTGCAGCCGCAAGCGGCCGAGATGCCGGCCATTATCAAGAAGGTCGTCGACCGCATCGGCGAGAACTGCGAACCGGCCTTGTGCACGGTCTTGTTCATGGGCGGGGCGGGCGGTTCTCTGCGCGCCGGGGTGACCGAAAACCCGATTGCACTGACGCGTTCCATCAAGGACGCGCTGGTGCAGGTGACCTGCGGCGGCGCACCGGCCTATGTCTGGCCCGGCGGCGGCATCATGGTCATGACCGACGTGATGAAAATGCCCGAGGCGTCGTTCGGCTGGGTGCCGACACCGGCGATTGTCGCGCCGGTGGAATTCAGCATGAAACTGTCCGACTACGAGCGGCTGGGTGGCCATATGAACTGCGTGCAATCTCTCGAAAACGTGCTGGCTACAGCCACCCACAAGGTTATCGATTGGGATGGTGCAAACCCATGGCCGCTGGTCAAATGATATGAGCGGCCCGGTATTCGCGAGGCTCGACGCGCACCGCGTGCACTTCCAGCACGGGCCGATCGATCTGGTGATCGAAGCGCGGGGCGACGGGGGGGCGGTGAGTCTCGCCTTCGAGCGCGCCTGGCAGCACTTTCAAGGCGTGCTTGAAGGCTTGGTCGCCGAATTGCCGCTGTTGCGCGGTGCGGTGCAGGATGCATCCGGGACAGTTGGCCCGGTTGCGAGACGCATGCTCGCCGCCTGTTGGCCGCATCGCGCGGTATTTATCACGCCCATGGCCGCCGTGGCTGGAGCTGTTGCCGACGAAATACTAGCCGCCCTGGTACAGCAAGGCATCAGCAAGGCCTACGTCAACAACGGCGGCGACATTGCTCTGCACCTCGGACCCGGCGAGACCTTCAAGGTCGGCGTGGCTGAGGGTTTTGAACGCATGGCCGGGCATGTGACCGTTGAGTCGGGCGCGGGCATCGGCGGCATCGCCACCAGCGGCTGGCGCGGCAGGAGTTTCAGCATGGGCATCGCCGACAGCGTCACGGTGCTTGCAGCCAATGCTGCATCTGCCGACGCGGCTGCGACCGTCATTGGCAACGCCGTAAATGTCCAGGATCCGGCGATTGAGCGCCGCCCGGCGAGTGCGCTCAAGGACGATAGTGACCTTGGTGACCGTCTGGTCACCTGCGGCGTGGGGCCGCTTTCGCAAGCGCAAATCGACCGTGCATTAAACCGGGGCCAGGCCAAGGCGCTGGAACTGGTCAACGCCGGACTCATCAGCGGCGCCGCCTTGTTTTTGCAAGGCAGTGCCCGCAGGCTCGCGCCGGCGCGTGCGTGCAATTAAGACGAACCGAACGCAATTGAACTGACGGCGGCATAAGAGGGAAGACTGACATGGCTGGTAAAAGCAAACAGAAGGTGGCGACGAAAGTGCCAAAAGTGGAAATTCGCAAAATCGTCCTGATGGTTGAGGACATCCACCACGAAGGCGGGCCGGTGAGCAAAAAGCCGCACCGTCGCGGTGCCATTGCGGTAGTCATCAAAAATCCCTATGCCGGCCGCCACGTCGCCGACATCATGCCTATGATGGACGCGATGAAGCCCATGGGGCTTGACATGGCGGACCGGCTGATTACGGCGCTGGGCGGTCCGAAAAAAATCGAAGCCTATGGCAAGGGTGCCATCGTCGGCACGGCCGGGGAGTCGGAACACTGCGCGCTATGGCACGTGCCAGGCGGCTACGGCATGCGCGAACTCCTTAACAACTCCAAGGCGATCGTGCCCTCGGCCGGCAAGGTTGGGCCCGCCGGTACGCGCATTGACATCCCCATCCACCACCGCGAAGCGGCCTACGTCCGGAGCCATTTTGACTCTGTGGAAATGGGGGTTCCGGACGCGCCCCGGCCGGATGAAATTGTGTATATTCTGGCGATGACAACGGGGCCGCGCGTGCATGCGCGCGTTGGCGGCCTCAAGGCCTCGGACATCAAAGTGGGCGACGGACAAAAATGAAAAAGTGAGGAACAAAGGCGGCGGCTGCGCCGGTTTGTGCCGGCAGTTCCTGCATCCTGTGCGGTCGAATTTTGTAGTCATATTTTTCGGGAGAACGTAATGAAAGCACGCAGGCAGTTTCTCGCAACAGCGGCCATCCTCGCCATTTCGGCGGGCCTTGCCTTGCCGGCAGCGGCGCAGGGCACGATCAAAATCGGCGAACTCAACAGCTATAAGGTGTTTCCGGCATTCCTCGAGCCGTACAAGCGCGGCCTCGAACTGGCCGTTGATGAGGTTAATGCTACCGGTGGCGTATTCGGACGCAAGATCGAGGTCATCTCCCGCGACGACAGCGGAACGACCGGAGATGCGGTGCGCGTCGCCGAAGAGTTGCTGTCGCGAGAAAACGTGCAATTTCTCATCGGAACATTCCCCTCTAACATCGGGCTTGCGGTCGCCGATTTCGCGAAACAGAAGAAAACCCTGTTCATCGCAGCAGAGCCGCTGACCGACAAGATCGTCTGGCAGAACGGCAACCGCTACACCTACCGTCTGCGTGCATCCACCTACATGCAGACCGCGATGTTGATTCCGGACGCCGCCAAGCTGAAGAAAAAGCGCTGGGCCATCATTTACCCCAACTATGAGTACGGCCAGTCGGCCACGGCTGCATTCAAGGAGCTGCTCAAAAAGGCTCAGCCTGATGTTGAGTTCGTCACGGAACAGGCGGTGCCGTTGGGCAAGATCGATTCGGGCGCGGTGGCGCAGGCTATTGCCGATGCGAAGCCAGATGCGATTTTCTCCTCGCTGTTCGGCGGTGACCTGTCGCGTTTCGCGCGCGAGATCAACGTGCGCGGCCTGTTCAAGCAGACCGCGGTGTTCAACCTGCTGGCCGGCGAACCCGAGTACCTCGACCCGCTCAAGGAAGACACTCCCGAGGGCTGGTACGTGACCGGGTATCCGTGGTCAGAGATCAACACGCCCGAACACAAGAAATTCCGTGACGCCTACCAGAAGAAGTTCAACGACTACCCACGTCTCGGTTCCATCGTCGGCTACTCGACCGTCATGACGGCCGCCGCAGCCTTGCGTGCCGCCGGCAGCGTGGATACGGAAAAACTGATTGCGGCGATGAAGGGGCTCAAGGTGGATACGCCCTTCGGCAAGATCACCTACCGCACCCAGGACAACCAGTCCACCATGGGAGCCTATGTCGGTCGTATCGGCAAGAAGGACGGCAAGGGTGTGATGCTGCCAGGATGGAGCTACCAGGACGGCGCAAAGTTCCAGCCTACCGATGCGGAAGTGAAGAAGCTTCGTCCCGCAGACTAAGCTTTGCAAAACTCGCGGAGTTGACGCGGACAGCGCGGAACCGTAGTCCGGTTCCGCGTCTCCACGCGTCCATCCGCGGTTTCTTTTTGCGCTGAATCCATGTCCAGTTTCGTCATCCAGTTTCTCAACGGCCTTGCCGGTGCGTCCACGCTGTTCCTGGTCGCGGTGGGACTGTCGCTGATTTTCGGCGTCACCCGCATCGTGAACTTCGCGCACGGCTCGCTCTACATGTTGGGCATTTACATCGCCTACAGCCTGATTGCGAAACTGGGTGGCGGGACGCTTGGATTTTGGACCGGCATCGCGTTATCGGCGCTGGCGGTGTGCTTGCTTGGCGCGCTGATTGAAATACTGTTGTTGCGGCGTATTTACCATGCGCCCGAATTATTCCAGTTGCTGGCGACCTTTGGACTCACGCTGGTGATCAAGGATGCGGCCCTGTGGATCTGGGGTGCGGAGGATTTGCTCGGCCCGCGTGCGCCGGGCCTGGGCGGTTCCGTGGAGGTGCTGGGCAAGCCGGTGCCGCAGTATGACTTGCTGCTAATTTTCATCGGGCCGGTGGTTTTGGGCCTGCTGTGGCTGCTGCTCAATCGCACCCGTTGGGGCACGCTGGTGCGCGCTGCAACACAGGATCGTGACATGGTCGGTGCATTGGGCGTGAATCAGAAATGGCTGTTCACCGGCGTGTTCGCGCTCGGGTCGCTACTGGCCGGACTGGGTGGGGCCCTGCAGATACCGCGCGAACCGGCGCAACTTTTCCTCGATATCACCTCCATCTCCGATGCCTTTGTCGTAGTTGTGGTCGGCGGCATGGGCAGCATTCCAGGGGCGTTTCTTGCGGCCCTGCTCATCGCCGAAATCAAGGCCTTGTGTATAGGCGTAGGCCAGGTCTCGCTGTTTGGCATCAGCATTTCCCTGTCCAAGCTCACGCTGGTGGTCGAATTTTTGGTCATGGCCATCGTGCTGATCGTCAGGCCGTGGGGCTTGCTGGGTAAACCCCAGTCGGTGGCGCATGTGTCCACCGCCCATGTTGAGCCGCCATTGCGACCAGCCGGGCGCAAGCTGCAATACGCAGCCTGCGGGCTGCTCGCGGTGTTGCTGGTGCTGCCGGCGGTTTCCACGCCTTACACCGTGATTCTTGCCATAGACATCCTGGTATTCGCGCTTTTCGCTGCGAGCCTGCATTTCATGATGGGGCCTGCAGGGATGGTGTCCTTCGGCCATGCCGCCTACATGGGCCTCGGTGCCTACGGTGCTGCATTGCTGCTTAAAAAAGCCGGACTCCCGATGGAGGTTTCGCTCATTGCAGCGCCCTTGCTGGCCGGGGCAGGTGCGCTGGTCTTCGGCTGGTTTTGCGTACGGTTGTCAGGCGTGTACCTGGCTATGCTGACGCTGGCCTTCGCGCAAATCGCCTGGTCAGTGGTTTACCAGTGGGACGAATTCACCGGTGGCTCCAACGGCATGGTTGGGGTGTGGCCGGCAGAGTGGCTGTCGGGCAAGACGACGTTTTATTACCTTGCGCTGTTGCTCTGCGGCGGCGGGGTGTGGATGTTGCGACGCATGCTGTTTTCACCCTGGGGCTATGCCTTGCGCGCGGGCCGTGACTCGCCGCTGCGCTGCGACGCCATCGGCATGGACCTCGCGCGCCTGCAATGGAGCGCCTTTGTGGTGGTGGGCATGTTCGGCGGCCTCGCCGGCGCGATCTACGCCTTTTCCAAGGGCAGCATTTCCCCTGAAACCATGAGCATCGCGCGCTCGGTCGACGGCCTTGTCATGGTGTTGCTTGGTGGTGTGCAAACCCTTTCAGGCCCGGTTGTCGGTGCAGTGGTGTTCACCTGGCTCCAGGACACCGTCGCGCGCAATACCGATTACTGGCGCGCCTTGCTTGGCATGACGATCATTGTGCTGGTACTGGCCTTTCCGCAGGGGATTGTGGGTTTTGTCCGCTCGCGCTTTGCGCACCGGGAGGACGCATGAGCACGCTGCACGCAGAACGCCAAAGCATCCTGGCCGTAGAAGACCTGAAGAAATCCTTCGGGGGCGTGCAGGCGGTGCAGGGCGTCAGTTTTTCCGTGGAGCCAGGCACGTTGCTCGCGCTGATCGGCCCCAATGGTGCGGGCAAGACTACCTGCTTCAACATGCTCAACGGCCAGCTTCGGCCGGATTCGGGCAGCGTGCGCATCGATGGCGTCGAAGTGGTGGGGAAAAAGCCGCGCGAAGTCTGGCGCATGGGGGTCGGACGTACCTTCCAGATCACCGCGACCTTTCCTTCGATGACGGTGCGCGAGAACGTGCAAATGGCGCTGCTCTCACATCATCGCCAACTGACCAACTTTTGGGGCCGTGCTGCGACGCTGCATCGTGAGCATGCCGAAACGCTGCTCGAGCGCGTGGGCATGCTCGAGCAGGGCGAGCGGCCTTGTTCCATCCTTGCCTATGGCGACCTAAAGCGCGTTGAACTGGCTGTCGCACTGGCCAATGAACCGCGGCTGCTGCTGATGGACGAACCCACCGCCGGCATGGCGCCGCAGGAGCGAATTGCACTGATGGCGCTCACCGCTGAAATCGTGCGCGAGCGCGGCATCGCGGTACTGTTCACCGAACATGACATGGATGTCGTGTTCACGCACGCCGACCGCCTGATCGTGCTCAACCGCGGCCGCCTGATCGCGGCAGGAACGCCTGCTGAAGTCCGCGCCAACGCCGAAGTGCAGCAGGTCTATCTCGGCTCGAGACATTGATGCTCAAAGCCGACGGACTGAATACCTATTACGGGCAGGCGCACATCCTCTCCGATGTCGGCCTCGAAGTCGGGCGCGGCGAGGTTGTCGTGCTGCTGGGGCGCAACGGCGCGGGCAAGTCCACCACCATGAAGAGCCTGATAGGGCTGGTGCCGGTGCGTTCGGGTAACGTGACTTTCCTCGATCGAAAAATATCAGGACTCGCTCCGTTCGAGATAGCCAAGGCCGGCCTGGGCTACGTGCCTGAGGAGCGGCGCATTTTCACAGACCTGACCGTGATGGAAAATCTCGAAGTCGGACGCCAACCTGCACGTGCCGGCGTTCCCGTGTGGACACCGGAAAAACTCTTTCGCCTGTTTCCCAATCTTGGCGAAATGAAAGACCGTCCCGGCGGGCGCATGTCCGGTGGCGAGCAGCAAATGCTGACCATCGCGCGCACGCTGATGGGCAATCCGAGCTGCATCCTGCTCGATGAGCCTTCCGAGGGACTGGCGCCGGTGATCATCGACCAAATGGCCGCCGCCATCAGCGAACTCAAGCGCGAAGGCGTGTCGGTGCTGCTATCTGAGCAGAACCTGCACTTTGCGACCGAAGTATCGGACCGCGCCTACATAATCGAAAAGGGGCGCATCCGTTTTTCCGGAACCATCGCGGAACTCAACGCGAACGAGGCGGTGCGCAGCACCTACCTCGCACTTTAAAGACAAAAGACCAGCGCACATGGCAAAAATAGCCGGCATAGACGTAGGCGGAACCTTTACCGACCTGATCCTGATCGACGAAACGACAGGCGAGGTGCGCCTTGCCAAGGTCCCGACCACGGTGCAAAACCAGGCCTTTGGCGTGATGGCGGCGCTGGACAAGGCGGGCAGCACGCTCTCGGAACTGTCGGCCATCGTGCACGGCACCACGACCACGACTAACGCGATGCTGGAGCGAAAAATTGCTCGGGTCGGACTGATCACCACGCGCGGCTTTCGTGACGTGCTGGAACTGGGGCGACGCACGCGCCCGACCGCCTACGGCCTGACCGGAAAATTCGTGCCGCTGGTTCCGCGCGAGCTGCGCCTGGAGGTGACCGAGCGCATGGACTGCGATGGCGAGGTGGTCACGCCGCTTATTGAGACCGAGGTCGCAGAGGCTGCGAAAAAGCTCATCGCGCTTGGCGCTGAGTCCGTGGTCATTCATTTCCTGCACAGCTATATCAATTCAGCGCACGAAAAGCGCGCTGCCGAAATCGTGCGCGGCCTGTGGCCCAATCCTTACGTCACCGCGGGCCACGCAATCATTTCCGAATACCGCGAATATGAACGCGGCGTGACGGCGACAGTCAACGCCGCCATCCAGCCTGTGCTGTCGCGCTACATCGACCGCCTGCAGAACGAGCTCGCATCCCGGGGCTTTGGCAGCGAGTTGCTGGTTATGCAGGGCAATGGCGGAACGGTGGCATCGAGTATCGTCGCCGAGGCCGCGGTCAATACCGTAATGTCCGGCCCGGCCTCCGGCGTGATCGCCGCGGCCTATACGGCGACGCAGGCCGGTTTTCCGAATGTGGTGACCTACGACATGGGCGGGACCTCCAGTGACGTGGCCCTCATCCAAGGCGGCATGCCGCAGGTCTCCACCGAACTTGAGCTCGAATACGCCATGCCCATCCATGTTCCCATGGTGGATGTGCACACCATCGGCGCGGGCGGCGGGTCCATCGCCCAGGTTGACGCAGCCGGCATGCTGCGCGTCGGTCCCGAAAGCGCGGGTGCGACGCCCGGCCCGATATGCTACGCGCGGGGCGGTGAGCGCCCGACCATCACCGATGCGAACCTCGTGCTCGGCCGTCTTAACCCGAACAAGTTGCTGGCGGTGGACAAGCCGGTCTCGCTTGAATACGTCAGGCAGCAGGTCGAGCTGCATGTCGGCAAGCCCCTCGGCCTAAAGGCCGATGCGGCGGCGGCGGCAATCCTGCGCATTGCCAACGACCGTATGGCCGGTGCGATTCGCATGGTCAGCCTCGCACGCGGACACGACCCGCGCGATTTTGCGCTGTTCGCCTTCGGCGGGGCAGGGCCGCTACACGCAGCTGCGCTCGCACGTGAATTATCGATTCCACGCGTGCTCATTCCGGCGCGCCCCGGCCTGACCAATGCCCTTGGTTGTGTGGCCGCGAGCGTGCGTCACGACTATGTTCGCACCATCAACAAGCCACTGGTCGAAGTCGAATCATCCAATATTCGTGCCATCCTTGAAGCACAAATTGCCGAGGGCAAGGCCACGGTGGCGCGCGAACGCGTACAGGTCGAGGGTTTCGAGACCCTGCATCGCGCTGACATGCAGTTCCAGGGGCAAAGCCACATCCTGTCGGTCGCGCTGCCTGACCTGGGCATCTCGCGCGAGCAATTGCACCAGTTGTTCGAGGCCGCCTACTGGACGCGTTTTGGCGTCGAGCTCAAGGAAATCCGGCCCGTGCTGGTCAACCTGCATACCGCTGTCATAGGCAAACGCCGACCCGTATCGCTGCTCGATTTATCCAAGGGCGAGCCACGAAAAACGGTCAAGGACGCCGAGGTCGAACGCCGGCAGGTATGGTTTGAGCAAAGTGGCTGGGTGGACACCCCGGTGTATCGGCGCGAATACCTGCCGGCAGGCGCGCAGTTCGGCGGCCCCGCGATTGTCGAGCAACTGGATTCGACGACAGTGGTCGAGCCGGACAACGCGGTCGAGCTCGACAAACTCGGCAACCTCATCCTGGAGGTGACAGCATGAACGGACTCTTGTTAACGATGACCGAACCGCCTCCGGCCATGGAGGAAGAGTTCAACGCCTGGTACGACACCGAGCACATGGCCGAGCGCCTGGCCATTCCTGGCTTTATCTCGGCACGGCGCTGGGTCTATCCCAGGGCGAAGCCGGGCACGGGCAAGTATCTTGCGACCTACGAGCTGACCAGCGCCGACGTCCTGACCACGCCCGAATACATTTCGCACGTGGGCGAGCATTTCACACCCTGGACCAAGCGCTGCATAGGCCGGCTGTCGGTGTTTCGCCGCTGGGCGGCAACACAGACGGTGCCCGGCACGGCGCAGCCAGCACCCGAAGCGCGCGCCCTGATGGTCGCGATGGGAGATAGCCCCGCCGAACACGAGGCCGAGTTCAACAAATGGTACGACGAAGAACACTTGCCCATACTTGCCGTCGTGCCCGGCGTGCTCAGCGCACGGCGGTTCTTCGATCCAACCGGCAAACCGCGCCATATCGCCTTGTACGAGCTCACCGATCGCGCCGTCATCAGAAGCCCGCAGTGGCAGGCCTCGGTCGAAACGCCATGGTCCAAACGCATGCTGGAGGCCACAAGCAAGGAAGAATGGATCCTGTGTTGCTACGATGCCTATGACACCGGGACACCGCAGCCATGAGCGCGATAGACCCGATCACCCTGGTCGTCATCCAGAACGGCTTGCAGCAAGTCTGCAATGAGATGGATCTCGCATTCTGCCGCGCCGCGTTCAGCCCGGTGATATCTGAGGCGATGGACCGCTCGGACGGAATTTACCATCGCGACAACGGAGAGTTGATTGCGCAGGGTGAACTGGGACTGCCGGTTTTTGTCGGCACCATGCAGTTTTCCACCGAAGCGGTCATCGAAACGGTGAAGGCGCGCTGCACGCCGCTCAACGATGGCGATATTTTTATCCTCAACGACCCGTATCTGGGCGGCACCCACCTGATGGACGTGAAGTTCGTCAAACCGTTTTTCTACAAGGGAAAACTGTTTGCGTGGCTGGCCAATACCGGTCACTGGCCCGATACCGGGGGAATGGTGCCGGGCGGGTTTTCGGCAACGGCCACCGAGGTGGAGCAGGAGGGCTTGCGCCTGCCTCCCGTGAAACTGTTCAAGAAGGGCGAACTTGACGAAGAAATCCTCGCCATCATCCAGTCGAACATCCGTGTCGCCGACCAGCGCATTGGTGACATCAAGGCCCAGGCCGCGGCATTGGCCATAGGTGAAAAGCGACTTGGCGAAATGCTCGATCGTTACGGCGCCGATGTGGTGGACGGCGCCATTGCCGAACTCAAGGCGCGCGCGTCGCAGCAAATGCGTGCGCGCATTGCCACCATCCCAGAGGGCACCTACCGCGGCGAGGCCTTTGTGGATTCGGACGGGGTCGTGGATGCGCCGCTGAAGATCGTCATGACCGTCACCAAGAAAGGAGACGGGCTGCACTTTGACATGAGCGGTTCCTCGCCGCCTTGCCGCGGCCCGATGAACAGCGTCATCGCCACCACCAAGAGTTCCATTTACCTCGCGGTGAAGCATGTTTTCCCGGACGTACCGATTAATGCCGGCACCTTCGAGCCGCTGGATATCGTCGATCCCGAGGATACGTTTCTGTACGCGCGTTACCCGCGCCCGGTATCGGGCTGCGCGGCGGAGGTCAGCCAGCGCATCGCCGAGGCGGTGTTTTCGGCCCTGGTCAAAGCCATGCCCGAGCGCATGTTCGCGGCCCCGGCCGGCACCTCGGGCAACCTCTCCATAGGTGGCTACGATCCCAAACGCCGGCGCTCGTATGTGATGTACGTGATTTCGGGCGGCGGTTACGGAGGTTCACCCTCGGGCGACGGCATTTCCAATGGTTGTTCGACCATAGGCATTTCCAAGACCACGCCCATCGAAGTGATGGAGCAGTACTACCCGGTCTTGTTTGAGGAGTTTTCATTGCATGAAGGCTCGGGCGGGGCGGGGGAGCATCGCGGCGGTTTTGGCGTGAACTACAAGATCAAGCTTCGCCGCGGCGAGGCCCGCGCCTCCATGGTCATGGACCATGGGCGCACGGGTCCACAGGGGGCGCAGGGTGGTGCTGATGGCGGCCTCAACACGGTTGCGGTGGTGCAATCGGGCAAGACCTACCGCCCGCCGCATATTTCCAAGGACCAAGACATCACCATCCATGCCGGCGATCGCATTGACGTGTCCACCCCCGGTGGCGGAGGCTTTGGACTTCCGTTCGACCGCGATCCGCAGGCCGTGGCCAGCGATGTGGCCCGCGGCTATTACACCGCCCTACAGGCTGAGCAGGCGTTTGGCGTGAGCCTCGGCGCAGATGGCGCGGTCGATAACGGCAAAACGGCCACGCGGCGGGCCTGCGCCCGCTGAAGGTCCGGCTCCAACGCATGCTGCGTCTTGTCGCCCGATTGATCGCGTGCATGCTCCTGGCACTACCGGGCGCGCAAGCGCTGCTGGCGCAGGGCGTGGATCGTGACAAGTTGCTGATTGAATCCGCGGACCGCGGTGACGCGCCAGAGGTTGCTCGGCTTCTTGCCGATGGGGCCTCGCCCAAGGCGGCGGAACCCAGCGGCGCCACCGCACTGATCGCCGCCGCCTATAGAAACCAACTCGATGCGGCAACCCTCCTGCTGGCGGCGGGTGCAGACGTCAATGCCCGGGACAATACGGGGCAAAGCGCCTTTCTGATCGCAGTCGCCAACGGCAACCTCGATTTCGTCAAAATGACCATGCGGAACGGCGCCAATCTTGACAGTCGGGACAGCGGCAATGCCACGGCGCTGATTCGTGCAGCCCGCTACGCCCACAACGCGATCATCATCGAGCTCCTTCGAGCCGGCGCGGAACTCAACCAGGTTACGCGCGCCGGGCGTACGGCGCTAACTGAGGCCATCGTCATGGGAGATGGTGGCCCAGGCCACACCGATACGGTGCGCATGCTCGTGAGGTCTGGAACCGACCTGAGTATTCGAGACAATGCAGGGCTCACGCCATTGCAACACGCACGTCAACGCGAGTTCCGCGAAATTTCCGCCATCCTGGTCAGCGCCGGTGGACGTTGACCGAATGCACAATATCCGCTTTGACGGCAGCCAGGGCTCATACATATCTATGGATATCTGGTACGAAGGGGTGTTAGGTTTGCAGGGTACGCGGGGCTTTTTGACTATTAGGGGGCGGTGCATGCGAGGGTATCCGTTGACTTCGGGAGCGAGTTCAACTGCCTGCTCGAAGCCCCCCATCGCATCGCAAATCGACTAAGCTATCGGTATGAAAAAGTCCGCAAAAAAATCCACATCATCCACCCTAGATTCCGGCGCATCGGACATCGCCAAAGTCTCGCCTACCGCATCTTCCGTACCGCGTCGCATCATCGTCGGCATTTCCGGCGCGTCTGGCGCCATCTACGGCATCCGCTTGCTGCAGACCCTGCGCAAAATCGGCGTCGAGACGCACCTGGTCATGTCAAAGTCGGCCGAGGTCACGATCACCGCCGAGACCGATTACAAGATCAAGGACGTGCGCGCCATGGCCGACGTCTGGTACGCGCAAAACAATATCGGTGCGGCCATTTCAAGCGGCTCCTTCATCACCGATGGCATGGTCGTCGCCCCATGCGCCATACGCAGCGTTTCTGAAATTGCCACCGGGGTCACCTCGGGCCTGCTGACGCGCGCCGCCGACGTGGTGCTCAAGGAACGCCGCCGCCTGGTGCTGCTGGTGCGCGAAACGCCGCTGCACCTGGGGCACCTGCGCACGCTCACCACCGTAACTGAAATCGGCGCCATTGTGTTGCCGCCCATGCCGGCGTTTTACAACCGACCCAAGACACTGGACGATATCGTCAACCACACCGTGGCCCGCGTCATCGACTTGTTTGGCCTGGAAAACGACGGCGCCAAGCGCTGGAGCGGTTTGTCCTCCCCGGACGCCTAGGGCTCAAGCACCGCCTGCGGTTCTCGCGATAGTCATATTTGTAGAATAATGCGCGGCGCATCGCTGCAAAAGACCTAACAGGAGATTCGATTTGGATTCAAACATGCAGGAAAGACTGGCCATCACCGAAGTCGTCAACAACTGGGCGCTCTGGCGCGATGCTGGTTTCTGGGACCGATTTCGCACCGTGTGGCACAAGGAAGGCTGGATGAGCGCGACCTGGTTCCAGGGGCCTGCCGACGAATTCATCGGCCACAGCATCAAGGGTTTTGAAGCCGACAACATTATTTTGCATTTCCTCGGTGGCGTAACCGTGGACCTTGGTGGTGACCGCGCGATCGCACAGACCAAGATGACCATCACGCAGCGCGGTCCGGTCGAAGGCGTGGACATTGAGGTGGTCTGCACCGGCCGCTTTTATGACTTTTTTGAAAAGCGCGAAGGCAAGTGGGGCATCGTGCGCCGTCAGCCAATTTACGAGCGCGACCACATGAAGTGCGTCCACCCCTCAGACAAGGTCATACTCGACAAGGCCCTGCTCGAGAGCTTCCCGGTCGGATACCGCAATCTGGCCTATCTGCAGACGCGCCTTGGCTTCAAGGTCAAAGCTGACATGCCCGGCCTCAAGGGCGACATTGTGCAGGCCTTGTACAAGCGCGGTGCCGATTGGCTGGCCGGCAAGGACTCGGCGTTGCCGGTATAGGCCGAAGGCTGGAAAGCCTCGCCAGACTTGGCTTTCCAGCCGATGGTGCAATAAAAAACGGGGCCGTGGCCCCGTTTTTTATTCGTTTTACCCAGATTAGTCGAGCTTTACCCCGGCCTTTTTAACCGCGCTGCCCCAGCGGCCCATCTCGGTTTTGAGATAGGCGTTGAAGCTGCTTGCATCGAGATACGCCGGGTCGGCTCCCTGCGCGATCATGCGCGTTCGTACTTCATCGGAGGCGAGGGCCTTCTGGAAAGCCTGGGTGAGGATGGCTGTTACATCGGCCGGCATTTTGGGCGGTGCCAGCACGCCGTAAAAACCGACGACCTCGAAGTCCTTCACGCCGGCTTCCTTCATGGTCGGCACGTCGGGGATGGCGGCATTGCGTTCGGTGCCGGTCATGGCTAGTGCGCGCACCTTGCCGATCTTGATGTACTGCGACACCTGCGGAATGGACTCGGACATGAATTGCACCTGCCCGGCGAGCAGGTCGGTAAAGGCCGGCGCCGTCCCCTTGTACGGGACGTGCACGATTTGTATCCCTGTGGCCGACTGCAGCATCTCGGGCACCAGGTGCGAAATGCCGCCGGTTCCGGCCGAGCCGTAATTGAGCTTGCCCGGATTGGCCTTGGCGTAGGCGATGAACTCGGCCAGTGTCTTCACCGGTACAGACGGGTTGACCACCAGCGCGAGCGGCTGCTGTGCCGTGCGCGCGATGGGCGTGAAATCGCGCACGGTGTCGTAGCTGTTTTTGTAGATGAAGGGATTGATGACCATGGTGCCGGTGTTGGCCATCAGCAGCGTGTACCCGTCCGGCGCCGACTTCGACACAAAGTCCGCGCCAATCGTGCCACCCGCTCCCGGCTTGTAATCGATGATGACCGGCTGGCCGAGAATCTTGGTGAGCTGATCGGTCAGTACGCGCGCATGCGCATCGAGCGGACCACCCGCAGGAAAACCGATGATTATCTTGATCGGTTTGTCGGGAAAGGCGGCTGAGGCGAGCGTGGAGAGCGCGAGCAGCGCAGCTGTGAGCAGGAATTTCATTGCGAGGATCCTTAGTGTTAGTGTTGGCTGACGTTCACGTGACAACCTGCTAACAATCAGCTAACAATTAGCATGATGCTAAAGGCCGCCATGATACCGACAAGACGCCTGCTCAAATGCGATTTGCGCCATGCTCCCGTACGCAGGGAGTCTCGCATCGTGAGAGATATCTCGAGCTAACGAAGGGCCGATCTGCTCCACCACTTTCGTCCTATTTGAGCGACAAGTCCGCGCGGCTGGCCTTGGCCTTGTCCTTGGTTTCCGGCGCATCAATGCGCGCAACCAGCAGGAACACACGCTCAATTGAAATGCCGGCCTTGAGCAGTGACTGCTGCACCGCCTTGCCGCGCTGTTCTGCAAGCTGGCGCAGATCCTCGTCGCCGATGCTGGTGTTGGTCAGCATCAGTTTTTCCATTTCTTCCTTTGGCAGTGACTTGGTCAGCCCCACAGCATTGCGCGGCTTGGCGAATTTTTCTGCGTCGTAGGCGGCCTCGAGGTATTTGAGGTATTCGGCCGGATCAACCTTGACGTCCGACACTGATGCGACCGGCGTGCCGGCGCGTGCAAGTGCGCGGAATTTTTGTGTCGCAACCTTTCGCGCCACAGATGCCTGCCGCAGGCCTTCCTTGTCCTCGACCGGGTCGACACGGCCGGCCACCTCGACGTTGAGCGCCGGGCGGCTTTCGAGGGCCTTGACCAGTTTGGCGATCTTGTCGCCATTGGAAGCACCGATCACGGCGTAGCCGGAATCAAAGTCCACCCAGCCCAATTCCTCACCACCGCCTCCGAACAGCGAACCGAGCAGCGCAAAGGGCGCCGTGACGGCCTTGACGATGAGGTTGACGATGACCTTGACCACCAGTCCGCCGACACTGAACTGCGGATCGTCGAGCGATCCGGAAATGGGCAGCTCGAGGTCGATGTTGCCGTTGCGGTCCTTCAGCAGGGCGAGGGCCAGCGTGACCGGCAGTTTGGTCGCATCCGGGTGGTCAATTTTGTTCCCAAGCGTGAGCTGGGTAAGCAGCAACTTGTTCGTGGCGGTGAGCTTCCGGTCCTCAAGCTTGTAGGCCACGTCCATGGAGAGCTTGCCCTTCTCGATGGCATAGCCGATGTAACGCCCGGAGTAGGGCGTCATGGGCGACATGTCAAAGCCCTTGACGCTGCCCTTGATATCTACGAACAAGTCCTTGGCCAGTGGATTGAGCTTGCCCGAAATGAGCAGGGGAGCGGAATTGTCGACGGTGCCGCGCAAGTCCAGGTCCGCCGGCGTCTCAGCCGAAATGCGTGTGACCGTGCCGCCCACGGCAGTGAGGTTGGCCGAGTAATTTGGCTTGATGAAGCGGTCGGAAAAGTTGATGTTGCCGCCTTGCACGGTAATGCGGCCGATTTTTTTCAGCATGTCGGTCGCACTTTCCGGTTTGTCCTGTACCGGTGCGGCCTTGACCACGGTGGTTGTGCTTGAACCGGCGACGGTGTTGCTGGTGGCCGGGCCGGCTGGCGCTGGCGCTGCAGCGGGTGGCGTGCCCGGCGCGGCGCTCGTCGCCATGGCGGTGTCCTCACCCGGCTTGCGCACCACATCCTGCACGTTGAGCCGGCCTTCGGGTGACAGGATCAGGCGAGCGTAAAAATCGGACAGCGCAATCTCGTCAATCTCGAATGTCAGCGGCGCCAGCGTGCCGCGGACGGTGCCCACATGGAGCGCCTTGGCCTTGAAGAAATCCTCGGAGGTGCGCCGTTCGACCGAGGCGAAATCACTGAGGTCCAGCGCCCCGGAAAATTCGCCGCTGAGCGCCGCATCGGACGCCGGATTCGTCGCCGCCAGCTTCCATTTCACGCCACCTTTGAGCGAGACATCGCCGCTGGTGACATTGATATTCAGGCGGCTGGCGAAAAAGGGCTGGAAGGGCAGGATCGCAACGCCTTTGGCGTCGATTTTCATGTCGCCTGACAGCGGCTGCAAGCTCAGCGCGCCGGCGACGTTAACCGAGCCCTTTTTGTTGACGGCGGTCTTGAGATCGAAGCTGCCTTTACTGTCTTTGCGTGTGGACAAGTCCTGCGCAACCAGATCAATGCCGTCGGCCGAAAGCGTGACGGGGCGTGCCGTCGATTTGTCTGCGACGGAAACGCCGTAGTCGGACAGTCCCAGTTTTTTGACGGTGATGACCCAATCCGGCGCCGCTTCCTTGACCTTGGCCCCGGCGGCGGCAAGTATGGGAACCGCTTTGGCGGCGAACATGGACTGCAGGTCTATCAGGCCGTCCTTATCGCGTACGGCGGAGACGCGTGCGCCCTTGCTGGTGATTTCGCCTAGCGTGACCTCAAACTTCGCCATGTCGATACTGGCATCCTTGACCTGCAATAGCGGCAAGCGCTATACATCTTGCTTGGCCGCTTTTTTGAAGGCGTGCAAACCGCTAACCAATACCTCCGCCTTGATCGGCGCGGTGTTGGCGCTGGAATAGCCCTTGACAGACAAATCGATGCCCTCGGTTACGCCGATCCAGGGCGTGGCAGATGCGTCGTTATCGAAGCTGTAACGAGCCTTGGTTACCGACAACTCGTCCAGTTCGAGCAGGAAAGCTGCTGCGGGCTCGGCCGGCGTTGAGGCCGGCTTGGCTTTCGGAAGCACCGCAAGCCAGTTGAACTGGCCGGCGTCGTCACGCCTTGATCTGATATCAGCGCCATCGATGCTGAGCTTGGAAATTTTTAATTTGCGGGCAAGCGGTTCAAAATCTGCGAGCGCCAACGCGAGGCGCGGCAGCTTGAGCATGGGTTTGCCGTTGGATTCGACAAGGGTCAGATCTGACACGCTGAGTTCCCCTGACACGGTGAGCGATGCGGGCTTGTCCGGATGGCGCAGAAATTTAACGGCAAGCTTGCTATCGAAGCGCCCGGCGGGGATTTTGACCTTGAGGTCGGGGGGCAGATAGTCGTTGAGTCGCGGCAACTCAAACTTGTCGATATCAATGGCGACCTCTGTTTCCAGCGATTGACGAAACGGCTTGGTCTTGCCCTTGATTTCAATCGGCGCACCGTTGACCTGGGCTGACAGTGTGGGCTCGACAAAAATATCGGTGAGGCTGGGGATGCTGGAGACAAACGGAATGCCCAGTCCTATCTCGGTGATCGCGTGTTTGGCATGTGCCGGTTTGTCGTCAAAATCGATGCGGCCTTTGGTGATCTGGATGTTGTTCAGCGCAAAACGCGGGGTCGGCCCACCGCCGGGTTTGGCCAGGATTTCGTCGAGGATGTCGGAGAAATTGTAGCGACCGGTTTCGATATGGGCGAGGCTGATGTGCGGGCCGGTCAGACGCAATTCCTTGAGTATCGGGGCGAGTCGAAAAATCGAGGACAGCTCGGCGTTCGCGTACAACTCGTCAAGCGAAACAAAATGCGCACCACCGGGCTCCTTGATGTCGATCTTGCTTACGGTAATTGTAAGAGTGTAGGGATTGATCGCAATCGCGCCTATCGTTACGTCGCGATGCAATTGTGCCGACAGGGTTTTCTGCAGCTCGGATTTGAGCAGCGGTGGGAGCACGAAAAAGCCGAGCACCGTGAACAACGAAATAACTCCGGCAATCCAGGCGAGTATGCGCACGCGGCGCGGGGAGAGCAGACTGGGTAACATATAATCAGAGCCGGTTAGCGTTAGGGAGTGAAAATTTTACCTGCTCTGAAAGGGTAGCACTTCCCCGCGGGCCATGTCCTGCAGGAATGCTTTTGCTTTAATTGTTGATCGTGTTCCTCCGCCTTGACGCGGCAGAGCGGACGTATCATGTAACCCTCAGGAGGGGGCCGAAGTGCATTTACGCTACAGTTTTAGACCTCTCATGAATGTCGCATCGCGCCTGTTGATTGCTTCGGTTGCCCTATGCGCGAGCTTGCCGCTGGCGAAGCCCGGGTTCGCCCAGGAGCGCTATCCGGCCAAGCCGGTGAAATTCGTAGTCGCGACGCCCGCGACCGGGCCGGCCGATTTGCTGGCGCGCATTTATGCGCAAAAACTTGGCGAACGCTGGGGTCAGGCCGTAGTCGTCGAGAATCGTGTCGGCGCGACTGGGACCATAGGCGCAGACTCTGTGGCCAAATCTGCGCCAGATGGGTACACGCTGCTATTCACCGTCGACCTGCCTATCGTGATGGCGCCCGCGCTGATCAAGACGCCTTACGATCCACGCCAGGGTTTCACGCCCATCGTTCTGCTGGCCGAGAGCGCAAGCATGCTGGTGGTGCACCCGTCGGTGGGTGCGACGACACTGGCTGAGCTGGTTGCCATTGCAAAGAAAAAGCCCGGAGCGTTGACCTATTCGTCGGCCGGACCGGCCTCGCCGGGCCATTTGTGCGCTGAAATGCTGCGCTCCAGCGCCGGCATTGATATCGTGCACGTGCCCTACAAGGGCGCCGCGCCGGCGATGACCTCGGCGCTGGCCGGCGAGGTGTCGATGTTTTGCGGACCGATCCCCCAAGGACTACCGCATGTCAAGAGCGGAAAGCTGCGCGCCTTGGGCGTCACAAGCACCGCTGTCTCACCGCTAGTTCCGGAACTGCCGACGCTTGCGGCAACGTACCCGGGGCTGGTGTCGACCAATACTTACATGCTGTATGCCCCGCCTGGGACGCCGGCTGCGATAACGACAAAGCTGCGCGACGATGTACGCCGCATCTGGGAAGACAAGGAAACGCGGGATCGTATTGGCGTGCTGGGCCTCGATATGTTGTGGCTGGAAGGTGTCGACCTCTCACGCCGCATCGACGCAGACCTCGCCAAATGGGCCGCAGTGGTCAAGTCTGGCAATATCAAGGCTGAATAACCAGCTGGACATTTAATGAAGGAAGCAGGACGCGCCATGGACCAGAAACCGAATTTCATCTTATTCATCACCGACCAGCACCGTGCTGACCACCTGGGTTGTTATGGCAACCCCATCGTGTGCACCCCGAATCTGGATGCGCTGGCCGCCTCGGGCTGGGTCGCCGACGAATTCCATGTGGCAACGCCGATCTGCATGCCCAACCGCGCCTCACTGATGACAGGGCGCATGCCTTCGCGCCACGGCGTGCGCCACAACGGTATTGAATTGTCACTCGATGAGCGCACGCTGCCGCAGACGCTGCTCGATGCTGGTTACGCCACAGCTCACGTCGGTAAATCGCATTTGCAGAACATCGAAATCAAGCCGCCCCAGTTTCCCAAGGCTGGAGACCCGAAACTTCCCAACGAGGCACGGCGTGAAGGCGCCGGCCAGCACGGCCAGGAAATCTGGAAGCGCTGGGAGGACGACCCCGATTGCGACATCGAGACACCGTTTTACGGTTTTGAGACCGTGGACTTGTGCATACATCATGCGGACGACGAATTCGGCCACTGGCGCCGCTGGATTCGCACCCAGACCAAGGACGCGGACAAGCTCATCGGGCCGGCCAATGCCATTCCGACGCCCGAGTTCGAATTGAGCAAGGTGCAGCAGGCCTGGCGCACCCGCGTGCCCGAGGAGCTCTATCCGACGTCCTGGATCGCCGACCGCGCCATCGCGCGCCTGGGTGAAATGAAAAAGGGCGGCAAGCCGTTTTTCATGCATTGCTCCTTCCCAGACCCGCATCACCCTTACACGCCACCTGGAAAATACTGGGACATGTACCGACCCGATGACGTTCCGGCGCCAACCTCGTTTCATGCCGCGCATAAAAAACTGCCGCCGCATGTGCAGTGGCTTTATGCCAGGCGCGATGACAAGACCGCCGTGAAAAACACCCAAGCCCTGTTTGCATGCACCGAACGCGAAGCGCGCGAAGCGATTGCGCTCAACTACGGCTCGATCACCATGATCGACGACGCCATCGGGCGGGTGATTGCGGAACTGCGCCGCCTGGGCCTGGACAAGAACACCGTGATCGCGTTCACCGCCGACCACGCCGATTTCATGGGCGATCACCAGATGCTGCTCAAGGGGCCGGTCCATTACCGCGGCCTGACGCGCGTGCCGTTTATCTGGAACGATCCGGCCGCGGTGGGGGCGGGGCGTTCATCCGGCTTTGGCCAGACCACAGACATTGCGCCGACCATCCTGGAGCGCGCCGGCGTCGCGGCGTGGAACGGCATGCAGGGGCGCTCGCTGCTGGCTTCGGCGCGAGGCGAAGGAGGCAGCGTGCGCGAGGATTTGATGATCGAAGAGGAGGGACAGCGCTATTACATGGGCTTTCCCGACCGCGTGCGCCTGCGCAGCCTGCTGCATGGTCACTGCCGCATTTCGGTTTATGACGGGGTGCCCTGGGGGGAGTTATACGATCGCGCCTCCGACCCAGAGGAATTGCACAACCTGTGGGATGAACCCGGTTCACGCGGCCTGAGGGCTGAAATGACCGAGCGCCTGGCGCGCGCGATGATCGCTCATGCAGACACCAGCCCCTACCCAACGCAAATCGCGTAACGTTGCGTTGGCCCTTATTCCGGTCCTACTTGAACGGCGCAGCGCAGCACGTGCCGTTCGGTCTTTCGACTTTGTGACGGAGAAATTGATGCGCGTGCTTGTCCGCTCATGGGTCATGATGTCCGCAGCCATTGTGTTGAGTTGGACCCTTTTCGCAGGGTTTGCATTGGCGCAGGCACCGACACCGACGTACCCGAGCAAGCCGATACGCATGATCAACCCGTTTGCTCCCGGCGGCGGGGTGGATGTGCTGGCGCGAATGCTGGTCGAAAAGCTGAGCGTGTCGCTGGGCCAACCGGTAGTCATAGAAAACCGTCCCGGTGCCAGCACCATGATCGGCGCGGACGCTGTAGCAAAAGCGGCGCCGGACGGACATACGCTGTTTATCACCGTCAATAACTACCTGATCGCACCGCTCTTGCAACGCAACCCGCCGTACGACCCGGTGCGTGACTTTGCGCCGGTGGTAATGCTGGCCAAGGTTCCCAACCTGATCATCGCCGGCAGCGCCTTCCCGGCAAAAACAATCGAAGAAATGATCGCATTGGCACGGCGCACGCCCGGCGGGCTGAGCTATGCGTCGGTCGGCAGCGGATCTACCCAGCATATCTCCGGTGAATTATTTCGTCGTGCCGCCGGCATTCCACTGGTCGAAATTCCCTATAAAGGCGTCGCACCTGCGATGGTGGACGTGCTCGGCGGGCGCGTTGCGCTGATGTTCACCGGTTCGGTGGCTTCCCTAGCGCAAATACGCGCGGACAAGATCCGCGTGCTGGCCGTCATGGATGGGGAACGTTCTGCGCTGTTTCCCGGGGTGCCGACACTGGCCGAGGCGGGCTTCAGGAACAC
>CAITSH010000455.1 GCA_903895005.1 uncultured Pseudomonadota bacterium
TCCTATCCGTCTTGGTAAACAGAAAGGTACACCCCGGGGCATCTCACCTTCCTCGAAAGCCCGGATGTTGCACTTCGAGGTTTAATTCGCACATCGCCCGGAAACCCGCGCCAGACGTGGCTTTCAAGCCTGCGCCCTACATCACCCGATGCGTCAGCGCCGGCAGGCTCGCCCGCATTTTCTGCTGGAAGGCCGGGTCAATTTCGGCGATGGCAATACCGGCGCCCTTTGCCTGGCAGGCGAGCACCGCGCCCCAAGGGTCGATCACCATGCTGTGCCCCCAGGTCTCACGGCCGTTTTCGTGCCGTCCGCCCTGCGCCGCGGCAACCACCCAGGCGAGATTCTCCACGGCGCGTGCGCGCAGCAGCAATTCCCAGTGGGCGCGGCCGGTGGTGGCCGTGAAGGCCGAGGGCACGACGATGATGTCAGCAGCGAGCGCGCGATACAGCTCAGGAAAGCGCAAGTCGTAACAGATGGTGAGGCCAAGCCGTCCAAACGGCGTATCAAGCGCAACCGGTACGCTGCCAGGTACGATCGTCGACGATTCTTGGTAGCGTTCGTTCCCTGACTCAAAACCGAACAGGTGGATCTTGTCGTACCGCGCAACCCGATTCCCCTTGTCGTCGTAGACCAGCGTCGTATTGAGCACCTTGCCCGGCTCGACACTCGCGAGCGGCACCGAACCGCCGACGATCCAGACGCCGTTGCGCACCGCGGCCTCGGCGAGAAAGTCCTGCAGCGGTCCCTTGCCATCGGCTTCGCGCGCGGCCACCTTGTCGGAGTCTTTCATTCCGAGAATGCCGAAATACTCGGGCAGCACCACAAGCTTTGCGCCCAGCGCCGCAGCCTGCGCGATCAATTCGCCGGCGACGATGATGTTTTCCGCGACGCGCGGCGTCGAGACCATCTGCAGGGCGGCAAGCTTGAACGGGGTGGGGATCACGATGTGCGTTCCCGTAAAGCGGCGGCACGCAATGCATGCTTCACACGACACGAATCCGCGCCGGGCACATTACTGGAAACCCCTGAATGGCGCGGTTTTCCAGCCATCACTTACGCGCCCCCGAGGGCGATTCCTGCGCCGCCTGCGGAGCGACGCGGCTGAGTTTTTCCACCTTGGGATCGGTCCAACTTCCCGACACGGCGTAGTCGTAGGCAAATATCTGCCCGAGCGGGTTGTTGAAGAGCCTTTGTGCCAGCATCGCGCCGATGCCGGTCACCGGATTGGCGAGCAGCAGGCCGGCCACAGTGGAGACGCTGTCGCCCAGTGCGGGAATGACACGGACCTGCAGGTTCTGCGTCTCGCGCGCGAGGTCGGCATCGCCCTTGATCGCAACCGCCGCCGCCGAACCCTGCATTGCAAAGTCCTGCGTCGAGGCGATGCCGCGGTTGATGCTGACCGTGCTCTGGATGGAGTCAAAGGCGAAACCGTCGCTGAATACGTCGCGAAAATCCAGCGTGATGCGCTTGGGCAGGGCCTGCAGGCTGAGAATGCCGATGAGCTTGGCAATGCCCGGTTCGACCTTGAGGAACTGTCCCTTCTCGGCCTGCAGCTTGAGATTGCCGGTAAGCGTGGGGTAATCGAGCCCCTGCGGACTGCCCGCCCACGACAACTTGCCGTCAATCTTTGCCGTCCCGCGCGCCACCGTGCCCGGACTGCCCATGCGATCGAGGTACTTGCCGACATCGCTGACATCGAGCTTGACGTTGAGGCTGGTGCTGGACTGCCCCGTACTCTTCCAGACCCCGTCGGCCGACAGCGTGCCCTCCGGGTTGGACAACACCATTTTCTCAATGCGCCACTCGCCCTCTTCGTTGGCCGCCTGCAGCTCGAGCCGGCCGAGCTTTTTATCGCGCGTAACAAAGGCGTCGGCGACGAGGTCTATGGCGGGCAGTTCGGTCGCCGCCGGCGACGGATCCGTGCCGGCGCCAGGACGGTTGTCCGGCACCGACAAATGTTTGAGGCGCGCCAGCAGCGAACCGCGTCCTGCGGACCGCCAGATGATCTCGCCCGACAACTCACGCGCGGCGATGGTCGCCTGCCACTGGTTATTGCCGCGCGCGGCGCGTACGCTGACCTCGTTAAAACGTTTTCCACCGGCATCAAGCACATTGACGCGAAGATTGACGCCGTTCAACAACTGCGCCGGGTCCTCGGCTTGCGATCCGGCAGCAGCGGCCGCCACGGCAGGCCCGACCGGCTGGACTGCAGCCGAAAACAGCGCACGCCAGCGATCCACGTCGAGGCTGCGCAGCGTACCGCTAAGTTGAAGACCGAAGCGCTCGGGGGCGGGAGCGGGCTCGTTGAATGCGACGGTACCACGCACCAGACGGTACTCGTCGCCTTCCTTGCGACGCAGCAACTGCGCAGACATGAGCTTGCCGAGGCTCGCGGTAATCGCATCCCCCTGCGCATCGCCCCGCGTTTCACTGCGCACGCCGGCGCGCACCTCGGCGCGGGCGCGTATGCCGCGCTTGGCGGCCTCCTGCTCGTTGAGGTTGGTACGTTCCAGACGCAGCGGCAGGATTTCGTTGGCAGCCTTGGACAGCGGTGCCGGCAGGTCGAGGGCCAGCCCCTGCAGGTCGGAACTCACAACGAGGTCGGCAACGCGCTTTTTGATATTGATGGTGGCCCGGTAGGGAGTGGCCCCCTGGACGGCTCGAGTGAGTGGTGAATCGGCGTAGCGCCTGAGGCCGGCCGCGTTGAGCGTGCCCTGTGCATTGACGCTGAGCGCGCCGTCGCGCGTCGCGGCGGCGACGGTGAGCGGGCCGCCCAGTAGTTGCGCCGTGATGGCGCGCACATTGACCCCGGCGTGGGTGAAATCAAGCCGCCCGTTGACCTGTGAAAACGGCGGCAGGTCGGGGTCAAGCACCACCTGGTTGTTGGCGAACTGGTAGGCGCCGGCAAGTTTCAATTCAGCCAGGCGGCGCAGCGGCAGGTCGATGCGCAGTTGCAACCTGCCGTTGCCCTGCGCGCTCGCTTGTTCGGTGAAATGATCAATCATTCCGGACACCGGGCTCGCCTCGATGAACTTGAAAAACTCCGACGTCGGTCCGTCGGCGTTGCCCTCGATGGTAAGGAGCTCGTCGTGATGCACTAGGTCGGCGATCGCCACCTTTACCCCGGACAGGCGCGCCCCGAGGACCGTCGCACGCGGCGCGTTAAGCACAAGGCGCTTGCCCTCGAGCACCAGGTCGGCGGTCACATTGGAGATGCGCGGCCAGCCCTCGACATAATCGAGCGTGCCATCCTGGATTTTTGCGGCGATCTGGAATTGCCCGTTCTTGCCGCCATCCCAGGGACACTCGCGTAACGCCCCCTTGATGCGAAAACGCA
>CAITSH010000456.1 GCA_903895005.1 uncultured Pseudomonadota bacterium
CCAAACTGGAGCGCTTTCCCGGAATGGTTGACGGTGCGGCCATGCTCGCGTCGGATACATTGCGCGATTTTGACAATGTCGTTACAGCGCCGTTGCACGGCTATCGTGACACCGACGATTACTGGACCCGCGCGAGCGCCAAACCCGGACTTCGCGATATCAGTGTGCGAACGCTGGTAATAAATGCGCGTAATGATCCGTTCCTGCCGGCGCATTACCTGCCGGAGGCGCATGATGTGTCAGACAGCGTCCAGCTGGAATTTCCACTGCACGGTGGGCACGTCGGGTTCGCTCTGGGACCGTATCCGGGCAACCTCGACTGGCTGCCGCAACGTATACTTTCATTCGTCGCAGCACGCACACAATACGAGACAGGCAAACCATGACTTCACTTCCCCCACCGGAAATTTTCAAGGCCTACGATATTCGCGGCATCGTTGGCAAGACGCTGACCGAGGAGGGTGTGCGGCTGATCGGTCGCGCCGTTGGCAGTGAAGCGCGCGTGCGCAAGCAAACGGCCGTTGCGGTGGGCCGCGACGGACGCCATTCGGGGCCGGCACTGGCGAACGCGCTCGCGGAGGGAATTCGCGCCGCCGGCGTTGATGTGATTGATGTCGGCATGGTTGCCACCCCTATGGTCTACTTTGCAGCGCATCAGCTTGGCTGCGGTAGCGCTGTGGCCGTCACCGGCAGTCACAACCCGCCCGATTACAACGGATTGAAAATGGTGCTCGGCGGCACCACGCTTTCGGGCGATGACATCCAGGCATTGCGTGTGCGCATTGAGGCCGGTGACTTTACGAGCGGGGCCGGGGCTTTTTCGACGGCTGATGTGCGTGAAGCCTATCTCTCGCGCATCGTTGGCGGTGTGACGCTCGCGCGGCCGATGAAGATCGTCATTGATTGCGGTAACGGCGTGGCCGGTGCGACCGCCGGAGAGTTGTATCGCCGCCTCGGTTGCGAGGTCACGGAGCTTTTCTGCAAGGTCGACGGGGATTTCCCCAACCACCACCCCGACCCTTCGAAACCGGAAAACCTGCAGGACCTCATTCGTGCGGTCAAGGCGCAGGGCGCCGAGCTCGGTCTTGCCTTCGATGGCGACGGCGACCGGCTTGGCGTGGTGACGCGCGAGGGCGCAATCATCTATCCGGACCGCCAATTGATGCTCTATGCGGCCGACGTTCTCGCACGCAATCCGGGTGCGGAAATCATTTTTGACGTGAAGTGCACGCGAAAGCTCGCGCCCTGGATTCGCGAACACGGAGGCAAGCCGGTGATGTGGAAGACTGGGCACTCGCTGATCAAGGCGAAGATGAAAGAATCGGGCGCGCCGCTCGCCGGTGAGATGAGCGGGCACACCTTTTTTGGCGAGCGCTGGTACGGTTTTGACGACGGCCAGTACGCCGGTGCCCGGCTTCTTGAAATCGTCTCGCGTGACGCCGACCCGAGCGCCGTGCTCAATGCACTGCCCGATGCGCTTTCCACGCCGGAGCTCAACATCAAGCTCGCGGAGGGCGAGCCGCATGCACTGATAGAAAAAATGCGGGCGGGTGCCAGGTTCAACGGGGCGGTCGATATCATCACGCTCGACGGCCTGCGCGTGGAGTATGCCGACGGCTTCGGGCTTGCGCGCGCCTCCAACACCACGCCGGTGATTGTGCTGCGCTTTGAAGCGGACA
>CAITSH010000457.1 GCA_903895005.1 uncultured Pseudomonadota bacterium
CTGCCCCGCCGCCTGCTGTCTGGTGAGATCGACCGTGTGCCAACGTGGGAGACCGACCTGCGCCTTGCCCCCGACGCCCTGGGGCCAGAAGTGGGCGCCGACATGCGCCGCCAGATCGAGGTCTGGGGCAAGCAGGGCTGGTTCTGCCTGCAACTGATCCTGATCGGCGAAGGCAAGGGCGCCAACCGCGAGCTGGGCGTCCTCGACGCCTTCAACGGCTACCGCGACAACGAAGCCGCCACGGCTGCGCGCCTGCAGCGGTGAGGGCGGTAGCGAAGTCGGGCTTGCGCGGGTTACAAAAACTCAAGTACTGCCGACTTGCTGGCGAAGGTGCCTCGGGGACGGTTTGCGGGAGGATCCAGATACCTTAAGGCCTGATCCGCCTCCATCTCTTTGAGGACCTGCTTCTTGTAGTGGGTAGCGAGAAACGGCGTTTCCTCGACGACGAAGTTCTCCACCTGCTGCACCGTCGCCCGCCGTTTTGCGAACCGCTTCGCGATTAGGTGCCGAAGCATTTGCCGGTTCGGTTCGGGCTCGAAAAGTACGGATTGATCAAAGTTTGTGGCGTCGGAAAATGTAAAGTCCCCACCTGGGGCAATTTTCCACATAGCCTCTTTCATTTTGGCTAAGCCAAGGATGTTATTACTTGCAAAATATAGAAAGTAGTCGATTGCGTTTCGGCTGTTACGCATCTCGAAGGATCGGACGTAGCGTGCGCCTGCTGCGCTCCGCAACTGCTTGCCGTAAAGGTCGTGGATAAACCTCTTGCGGTCGAAGCCGCTCAGATCAAAGGCCCTGCGCCATTCGGGGCACCCAAACAGTGAATCGAAGTTTTGTTCTTGTTGGGGGTGTTTTATGAACCGATTGATCTCCTCAAACATAAAATTCACAAGAATTTCAGTGCTGGGTCGCTCCATTAGTTCAGACAGGATCTGCATTGGCGTGCCGGTCCAGCCAAAGGGATCGACCAGGGCAAAAGCTGGTGCGCGGGCATGAGCCAGCAGGCGCCCACGTATGTGCTGCTCGTAAGCCTCTGCAAAGGTCTGACGCTCATGCACATGAATCTCGATGTGTGGCGGAATTTTCCGATGCTGCTTGAGATATTCGATATTGGCCTTCAGTGTAGCCGCCACTCGCCGCTTGCGCTCGACAAAATGGAACTCTAATGGTATCTGATTTTCGCGCGGTGGTACGCCGAGGGCTGCCCTCAGCGCAATGATCGGCGACCCGTCTTCACCTTTTTTGTATCGCCCGGGGCCAGCAAAGCCGTCGATATAGATGATGCGGTCAAAACTACTGCCCTGGGCGATGATCGGGAACCAAGCGCGCAGGTAGGCGCCGAGGATTTTGAGCTTGGCTGCCGTGTGGGGCTCAAGTGGCCAACTGGCTGCTGTCAGGGCATCCGACACGGTTTGCGCTTACTCCGCAGCTACACCTCGATCATGAAATAAAGGATATTCGTTCCATTCCTGATTGTCCAGAAGGCGACCGCCGCTCTTGGGCCGAATGCCGCCCCATTGTTTGAAGAAGAAGGCGGTGCCCTGGTCGCGGCATTGGTCGCGGATCGACCGTACCCAATCGGCTTC
>CAITSH010000458.1 GCA_903895005.1 uncultured Pseudomonadota bacterium
CAAACTCCAATCGATTGAAGACCGGCTAAACCATCGGCCGCGCAAGTGTCTTGGCTATCTCACCCCGCACGAGGTACTCTTCAACCTCAAGCCCATACCCATTGCACTTCGAACTTAAATTCGCAGGTGCTATGCGCCGCGATAGCCGATGGCGTGCGAAATTCTTGCCGCTGTGTCCTTTACCAGGGCGGCCCAGGTGCTTTTCATGCGTTCGGTAGGCGCCGACACGGACAAACCCGCGACCAGGACCCCCGCGTCGTCGCGGATCCCGGCGCCGATGCAGCGCACGCCGATTTCTGCTTCCTCGTTATCGTGCGCAAAGCCCTGCCGGCGCACCTTGTCGAGTTCCTTGTCGAGCGCCGCAAGGCTGGTGAGCGAATTTTTAGTGTAGGCCGGCAGGTGAGTGCGATCGGCGTAGGCCTTGAGCTCGGACGGGTTCTCGGTGGTCAGGAAGAGCTTGCCCACCGAGGTGATGTGCAGCGGTGCACGCGCGCCGACGATGTTGACGACGCGCATCATGGCGCGTCCGCTGGAGGTGCGCTCGATGTACACGATCTCGTCGTCGCGGCGCACCGACAGGTTGACCGCCTCGTTGGTGGCCGCGTGCAATTCGCGCATGTAGGGCAGGGCGTGTTCGCGCACGCTGATGCGCGATTTCACGAGGTTGCCCAGTTCCAGCAGGCGTATGCCAAGGCGGTAGCTGCCCGGCTCGACGCGCTCCACGAGGTGGTCGGTCACCAGTGCGGTCAGGATGCGGTGGGCGGTGGACGGGTGCAGTTTGGTTGCCTGGGCCAGGGCCTTGAGTCCAACCGGTTCGGCGTGCAGGGACAATTCGTCGAGCAGGCTGGTCATGCGACCGATGACCTGAATGGAATTTTTTGGTTCGGCTTCGGCCATGGTTGGCTGTTCGCAAGTCAATCGGGTTGGGGTTGAGCCTGTCCGGCGTGACGGCTCACGCCTGCTGTATGGCGAAATTTTAACCCGCCATACGAAATTGAGCGCAACAGTTGGCGGCGAGTGTGGCGAGTGTGGCGAGTGTGGCGGGTTTGAAATACGTCGTGCCCCCATCCGGGACACCGCCTCGTCGGGCTAGCGTATTTTTTAGGATAAGGCAGGGCCGGATCGGGTGCGACGGTCTGCCTCATCGCGCGGGTTCCGCTAAATGCGGCCGCAAGGCTACAATAGAGGACTGGGCCCGGTGCGTGCCGGCCTCCACAACCCCCTGCGAGATAAAAATGAACAAACCCGTCGAGATTCAAACCGTTCCGCTTTGGATAAACGGTAAGCCCGTCGCTGCGAAAAGCGCCCGCACCGCCGAGGTGACCAATCCCGCGACCGGTGCGGTGACGCGTTTTGCACCGATGGCGAACAAGGCCGATGTGGACGCCGCCGTGGCTGCGGCACAGGCCGCGCTGCCCGCCTGGCGTGATACCCCGCCACTGCGCCGCGCGCGCATCATGCAAAAATTTCTCACGCTGATGCAATCCAACCAGGCTGAACTGGCGCGTCTCGCCTCCGAAGAGCACGGCAAGACCCTGCCCGACGCCATGGGCAGCGTGCAGCGCGGCATCGAGGTGATCGAGTTCGCCTGCGGCATTCCGCACCTCCTCAAGGGCGAACATACCGAGAACGCCGGAACCGGCGTTGACTGCTACTCGCTGCGCCAGCCTGTTGGTGTGTGTGCCGGCATCACGCCGTTCAACTTCCCGGTGATGGTGCCCTTGTGGATGTTCCCCGTGGCGATCGCCTGCGGCAACACCTTTGTGCTCAAGCCCTCCGAGAAAGTCCCGTCGGCATCGATGAAAATGGCCGAGTTGTTCAAGGAGGCGGGCCTGCCCGACGGCGTGTTCAACATCGTGCACGGCGACAAGGAGGCGGTCGATCTGATCCTCGGGCACCCTGGCATATCGGCGGTCAGTTTTGTCGGCTCGACGCCGATCGCCAAGTACATCTACGAGACCTGCGCCAAGAACGGCAAGAGCGTGCAGGCGCTCGGTGGTGCGAAAAACCACGCTGTCGTGCTACCCGACGCCGACATCGAGTTCACCGCCGATTCGCTGATCGGTGCAGGGTACGGCTCCGCCGGCGAGCGCTGCATGGCGATCTCGGCGGTTGTGGCGGTGGGCGCCATTGCCGATCCGCTGGTTGCCGTGCTGAAGAAAAAAGCCGCCGAGGTCAAAATCGGCCCCGGGGACGCCGCCGGCATGGACATGGGCCCGCTCGTAACCAAGGTGCATCGGGACAAGGTCAAGAGCTACATCGATGCGGGCGAAAAAGAGGGCGCCAAGCTGGTTGCCGACGGCCGCACGTTCAAACCGGCCGCCGGCTACGAGAACGGCTTCTACCTGGGCACGACGCTGTTCGACAACGTCAAGACCGACATGACCATCTACAAGGATGAGATTTTCGGACCGGTCCTGATCGTGTTGCGCGTCAATACGCTGGACGAGGCGATCGCCATGATCAACGCCAATCCCTACGCGAACGGCACGGCGATATTCACCGGTTCGGGCGGCGCGGCGCGGCGCTTCGAGAACGAAATCCAGGTCGGTATGGTCGGGGTCAACGTGCCCATTCCGGTGCCCATGGCCTTCTTCTCATTTGGCGGCTGGAAGAATTCGTTGTTTGGCGACCTGCACGTGCATGGTGTCGAGGGCGTCAAGTTCTACACGCGCACCAAGGTCGTCACCAAGCGCTGGACCGATTCGAGCACACCGGCACCGGGTCTGAACATGCCCACGCTGGGCTGAACACAGCCCGGATTTTTTCAGGCCGACGCCTGGAAAGCCGCGCCAGGCGCGGGTTTCCAGGCGTTTTTATTTGGGGGCAGGCGGCGAGGCGGCTAGCGACGTTCTGTCAATGCGCGGCACAACAGCGAACCGGCGAGCATGGCGATGACGAACGAGACCGCTTCAATGCCGGGGCGGGATAGTGCGGCGAGGGCGGGGCCGGGACAATAGCCAGCGAGCCCCCATCCGGCGCCGAATATCGCGGCCCCCGCAAGCAGGCGCCGGTCGATCACCGCACCGGTCGGGATGGCGAAGCTGGTGCCGAACACCGGCGCTTTTCGCTTCAATACCAGTCGAAAGGCTATTGCCGTTACGGCAAGCGCCCCGCCCATTACCAAGGCAAGGCTTGGATCCCAGTCCCCGGTCACGTCCAGAAAGGCCTGCACTTTGTGCGGGTTGACCATCTGCGATACGGCAAGTCCAAGCCCGAACAGCAGGCCTGATAGCAGGGCTGTGAGGTTGCGGCCCATTTCAGATCACTCCGCCTGCGCGCAGCGCAAACACCGCCCCGGCGCCGAAGGCCATGAATACCAGGGTCGCCACGAAGGACCTTGGCGAAAGGCGCGCGATACCGCATACGCCGTGCCCGCTGGTGCAGCCGCTGCCAAGGCGTGTTCCAAAACCCACCAGCAACCCGGCGAGCACGATCAGGCCGGTGGGATAAGCGGTGCGTGGGACGAATGCGGAGGGTGTGAACCACAACCAGACTCCCGCCCCGGTGACCAGCCCGGCGATAAAGAGCAGCCTCCATGTTGTGTCGCCCGGAACGCCGCGCATCGCCCCGTTGACGATGCCGCTGATGCCGGCGATACGGCCGTTGAGCCAAAGCAGAAGCGTGGCCGCGAGGCCTATCAGTACGCCGCCGGCGAGCGACGACCAAGGGGTGAAGTTTTGCATTTTGGTTTGTCGCGACCGCTCAGGCCTTGGCCTTAACCGGGCAGGTGTTGATCTTCAGCAGGGTGTAAAGCGGACAGAAGCTGAATAATCCCGTGGCGAGTGGCACGACGCCGATCCAGCCCCACG
>CAITSH010000459.1 GCA_903895005.1 uncultured Pseudomonadota bacterium
GCTCGCCGGCGCTTTTTGTCCAAGGCAAGCTGACCGCAAGTCGCAGTATTCTCCGAAAGTGCTCGACGGCGATGAACGCCTTGAGCCAGCATGGACTCGAGTCGTGCGGCGGCGCCGTGTATCTCATGGGCGGCGAGGCCAACCTCGTTGACACGCAAGTGGTAGAGAACAGCGCCATGTTTGGCAGGATCGCCTCGGAGGGCGGCGGGATCTACGCTACGATGGGATCCGCCTTGAAACTCATCGGCACTACGTTCTCCCGAAACGTGGCGGACGTCGGAGGAGATTATACGAGCGGTGGCGCAATCAGCTTGCACAATACAACCGCCGATGTGAGTTCGAGCGACTTCTCCGAGAACATGGCCGCAGGTTGCCGCTTGGACGCGCGGGGCGGCGCTTTGGCCGCACTAGATGGATCTGTAGTGACGATGCAGGACTCGTCACTGCGGAGCAACACGGTGGAAAGGTGCTTCAATTGGGCGTACGGAGGAGGCATGTACTTGGACCAAGCGAGCAGGGCGGAAGTCACGCGAGTGCAGATGCTCGGCAACTCGGCGAACGCGCACGGAAACGCTGGTGATCGTAGCGGCAATCGCGCCTCGGTTGGGGGGGCCATCGCGATCAACGGCAAGTCGACCCTCATCTTGAAGACGTGCACGCTGCGCGGCAACGTCGCCATGTCAGCTAACAGGCGATATGGGGGCGCGCTGCTTGTAGATGGCTCGTCATCAGCCGATGTCACCGATTCCGAGTTCGCGGACAACTCCGTGGAGAACTTAGCCAGTCGTGCCGAGTGTGCATTTTCGGTCGGCGGCGCGATCTTGGTGCGCACGAGGTCGAAAATGACGATGGCAAAATCCTCACCTCTCAGGAACCGTGCCGGGGGCGCAAACAACCGGTGCTCAGGCGCAGCCATCGCGATGACAGGAGGCGCCGCCCGGGTGAGCTCGACGCAGATTGTGAACAACTCCATCGCCAACTGCAGGACGACGCGAGGCGGAGCGCTCTTCCTCTTGTCCAAGGCCGAAATGCGGCTCGAACAGGTCACCATCACCGGAAACAGCGCTGTGAATGGAAGTGACATCGCCGAGGGGGGGGCTGCAGCGGCGGACGGGTCCAAGATAGTTTTCGCCGACTCGCAGCTCGTGGGGAATTTCGTGGAGAACGGGGTGCAAACTCGTGGCGGCGCACTCAGCCTCCTAGCGCCAGCCACCGGCGAATTCAATCGCTCTGCGATCCTCGACAACTTCGTGAGAGGTGGTAGTGCGCCGTCGCTCGGAGGTGCGCTTTATGCCAAAGAGGGTGCGTCGGTGATTATTCTTTCGGAAAGCAACGTGCAACGCAACCGAGCAGGCGACTCAGACAGCGCCACGAGCTCCCTCGCCGCTGGTGGTGCCTTCTATATCCTCACGGGAGTCAAAGTCGCGATGGAGACGTCGAATTTGGATGGGAACCGCGCGGATGGGATGCAGGCGCAGGGTGGTGCGGTGTGGTCGTCGACGGACGCGCTCACAATCACGAAGGCTTCGATTAGGAACAACGGCGCTTACGCATACGGATCGCTTCTGAAGGCGCTTGGTGGCGCATTCTTCTTGCAGGCTGGATCGGCAGAACTCCTTGACACTCAGCTGGAGAGCAATCGCGCGGAGATGGCATCCAAGTCTGCGCAAACGGCAAGCGGTGGCGCGATCTATGTGGATAGCAGCGCAAAGGCGAAGCTCGTCCGGAGCTATCTGCGGCACAACGCTGCAGGTGGTCAAGGGACGTTCCAGTTCGCCTTCCAAAGGGCTCGCGAGCTGGCTGAGGAGCGCGCCTCGTCTGCTATGCACATCTTCTCGAAGGGAGGCTTGGTCCTTGACGGATGTAGCATGACAGACGACAAAGGTCTTGCCCTTTTTGCAAAAGAATA
>CAITSH010000460.1 GCA_903895005.1 uncultured Pseudomonadota bacterium
AGCGCCAGCACCGGCACACCGTTGACGGCCCGGCGCAATTCGCGCATCAGCGGCACGTAGGGCATGCGTGGCGTATGTCCGTCGGGCACGTGCTGCTCCAGCGAATTGGCATGGCTGCCATGCGCAAAGCAGACGTAGTCGACATTGCCGAAGGCAGTGAGGTGGGCGGCAATGGACGCCGCCTCCGTTGGCCCGACGCTGCCGGGAACACCATCATCACCGGGCAGCTTGAGGCCGATGATGAACCCGGTGCCACAGGCAGCGCGAATCGCAGCCACCAACTCGGCGATGATGCGCGCCCGGCCCGCGACGTCGCCGCCGTAGCCGTCAGTGCGGCGGTTGGAGCGCGGCGACAGGAACTGGTTGAAGAGATGGCCGTGACCCGCTGAAATTTCCACGCCGCTGAAACCGCAGCGCTGAAGGCGCAGCGATGAGCCGGTCATTTCATCGACGAGCACGCCGATGTCGGCGACGGAAAGCGCGCGCGGCACGCTCCAACTGAGGTCATCGGGCAGCACCGACGCGCTGGTTGCGTCGGTCACGCGCCCTGGAATATTGCGGCCGCGGCCGCGATCGACGATCTGCGCCAACAGCCGGCAGTCCTGCGACTCGACCGCAGCCGCCCAGCGGGTAAGCCCATCGAGGTTGTCATCGTTCCATGCGCGTACACGGCTTGCCACATCGAACCCGCGCCACATGCCAAGGGGCTCGGCGACAATCATCGCCACACCACCCCGCGCGCGGCTGGCGTGATAATTGATCAGGCGCTCGGTGACGCGCGAGCCTTCGGCAAAATGCGTCGAGATGGATGCATGCACGATGCGGTTGCGCAGCGCGCGACCGGCGAGCGCAAATGAACGCATCATTGCGGGGTAGGCTGCGTCCGCGGTCATGGGCTATTCCTCTGGGCGCCAAGTCAGTACGAACAAGTCACGACAGGTCACGCGAAGAGCTTGGCGTCGCCGTTGGTGCGCGCCACCCAGTCGAGCTTGCGGCTGAAATAATTCCAGGAGTGCTCGATGTGCACCGGCGACATGATTTGTCCGCGACGCTTGGCGCGCGTTGCCGCGTCGGGGAAAACCGGTTTGACGCCCGCGCTGCCGCCAAGTATATGCATGCGCGCCGCGCGCTCAAGGAATATGCCCATGCACACGGCGTGCTCGATCGAGGTGCCGCAAAAGGTCACGCCGTGATTGGCCATCAAAACCGCAAAATGCGGCCCAAGCGCCGTGGCAAGTGCGACGCCCTGCTCCTTGGTCTTTAGCAGCGCCGCGTCGTCGCGATGGCATGGCACCGCCTCGAAGTAATCGGCATCCAGTGTGAAAGGTTCCAACGGGCCCGACAGAGCGGATAAGACGCTGGTGTGGGGCGGATGCGTATGCGCCACCACATGGACATCGGGACGCATGCGCAGGATCTCGGAGTGAATGGGCCACTCCGAATGGCGTCCACCCTCGCCCTCGAGCTTGTTGCCCTCGCCGTCGACCAGCACAAAGTCGGCCGCCGAGGTGATCTCCCCGAGGCCGTAGGCATTGCGCTTGAGCCAGTAACCGCGCCCCTGCGGATCGCGCAGTGAGAGATGACCCAGCGTCATGTCGCCATGGCCCTCCATTTCGAGGATGCGGCAGGCGCGGGCGAGTTTGTCGAGTTCTGCGGTAAGCGTCATGGCTGTGGGTTGCGCTTTCATAAAGTATGCTGCCGGAGAGGGTACGCAGCATTAATCAGGGGCGATACATGTGCAAGAGCGTTACTTTGACAAAGGAAGGATGGACGGGCGCGAAACCGACAAACATCTCCGGCCGTACCTGACTCAATCCGGCAGGCGGGCAACAACATGCAACCCTGCCACCGGCTTGCCAAGTTCCACCCGCATCACCGCCTCGTGTACCTGTGTCAGGGAAAAGCCGTGCGGCTGAAGCGCTTTTTCAAGAAATGCAAGCGAATGGGTGAAGCGTCCGCTGACATGGAAGCCGGGCGTCATGCCCTCCCCCTTTTCGACATCAAAGACAAACCGTCCGCCTCGGCGCAAGTTGCGGGCAAGCGCGGCGGCCAATTCATCCAGATCGCCAAAATACATGAGGACATTCGCCGCAAACACCACGTCGGTCACGCCGGCGGCACGACCGAGAAATTCGAGGATCTCGGCCTGCACCAGTTCGTCATAGACGCGCTTTTCAGACGCCAATTCCAGCATGCGCGCGGACAGGTCGACACCGGCGAGCCGGCGAGCAAACGGCCGCAACAATGGACCGCACCAGCCGCTCCCGCACCCCAGATCCAGCACGTCCAGCGCGCGCGCCTCCGTGCCACCGTCGGCGCGCAGCAAGTCGCGCAGGACTTCGGGAACGCTGTAGCCGAGGCTGCGCATATTGGACTCATAGGTGCCCGCGTTGCGGTCAAAAACGTACAACACAACTTCGTCGGGCAGGCGCGGCGGGGCCGGGGCGCGACCAAGGGCCACGAGCCCCATCGTCGCAATGGCGTCTCCGGGGAATTTTGAAAGACAGCGTTGATACCAGGCAGCCGCCTCATCGGCGCGGCCGGCGGCGCGCAAAAACCGCCCCGCGGCCCGATACAGTTCCGGATCGCCGGGCGTCTCAAGCACCGCTTTCTCCAACGAGGCAATCGCCTCGTCGAGCTTACCCTGCTGAAGGGCCTCCATCGCCTGGCGGCGGTGGTCCACTGGAACCTTCATGGCGCGCCGCCTTTACATCGGCATCCGGAGGGGCTATCCGTTGCGCAAACCAGTTTATTTAATTCGACGAATGACGCGTTCATCCCAATCCCGTAACAGGCGATCATCAATGTATCCAAGCCGCAATTATCACTTTGGTGGCTGACAAGCTGTAGAGCCTGCCGGTACGCACAACCTGCATTGTAAGGCCGGACAGGCGCGTACTTAAAAAATGGCTTGCGAGTTCGTACCGCCCGCCTTTCATGAAAAAAGCAGTGGTACGATTGCGCCCTTGGCGATGTTTCGCCTCCTCGATGCCCCCGACGGAGAACCCATGATTCGAATGCTGTTAAGCGCGTGCCTGTTGTTATCACTCGTGGTTACGCAAGCCCACGCCCAGGCGCCCGCTTATCCTTCGAAGCCGGTGCGCATTGTCATCTCCTTCCCGCCGGGTGGCAGCACCGACCTGCTGGCGCGCCTGTTGGCGGAAAAGCTTCAGGCAGGCTTGCAGCAGTCGGTTATCGTCGAAAACCGGCCGGGCGGAAATTTTGTAATCGCCGCGGAAGCGGTGGCCAAATCCGCGCCAGACGGCTATACGCTGTTCCTCGCGGTCGACTCGACGATGTCGGTCAACCCGATGTTGTACGCCAAGCTTTCTTACGATCCGGAAAAGGACTTCGCGCCGATTTCACTGGTGGCGCTGCAGTCGCTGTTCATGGTTGCCGGCCCCAAGGCCCCTGCACGCGACCTGCCCGGTCTGCTCGCCTACGCGCGTGCCAACCCGGGCAAGCTCACCTACGGCAGTTCGGCCATCCTGCAGCAACTCACCGGCGAAAAAATCAAACTCGACGCCAAAGTTGACATGCTTCATGTGCCCTTCAAGGGCTCGCCGCCCATGCTGCAGGCGCTGCTCAACGGTGAAATCGATTTCGCCATCACCGTCACCACGCCCTATTCCACCTACGTCAAGGAAGGGCGGTTGTTCGGCCTGGTGACCTCGGGCAGCAAACGCGAGGCCGCGCTGCCCGCCACGCCGGTGATGGCGGAGGTGGGCTTCCGTTCGCTTGAGTTCAGCAACTGGACCGGGCTGTTCGCCCCGGCCGGAACCCCCGAGGCCATCATCGAGAAGCTCAATGCCGAGGTCAAAAAAGCCTTGAACGATCCGGCCGTGGCCGCGCGCCTTGCGCCGACCGGCATCTACCCGAGCACGAGCACACCCGAGCAATTGCGCGCATTGCGCAAAGGCGACGTAGAACGTTGGGGGCCGGTGATCAAGGCCACCGGGATCAAGCTGGACTGAGGCCACGCCGTAACGCAATCACTGGAAATGCCCGCCTGGCGCGGATTTCCAGCCATCGTCTCAGTTAGCCGCCTGCAACACCCCGTCATGCAGGCGCATCACCCGGTCCGCGTGGCGGGCGAGCTCGGCGTCATGGGTGACCATGATCAGGCTGGTGCCGCGCTCGCGGTTGAGCTTGGTCATCAGGTCGAAGACCATTTGTGCATTCTGGCGGTCAAGGTTGCCGGTCGGTTCATCGGCGAGCACGCAGGCGGGCCGGGTGACAAGGGCGCGTGCCAGCGCCGCGCGCTGGCGTTCGCCTCCGGAGAGTTCCCCCGGCGTGTGGGTCAGCCGCTCGGCCAGCCCGACATCGGCAAGCACCGCCTTTGCCGTGGCGTAGGCTTCTTCGCGCGGCATGCGCCGGATCAGTAGGGGCATGGCCACGTTCTCGAGCGCGCTGAATTCGCCCAGCAGGTGATGGAATTGGTAGACAAAGCCAAGCGCGCTGTTGCGCAGGTTGCCTCGCTCGGTTTCAGACAGGCTCAACATGGGCCGGCCAAGCACGCTGACTTCGCCCGCGCTGGGGGCGTCAAGGCCGCCCAGAATATGCAGCAGCGTGCTCTTTCCTGAACCGGACGAACCGATGATGGCGACGATTTCACCGCGCGCCACCTCCAGATCGATGCTCTCGAGTACACGCACCTCGCCGCCGCCCTGCAAATAGATTTTTGAAAGGCCTTTGCAGGAAAGCACCGGTGTATCCAGACCCGGTTGCACGGTCTCACTCATAGCGCAGGGCCTCGGCCGGGTTGACGCGCGAAGCGCGCCAGCTCGGGTAAATCGTGGCAAGCAGGGACAGCACCAGCGACACGATGGCAATCGTCACCACGTCGCGCGTCTGCAGGTCCGAGGGCAGTTCACTGATGTAGTAGACCTCCTTGGCGAGGAACTGCATGCCGATCACACGCTCGATAAAAGGCACCACGACATCGATGTTCCAGGCGAGCAGCACGCCGCCGACCACGCCGATGAGCGTTCCAATGACGCCGATCAGCACGCCCTGCACGATGAAAATTTTCATGATGCCGCCGGGACTCGCACCCAGGGTGCGCAGGATGGCGATATCGGGCTGCTTGTCGGTCACCGCCATCACCAGTGTCGAGACGATGTTAAAGGCCGCCACCGCGACGATCAGGGTGAGGATGATGAACATGACGTTCTTTTCGATCTGCACGGCGCGAAAAAAATTGGCGTGGCTGCGAGTCCAGTCACTGACGTACACTTCACCCATGTCCTTGTCTTGCATCAGTTCGCGCGTCACCTGCCGCGATTGAAAGAGGTCGGTAAGGCGAAGGCGCACGCCCGATACGCGCGGGCCCATCTGGTAGAGGCGCTGCGCGTCCTCAAGGTGCACCAGCGCAAGCCCCGAGTCGTATTCGAACATGCCGATCTCGAAAATACCCGAGACCGTGAATTGCTTGAGGCGGGGCACCACACCGGCCGGCGTAACGAGGCCCTGGGGCGCGATGAGGGTGACCTTCTCGCCAAGGCGCGCGCCAAGGGCGCGTGCGAGCTCGGAACCGAGAACGATATTGAAGCTGCCCGGCTCCAGGCTCTCCAGCCTGCCCGCCCGCATGTGCTTGCCGATTTCCGCAACGCGCGCCTCGGCCCCGGGCACCACGCCGCGGATGACCGAGCCGCGCACCGCGCCGTCAAATGACAGCATGCCCTGCGCGTTGACATAGGGCGCCGCGGCAACAACCAGCGGATTCTTCGCGGCGCGTTGGGCCACGCCGGGCCAGTCGCGCAACTGGTTGTCCGGTCCGGTGATCTGCACGTGCGAAGCAACACCGAGGATGCGCGTGCGCAATTCCTCCTGGAAACCGTTCATCACCGACAACACCACGATCAGCGCGGCAACGCCCAGTGCAATGCCGAGCATGGAGGTGAGCGAGATGAACGAAACAAAGCGGTTGCGCCGCTTTGCGCGCGTGTAGCGCAGTCCGATAAAGAGTTCGTAATTCACAGGGTGCGTAGTGTAACAGGCCGCCCCGCGCGCTCCTTTGTGTGCTGGCGCACTGTCAACACGCTCGGCACGCGAATCGCAAGGCCCCGGAACCCTGCCAGACAGGGCTTTTGAGCCGGCTGGCTGGTGCAGGCGGGGCTGTATACTCCGGCGCATGCACCTGCAACTTCTGCTGCCCGGCCTGATCTGGTCCGAAGCGCTCACCACAATGCCTTCCCTGCCCTCGCTCGACCTGCTGCTTGCGCGGGGCCGGCGCAGCAAGCCGCCGGCACCCGATGCCGCGGCATGGCTGTTTTCGGCCTATGACGTGGCGCGCCCTGATACGCCGCCGTGGGCATCCGGGCAGCCGGGCCAAGCCGCACAGGCTGGAGACTGGCCGGTCGCGGCCTTTGCGCGCTTGGCCGACGAAGGCGGCATGCGTGGCGAATGCTGGATATGCGCGGACCCGGTGCACCTTCGACTCCAGCGCGACACGCTGCTGCTCGCCGACGCGACGCTGCTGGCGATCACCCCCGACGAAGCCGACGCCCTGGTTGCCAGCCTCAACGCTCACTTCGCCGCCGACGGGTTCGCGTTACACGCGCCCCGCCCCGACCGCTGGTATGCGGCGCTCCCCGCAGTACCCGGCATCACCACCACCCCGCTCGTCCTCGCCTCGGGGCAGTCGGTGGACCCAAACCTGCCGCGCGGCCCCGATGCCGCAACCTGGCACGCGCGCATGAACGAAGTACAGATGCTCCTGCACAACCACCCGGTCAACGAGGCGCGCGAAGCGCGCGGCCAGATGCCGGTCAACAGCCTGTGGTTCTGGGGTGCCGGTGCGCTGCCTTCCCGCGACGAAGACTCACCGGTCCCCTTTTCGCGTGTATGGGCAAGGGATCCGCTGGCACGCGGCCTTGCCGCCTGGAGCGGTGCCACCGCACTGGATCTGCCCGCATCAGGCGCGGCATTGCTTGAAGCTGCACCGGCAACCGGTGTCGGCCTGGTGATGCTGGAAGGCCTTGAAACGACCCGCTCCTACGGCGACATCGGCGCCTGGGAAGCGCGCTTGCACGAGTTGGAAGTCCTCTGGCTCGCGCCTCTCATTGAAGCCTTGCGCACCGAGCGCATCGGCATGCTAAGCCTGCACGGGTTTGGCGGCACTAACGACCCGCAGCCTTTCAGTGTGGAAGCCGTGCGCCACGATCTCAAACGTTTCTGGCGCCGTCCAAAATCACTCGCAAAACAGCTTGGCTGAGACACTAATGGCTGGAAAGCCGCGCCCAGAGCGGGTTTTCAGCCTATGGCCCGAATCAAGACCACGCAAAAGTGCACATCCTCAAGCCTGGCGCAGCAAGATTTTTTATTCTCGCGCCTGCCCTCAAGGACACTTCCCCGCCGCGCTCGCAACGGCATAAACACCGATAATGGCGCCTATGTCTGCTTCCAAACTCACCACCCGCCCCGTTCCCGGCCGCAGCCGCGACATGCTCATCGAGCAGGGCGTGCATCCGGTGCTGGCCGCCATCTACGCCTCGCGCGGCGTGCGCTCGCGCGACGAGCTGGAGCGCGAACTGGGCGCCCTGCTGCCCCTGGACATGCTGCTGCACGCCGATGACGCCGCGGTGTTGCTCGCCGATGCCATACGTGACAAGAAGCGCCTGCTCATCGTCGCCGACTATGACTGCGACGGCGCCACCGCCTGCGCCGTGGGCATGCGCGCGCTGCGCGCCTTTGGCGCCAATGTCGGCTACCTGGTGCCCGACCGCTTCAAGCTCGGTTACGGCCTGACGCCCGAGCTCTCGCGCATGGCCGCAGACAGCGCCGCCGGCAAGCCCGACATCCTGATCACCGTCGACAACGGCATCGCCAGTGTCGAGGGTGTGGCCGAGGCCAACCGCCTTGGCATGCAGGTACTGGTGACCGACCACCACCTTCCCGGCGCGACCCTCCCGGACGCGGCGGCGATCGTCAATCCGAACCAGCCAGGCTGCAAGTTCCCGAGCAAGTCCATCGCCGGTGTCGGCGTGATGTTTTACGTCATGCTGGCGCTGCGCGCCGAGTTGCGAAAGCGCGGACATTTTTCCGATCGCGCCGAACCCAACCTCGCCGAACTTCTCGATATCGTAGCCCTTGGCACCGTCGCCGACGTGGTCAAGCTCGATGCCAACAACCGTATCCTGGTCACGCAGGGTATCAAGCGCATCCGCGCGGGACGCATGCAGGCCGGCCTCAAGGCCTTGTTCAGCGCCGCCGGACGCGAAAGCACGCGCGCATCCGGCTTTGACCTTGGCTTCATGCTCGGCCCTCGCCTTAACGCCGCCGGACGCCTCGCCGACATGAGTCTTGGCGTCGAATGCCTCGTCACCGACGATCCGGGTCGCGCACTAAACATTGCGCGCGAACTGGATGCGCTCAACCGGGAACGTCGCGACATCGAGGGCGACATGCAGACCCAGGCCGAAACCCTGTTGCGAGATTTTGTCGCAGCAGACAACGCCAGCGTGTGCGTCTATGACCCGACATGGCACCAGGGCGTCATCGGCATTCTCGCGTCGCGCGTAAAGGACAAGCTGCACCGCCCCACCATCGCCTTTGCACGCGGGGAAAATGGCGAGCTCAAGGGCTCCGGTCGTTCTATCTCCGCGTTGCATCTGCGCGATGCCCTCGACCTGGTAACCAAGCGCGAACCGGCCATCCTGATCCGTTTTGGCGGCCACGCAGCCGCCGCGGGCCTGACGCTCCTTGAAACAGACTACGCGCGTTTCACCGATTGCTTCGAGACGGTGGTGCGGGAAATGGTCGGTCCGGCGCAACTGGTCCGCACGATTGAAACCGACGGAACCCTGGCCGCCACAGACCTTAACCTCGACCTTGCGCAGCAACTCGACCAGGAGGTGTGGGGCCAGGGTTTTCCGCAGCCCCTGTTCTGCGACGAATTCAAGGTCACCAGCCAGCGCGTGGTCGGTGAAAAGCACTTGAAACTAAAACTCTTGCGCGGCGCTCGCGCCATCGACGGCATCCGCTTCAATGTCGCCGAGCCCTGCCCGGCCAGGGTGCGCGCCGCCTACCGCCTGTCCATCAACGACTACAACGGCGTGCGCAGCGTGCAGGTGATCGTGGAGGACTGGGAAGCGCTGGCCTGATCAGGCTCACGCTGCTGCATCACCACTTGCCAGCCGGCTGACAATGTCGCAAAGCATGCCCTCCGGCCGCTCCAGCTGCTCGAGAATGCTGAAGTGATCCGCGCCCGGAATTTCGGCGAATCCGCCCGGCAGCGCGGCCTTCGCCCGGGCGAGGGCAAATTCACCCGACTGTCGTTGCAACTCGGGCAGTTCCGAGCCGCCCACCACCACCCAAGCAGGTGGGGAGGACGCGGGCAGATGCAGGAGCGGTGAATTGCGCGCGGCCATTGCGGCATCAAGGCCGAGCTTTTCGTTTAGATAGCAATGTCGTATCGGTTCCAGATCGTAGACGCCACTGATAAGCAGTGCACCCGCCACCTGCGGATGCTCAAGCAACATCGCGGCAAGCTGCGCCCCCGCGGACCATCCCGATAACAGCAGGCGGCCCCGATCTGCCCCGCGAACCGGTGCGGATGCGAGATAGTCCAGGGCCGCGCGTGTTTCGGCGACGATGGCGTCCAGGCTCACCTCGGGCGCAAGCGTATAGCCGACCAATGCAACATTGAGGCCGCGCGCCATCGGTCCGGCCGCAAAGCAGCTGAATAACTCCTTGGCGCGCGACTGCCAATAGCCGCCGTGGATGAACACCAGCGTGGGCGCACCCGCTCTGGCCAGAAAAAAATCAATGCGATTGCGCGGCAGGCTGCCGTAGCGAAGATCAAGATGGGCGGGCATGCGCGCGCGCAGAGCAGCGCCGCGCTGCTCCCAGCCCGCCACGGTCGCGGCGCTCGATGCCACCGCGACGGAATTGTTATAGGCCGCATCAAGATCGGCGCGTGAGAGCTCACGCCATGAACGCGACAAGAGGCCGGACGTCATCCGATGCGGCAAGCCATGCGATGACCGCTATGGGTCGCACCGATAATGCCCTGCATCCCGGCGCTCTCGCCGACATTGAAGGTCACCGGCGCGCATTCATTCCAGGCCGCCAGTTCACTCTGTGAAGGCGGCACCGCACCCTTTGCAATGACAACACTATCGACCGGCAGCATAGAATCGGCACCGCCGGAACGAAGACGAGCAGCGCCGCTATCCATCCCCGCCAGGTCACAACCAAAACGCACGTCGACGCTGTATCGCGCGAGTGCGGGTGGAATGATGATGCGATCCACGATATTGATGTCCTCGCCAAAACCCTGTGCGTTGTCGATAAGCGTGACCGCGCGTCCGGACATGGCGAAATGCCAGGCCGCCTCGGCGCCGCGCTTTTGCGCCCCGACAATGAGAATGCGCTTGCCGAGGC
>CAITSH010000461.1 GCA_903895005.1 uncultured Pseudomonadota bacterium
ATGCCGTCATCGCAGCGGCCGAGGGCAAGATCCATTCGGTGCGCATGGTCACGCGCAAGCCGCCCAAGGGGCTGGCCGGCGCGCCCTACCTGCTTGAGAACAATATCGACATCAGCGACCTCAAGGCGCCGCTCAAGGTGTTCACCGGCAATGCGCGCGAGGCCGCCAAGGGATTTCCGGCTAATCTCAACGTCGTGGTCGCGCTCGCGCTGGCGGGTATCGGGCCGGAAAAGACCGTGCTCGAGATCTGGGCCGACCCGACTGTGACGCGCAATGTGCATCGCATCGAAGTCGATTCGGATTCGGCGCTGATGAGCATGACCATAGAAAACATTCCATCGGAAAACCCCAAGACCGGGAAAATCACCGCGCGCAGCGTGATCGCACTGCTGCGCAAGATGACGGCGCCGCTGCGCGTCGGGACCTAGCCGCAGTCCTTGCGGCCGCATTCTTCGGAGCAACAGATGTCATCGAGCAGCAGGCAGCAAATCCGCCAGCGGTACATGCAGGTTGACACGTCGAACGTCGCCGACGTGCTCGACAACATGGGGTACCTGAACCAGGGGCTGTCGCCGGATTTCGCCCCCTACCCGGCGACGGCCGGGCGCATCGCCGGCTGGGCCTACACGATACGCGGGCAGATGACGCCTTACGCCATGGGCGGCGACGCCGACAAGATGAAAGCCTGCCAGGGCCTCTCCGACGGGGAAATCAGCGTCTGGAGCGGCGACGGCGAAGGCATTTGCTACTTTGGCGAACTCATCGCCATCGGCATGAAAGAGCGCGGCTGCACCGGCGCGCTCGTTGATGGCGGCATTCGCGACATTCGCTGGCTGGGCGAGCTGGGGTTCCCGGTGTTCGCCAAATACCGTACGCCGGTGCAGTCGATAGGCCGCTGGAAGGTGACCGCCAGCCAGGTGCCGGTGTTCATGCGCGGCGCGGCCGCGGGCCTGGTCGAGGTCAAGCCCGGCGACTTTATCCTCGGCGACGAGGACGGTGTGATCGTCATACCGGCCGCCATCGCCGAACAGGTGCTGGTCGAGGCGGAACGCCTGACCGAAATTGAAAAGAACATCCGCATTGAACTGAAGAACGGATTGACGCTGGCCGAAGCGCTGAAAAAATTCGGCCACGTCTGAATTGTCGCTGGATCGCGCAGGCGCAGGACAAAGGAGGCTTTGTCATGTTCAGGGGGCATTGTGAATAAACGTACTTGCACCGCAATTTCAGTTTTTGCTTCGACCTTGTTTTTTCTCGGGGCGCTTTGCGCGCCGGCCCAGGCACAGCAGGCCTGGCCTTCGCGACCGGTGCGCATCATCGTTCCGTTTCCGGGCGGAGGCAGCACCATGGACACGGTCATGCGCCTTGTGGCCCCGGAGTTGTCCAAGGTCCTCGGGCAACAGGTGGTCATCGACAACAAGCCGGGTGCGGGTACCGTGATCGGCGTCGACGCGGGTGCCAAGGCTACCGACGGTCATACCTTTGTCGGCGTTGCCAACAGCTTTACCGTCAACCAGACGCTGGTGAAGGACCTGCCCTACAACTTCAGTCGTGAACTGCAGCCGGTGGTGCTGGTGGCGCGCACGCCCAACGTTCTGGCGGCACGTGCCGGCCTGCCGCCCAATACGCTGGCGGAGTTTGTGGCCTACGCCAAAAAAAATCCGGGCAAGCTGTCCTATGCCTCGTTCGGCAACGGCACCACGGCGCACTTCGCCGGGGAGATGTTCAAGACCATGGC
>CAITSH010000462.1 GCA_903895005.1 uncultured Pseudomonadota bacterium
GCTGAGGCTTCAAGGTCGTCGGATGAAACGAGACGCGGGCGTTCAATCCTGCTAGCGGCCAAGCGCATAGACCCTGCATGATCTCTGGCATGAGTTGGTGACTCTCGCCGTGAATCAAGTGAGTGCGAGTCGGGGATTTGTCTTTCCTCATCATCTACGACGCCGAACTTAAACTTCAGTTCCGAAACTGACGGTAGTAAGTTCTCCTTCCGATCAAGGAATTTTTTCTCTTCGTCCGTCAATTTCACCGGCGCGATGATCACAGCTGTCATCTCCTCATCCGTCAGATCTGCGTCCCGACGCCCGTCCTCTCCATGGATAGCGGCTGCAATATCTTTCAATTGGCTACGTGTGAAATTCTGGGGCATGGGAGGCTTCGGCAGCCGTCTCGGCAGCGAGTATTTTTTGTAGCGCCTGATAGGCTCGTCGTTTCTGAGATTTCGCGGTAGGTTCTTTAAGGAATTCCCCATACCGCTTCTGGTATGATTCTCGGATTTGTTCGAGCGTCAATTCGACGGAGACATCCCCATAGACAATTTCTGCAATTCGCCTCGACTGAGTGGGCAGCTTCGCGATTGCACGCGCAAGCCGCTCTACCCGGTCGGGAATAACTTTTCGCTGCTTCGCCCGTAGTTCGTCTTGGGTATGCAGCCCGTCGATTTCGGCAGAATCGATTGACTTGGTTTTTCTTAGCTTTTCCGCATCGGCCTGCGCGGCGACCTGTTTTTCAACCGTTTCTCGGTCCTCCAACACGTGGTCTTCAGTATCGTCTGTTGAATGCAAATCAAAGCGAACTGAGATGAGATGCGCGTTTCGGCGTCTCGCACTTCGAGCCACATTGCTCGCGCGACAACGAACAATATAGAAGAGATAATTTAATGACGCTCCTGTCCCGACGCCCGGCTGCCAGTGGTGAGTCTGTGACTCGATTTTTCCCCAAAACCTTAGAAGCCCCTGTTGGATAGCCTCCATTCGCTCGTCGTGACTTAATCCCGGCTGCCATTGACCCACCGTGCTAAAAAGCTTGGCACGGAGCGCCGCGCCCAAGCGATTCAATCCGCGCTCTCGAATCGAGACCGAGGGATTCTGTAAATCCGCGTCAATTGACGGATCAATTTGAAACGATGAGGTCGCAGCGTTTGGCGGCATCTCTTGAGCGAATTCAGCCAGAATCTCGAATAACGCACCCGAGGCAACGGATTTCCCGAACTGCGGCCCCCGCTCAAGAGCGCGCGTAGAGAATTTCCTAAAAATCTTCCGCCGCGATGCATCTTTCCGCCAACGCCGGGGATTCAGTGGTTGGAGCCGACCTCTAACCAACCAACTCGCCCGCCAACACCAGTTCATATGCCTCGCCCGAAATTTAATTCACTAGAAGCAATCGCCCGTCGAATGAGCGAGGGTCGCGGCACCGGGGTGGGTCAACACTACATCCCGTGGATCAACGTTCATGACTTTGCGTTCAAAAGCTTGGCACAAAGCGCAGCGCCCAAGCGATTCAATCCCCGCTCTCGAATCGAGACGGAGGGATCCCGTAAGTCCGCGTCAATGACGGATCAATTTGAAACGATGAGGTCGCAGCGTTTGACGGCATCTCTTGAGCGAAATCAGCCCGAAGCGCGAACAACGCACCCGAGGCAACTGATTTCCCGAACTGCGGCCCCCGCTCCGGAGCGCGCGTAGAGAATTTCCTAAAAATCTTCCGCCACGATGCATCTTTCCGCTAACGCCGGGGATTCAGTGGTTGGAGCCGACCTCTAACCAACCAACTCGCCCGCCAACATCAGTTCATATGCCTCGCCCGAAATTTAATTCACCAGAAGCAATCGCCCGTCGAATGAGCGAGGGTCGCGGCACCGGGGTGGGTCAACACTACATCCCGTGGATCAACATTCATGACTTTGCGTCCTGGGGGCAGCGCCGCCGCAGCTATAACAAAAAAGTAAACCGCCTGATCAACACCCTTAGCCGGCTGGAGTTTTTCAACTACCTCCTGGCCACGATGGACGAGGAAGTGGTCGACATTAATGAGAATTTTCCGCTCTGCCGGGAAAAATCTCTACAGATCGCGAACGACGAAGGAATCAAACATCCGATGGCATCAAAGGGCTGTGCTATCGTAATGTCCACTGACCTGCGTCTTACGATAGTTAGAGACGGGAAAATTCATTACAAGATCTGGACTACGAAATACACAGATGAACTGCGAGAGTGGCGGACTTTAGAGAAACTGAGGATTGACGAACTTTATTGGAGATCTGAGCCAAACCACAGTTGGGAATTGTGCACCGAGGCGGAGCTCCCCCCGTGACTTCCTCGATAATGTGCAATGGCTCTATCCTATTCTGCGCCCCGGGGCCATGTTCGGCATCGCTGCCCACAATATCCGACAAATCGAAGAGACCTTACGCACTCCGGTATTAAATGGAAGTTCCAGCCTGATCGACCTCACTAGCTGGTCCGACAAATTCCTCAGTTTGCAACCTGGGCTCTCGATGACGGTTGTTCAATATCTGCTGGCGACCCAAGAATGGCGGACCGATCTCCGAAAGAAGTGGGACCCTTTCAAACCCGTGGTGATGGAGATCGCATGAAAGTTGATCTGTCAAAAATAGCTCGTTGGGCGGTCTTCGCTAGGCCGACCGCAAGGGACGTGACGGGGAATGATAAACTTGAGTATGTCCGCGTCGTTGGAATTGATCGTCAGCCCGAGACCGGAGAAGTGAGGTTCATCTCACTTCACGAGATGACCAAGGAAGAACCCAATCCAACGGTCTACAGCGGCGGTGATTTTCAGTTAATGATTCGCATGCGGAATCTGGTCGCGTGCGAATTTGACCCCACTCGTCCTCGTGTGAGGTGTCTGGAAGACATTAATCCCAAATTCCGAGAGGCGCGGAAATTGAAGATGAATGCGCGATTGAAAATCGTCCAATTCATCGACCGAAAAGGTTTCGGAATTTTCGATCCATCGTTTCGTAGCCAAACTTACTCGGAGGTCTGTGCAGGCAAAGCCGATGAAAAAACGCACGGTGAAAGCTGGGTGCGGGACCTAATGACTAGGTGGTGGCAATACGGAGGGAATCCAATGGCCTTAGTCCCAAGCTATTTTGGATGCGGAGCAAAAGGCCGTGAAACGCTACTGGCCGCCGCAAAGAAAAACATGTCCTCCCCGGTAGTTTTTCGGCGCTTCCCCAAGCATGCCGCGAAGCGCGTGAGTGAGAACAAGGAGGGCTGCGACATCGAGCCCGACATGTATGACGTGATCGTCGCAACGATGAAGAAAGTCCTCGAGGACGAGGACAAACGCTATGGACTAGCGAAGTCGGTCAAGCGAACGGGTGGACTCCCGTGGCAGTTCTTACGGAAAGAAGTCCACAAAGTGCTGAAAGAGAAATTTGGGACTCTCGTGCGAATCGATGGCAACGAACCCACAGGCCACCTCAAACACCACCAGTTACCAAATCGGGACCAAATTCGATACATCGGCCGTAAGATTTTCAGTATCCCTGAGGTTCTAAGGAAAATCAAAGGTTCAAGAACTTACGTCCTGGAAAATCGCGCGATCAGCGGCGATTTTCGCGATATCGCGTGTCGGCACGGCCAAGTTTACGAGATAGACGTCTTCGAGTTGGATTTGCACTCAGTTCATGACGTCACGCTGCTTCCAGTGGGACGATTGTTCGTCTACTTCGTAGTGGACGTCTACACGCGTGCCATCGTCGGCGTCTACGTCACCTGCGGGGACCCAGATTTCCGGCAGGCAGTTATGGCTTTGCGATGCGCGTTCATGAAGAAATCTGAGTGGGGAAAACTAATCGATCTCGATATCCCAGACGAAGAATGGCCAATGATGGGTCTCGCCAATTCCCTCCTCGCCGACGGCGGAGAACTGGCGACCCACGCAAGTGATATACTTCCGGAGCTAGCTTGACGCCATTCGATCCGCGACGAGTTCGTCGTGACGACGCAAGGATCGAAGTGTGCGATCAGTTCAATGGAGATTTGCATCAGCTGGACTGTCCATGCGCCCCCGACCGTGTCGGCGAAGGACGCCATGACGTCGCTTACCCGTTGGCGACAGGCCTGTCGCGACCTGCCTTTCGGCGAAGTGTCCGGGCCGATTCAATTCAACGCAGCCGAAATAATGAGCCGCCTGGATAATCGTGCCGATCCCTGTCGTTGGTTTCTCATCCAAGCGTGCACCTACGTGGCGGTAGATTCCCTTCAAATTCGTGAACAACAGGCAGTCGCATCCCGCAACCTAAACGAGCGATTCAAAAAGCCGCGATAGCCGCGACGATGCTCGTCTGGCTCGTGGATTTAGTTCTGCCGTTCGCTTGCTTGAAACCACCGCCATCTTACGATCAAGCGATTGCATATGATCAAGCGGCACTGCGGCAAAGATGTCGGCCGCGAACTCATGCACGGCTTGCTGGGGCACAATTGTCGCAGCCCCCATGGTTTTTGATAATGCGACCGCCAGACTAAAGCTCTCGACGCGGGCTGCGACAATCACCGGAAGTTCGTTTTGCTCGATTAGATGCTCTACCGCTCGCACAAACGTTCCGTCTCCTCGTATCAGCACTATGGGCAGTTGGCGAACCTCCCGGATGCCAGTGGAGCTTTTATCGGGGAGTAGGGCGCGTGGCACTACAAGAATGTATTTCAAGGTAGGGAATGGCTGGCATTCCATTTCGACGGTGACCGCATCTGCGCGAACAATACCGAGGTCGAGGCTTCCGTTTTCCACCATCTCTATGATTTTTGCGGTCCCGTGGTTTTCGACGTCCATTGGTGAACCCACCGCCGACAGTATTTCCGCATAACGCGGCACAAGTAACCACCTCATGATGCTCTCGGCGGTGCCTAGCCGCAGTGCCCTACTTCTATTTTTAGACTTTTCTGCCAACTCATGCAGGCCGCGAAAATAGGCCTGCGTCAGCGCCGCGAGTTTCAATCCCTCCTTACTCAGACGTAGATACTTCCCCTCTTTTACGAAGAGCTTAGCGTCCAGCGCTCGTTCCAGATCGCGCATTTGCCGGCTGTATTGGCTCTGCTCTACCCCTGTTTTGTTCGCAGCTGCCACCACCGAACCAGCTTCAACGATCTCGCAGAACGAGCGTAGGCGCTCC
>CAITSH010000463.1 GCA_903895005.1 uncultured Pseudomonadota bacterium
CCCGGACAATTTGATGAACCCTGGAAAGATGGTGCAACTATGAGTATCGCAGCGCGTCTCACGGAGTTGGGCATCGTACTGCCCGCCTCTGGCAAACCGCCTGGAGGCAATTATGTCCCCGCCGTGCGAAGCGGCAACCTGGTGTACCTCTCGGGCAAGGGACCGACCGGACCGGACGGCAAGACCATTGCTGGCAAGGTTGGTGCCGATGTTAGCGTGGAGGAAGCCTATAAACACGCGCGCATCATCGGCATCTCCCATCTCGGGGCACTGCAAGCCGAATTGGGCAGCCTCGACAAGGTACGGCGGATCGTCAAGGTGCTCGGCATGGTCAACGCGACGCCCGACTTCAAGCAGCACCCGGCCGTCATCAACGGTTTCTCGGACCTGATGGTGGAGGTGTTCGGGGACAAGGGGCGCCACGCCCGCTCTGCAGTGGGCATGGTTTCGCTGCCCAACGGCATGACGGTGGAAATCGAGGTCATCGTCGAAGTCGAATAGGTCACGGCAAAGCCTAATAAAAAAGGGGCTCAAGCCCCTTTTTTATTGCGATCCTCGGTCGATCAGTTCCTGCGGGTCATAGCGTCGTACGGTTTTAGCCTGAAACCTTAAGGAAGTGCTCGCGGTAGTACTTCAATTCCTCGATGGACTCATAGATGTCGGCGAGCGCCTCGTGCTTGCCGTGCTTGGTCAGGCCCTTGCCCAGCTCCGGGCGCCAGCGCTTGACCAGTTCCTTGAGCGTCGAAACATCCAGGTTGCGGTAATGAAAGTAGCCCTCAAGCGCCGGCATCCAGCGCGCAAGAAACCTGCGGTCCTGGCAGATCGAATTCCCGCACATGGGCGAAACCTGTTTGGGTACATGCTGGGCAAGAAAGTCCAGCATCTGCGCCTCAGCTTCGGCCTCGGCCAGGCGCGACGCTTTCACCTTCTCGATGAGCCCTGACTTGCCGTGGGTGCCCTTGTTCCAGGCATCCATGCCGTCAAGCACACTGTCCGATTGGTGAACCACGAGCACCGGTGCCTCGGCGACGGTATTCAGCGCGCTGTCGGTGACGACGATCGCGATCTCGATGATCCTGTCGGTATCCGGCTGCAGACCGGTCATCTCCATGTCGATCCACAAAAGGTTGTTTTGATCCTGGGCCATGTTCTGCGACGCTTTCCGAATTCAAAGGTATTACGCAACGATTGCTGCCGCATTAAGCCGGGGAGGTGACGCGGACAAACCACCTTGGCACGCATATCGCACCCGGGCTTTTGCACCAGCGTGTTGCCATGCTACCGCACTCATGCACGACAACCCACGACGCTATGGCAGCGTGTAAGATGCGATTGTCGCATAAGCGCAACAGGTCTGAATGCCGGTTTTTTCCCTTGTTTTTCTCGCATCCCTGACGATCACCACGGTGACGCGCCTGTGGCTTTCGTTACGCCACCTGCGCCATGTCTCGCGCAATCGCGAAGCGGTTCCGCATGAGTTCGCCGGGCGCATCACCATCGAATCCCACCAGAAAGCGGCCGACTATACAGGTGCTAAAACACGCCTTGGCATGCTCGAAACCGTGATTGGCGCGCTGATGCTCATCGCGTTCACGCTGGGCGGCGGCATGCAATGGCTTTCAGAAGCCTGGACCGCGGCCTTCACCGCCGGCAGCTACCCCCACGGCATCGCATTGGTACTGAGCGTTGTCGCGATAACCAGCCTCATCGACCTCCCCTTCAGCATATTCAGGACCTTTGTCGTCGAGGCGAAATTCGGGTTCAACCGCATGACGCCACGATTATTCCTTGCCGACCTCGCCAAGCAGTGTGCGCTGGGGGCCGCACTTGGGGTTCCCCTGCTCGGTGCGGTGTTGTGGCTGATGGACCGGATGGGGGAATGGTGGTGGC
>CAITSH010000464.1 GCA_903895005.1 uncultured Pseudomonadota bacterium
GCAAGATCGGCGTCGAACTGTAAGCCTGCAAGTCAGACGCCGGCTGGAAACCCGCGCCAGATAAGGGTTTCCAGCCGATCAACCACGGGCAAGACCGAACAAGCCTGCCAATCGCGCCGTCGTCCGAATGAAATTGCCGTTCCGAATCACGCGCCTTGCCGCGTTTGCAGCGACGGTATTGCCCGCCCTGCTGTGCCTGCACGGCACCAGCGCCCTCGCACAGGACGCCTGGCCGAGCCGGCCGGTGAAGATCATTGCGCCGCAGTCCCCCGGCGGCGGCGTCGACCTGGTGGCGCGCATCATCGCCGACCGCCTGCGCATTGCACTGGGGCAGACTTTCCTGATCGAGAACCAGGCCGGCGCCGGTGGCGCGATCGCCTCGCAGATGACGGCGCGCGCCGCGCCCGACGGCTACACGCTGATGATCGGCTACGTCGCCACGCACGCCACCAACCCTGCGGTCAAAAAGAACCTCGGCTTTGATCCGATCAAGGACTTCACGCCGATCGCGATGATAGGCGGCACACCCAACCTGCTGGTGGTGTCAAAGTCGGTGCCGGTGAACACGCTCGCGGAGTTCATCGCCTACGCCAAGGCCAACCCGAAAAAAGTCGACTACGGCACCTCGGGTGTGGGCACGCTCAACCACCTGGTGATGGAGCAGTTCAAGCACGCCTCGGGCGTGCCCAGCATGGCCGTGCCCTACAAGAGCATAGGCCAGGCCTTTACCGATTCGATGAGCGGGCAGATCCAGGTGATTTTCCCCGGGCTTGCGGCGGCGATGCCGCATGTCAAATCCGGTGCCTTCAAGCCGCTGGCGGTTACCGCAGACAAGCGCCAGGCGGTGCTGCCCAATGTGCCGACCTTCAAGGAGCTCGGCTACGAGGGCTTTGAAGGCCTCACCTGGTACGGCCTGATGGGCCCGGCGAAACTGCCGCCGGCAATCGTCAAACGGCTCAATGACGAAATCAACAAGATCCTCGCCTCGCCCGATTTGCGCGAGACCTTTAATGCACAAGCCCTCAACGTCATGCCCATGAGCCCGCCGCAATTCGGCAAATATGTCGCCGACGAGATCACACACTGGACCGCGGTGGCCAAGGCCAGCAAGATTGAGGCGGATTGATTGAGGTTGCATCACGAGTATCCACGCGATTGACCGGCAAAGCATGACCGACTTCAACGCGGCGACCAACTAACTCCCTCCCCCTTGACGGGGGAGGGTTGGGGAGAGGGTGAATGGTCGTTATTGCGAAAAGCCCCTCTCCCCGTCCCTGCCTTGCAGGGCGCGCGTCGGCCGGTAGGCCGATGCCGCTCGGTCGGCGCGGAGTTACACTCCGCGAAACCCCGACTTCGCCCCGCAGAGCGGGAGGGAACGTACTGACAAACTGACGCGCGACAACGCATATCAAAAATGAACAAGCCCCTCCCCAAAATCTCCGTCTCCGAACAACTCGCCGCCGCCTTCTCGTCCATGCCCGCGGCGCTGCCCGCGAAGGTCACCACCATGTGCGATGCGGTGATGATGGATGTGGCGGGCCTGTGCGTCGCGGCGCGCAATGCCGACTTCGTGCTGGCCACGGCCACGGCGACCTCCGAGCCGGGTGACTGCACCATGATCGGCCACGCCGGCGGCTTTAATGTCGCCACAGCTGCACTTGTCAACGGCACCGCGGCCCACGGCGAGGATTACGACGACACCTACGAGGGCGGGCCGATACACGCAGGCGTGGTGATCATCCCGGCGGTGCTGGCCGCCGCAGAGGCGCACAAGCTGTCGGGTGCCGACATCGCGCGCGGCATTGCCATCGGCTGCGAGACCATGTGCCGGCTGTGCCCGGTTGCGCCCAAGCTCGTGCACAAGGCCGGCTTTCATCCGACCGCGGTATTCGGCGCGCTGGGTGCGGCGGCAGGCGTGGCCTCGGCACTGCGGCTCTCTGACAAGGACTGGGTCAATGCGCTTGGCATCGCCGGCAGCATGGCATCAGGGATTATCGAATACCTCGCCGAGGGCGCCTGGACCAAGCGCATGCATCCGGGCTGGGCGGCGCAGGCGGGCTATCGCGCGGCGCGCATGGCGCAGGCGGGCTTTACCGGACCGCGCACGCTGTTCGACGGTGAGCACGGGTTCTTTCATGCCTTTGCCAACAAGGATGACTGCGACTTCACCGCCATGCTTGCCGGTGCCGGACACGAATGGCTGTCGGCGGACATCGCCTTCAAGCCCTATGCCTGCGGCACCATGGCCCACCCCTATATCGACTGCGCGCGCAAGCTGGTTGCAGAGGGCGTGAAGCCCGCCGACATCGCCAAAATCGAATGCGAGACCGCGGAGGGCATCGTCCACCGCCTGTGGGAACCGCTGGCGGCAAAGCAGAACCCGCTCAACGGCTATGCCGCCAAGTTCAGCATTCCCTACGCCATTGCGGTGGGCATGCTGCGCGATGATGCGGGCCTGCTTGGTTACGAAGAGGCCGTGGTGCACGACCCGGCGGTGCGCGCGCTTGCGGGCAAGGTCAGCTACATCATTGATCCTGCCAACCCCTACCCGAAGCAGTTCACCGGCCATGTGTGCGTAACGCTCAAGAACGGCGGAGTGCGCGAAGCCCGCCAGGGATTTTTCCGCGGCGGGCGCGATGCGCCAATGGCTCCTGAGGCGCTCGAGGCCAAGTTCATCGCCAACTGCATCTACGGCGGCTGGGATACCACGCGGGCGAAGCGGGCACTCACCCTACTGCGTTCGGTGCGCGCCGCCACGCGCATCGACCTGACCGAACTGCGAGGCTGAATATGGACAGCAAACCACTCAAGGGCAAGGTCGCGCTCGTCACCGGCGCCGGACGCAACATCGGCCGCGCAATCGCGCTGATGCTCTCCGATGCCGGCGCGAAGGTCGCGGTCAACGTGCGCTCCAGCCGCGAAGAAGGCGAAGCCGTGGTGGCCGAGATCAACGCACGCGGCGGTGAAGCGCTGCTGAGCATGGCTGATGTCACGGATCGCGCCGCGGTGGATGCCATGGTCGGGGCGATTACCAAGCGTTTCGGCCGCATCGACATCCTGGTCAACAACGCGGCGGTCCGCCACGAAGCTCATTTCGGTGAAATGAGCTTTGCCGACTGGCGCAGCGCGCAGGCGGTGTGCCTCGATGGCGCATTCCATTGCACGCAGGCGGCGTTGGCGCTGCTGCGCGAGAGCGGCTCGGGAGCGGTGATCAACATCGGCGGACTCACGGCGCAGACCGGTGCGGCCAAGCGCGTGCACGTGGTCACGGCCAAGGCGGCGCTGGGCGGCTTCACGCGCGCCCTCGCCCACGAACTCGCGGAATTCAATATCACCGTGAACTGCGTGTCGCCGGGCATGGTCGATACCGAACGCAAACAAGGCAGCGCCACTGCCAAACCCGACCATCACGCCAAGCACAAGCCACTGTTAGGGCGGCGCGGCCACCCCGATGAAATCGCCGCAAGCGTGCTATGGCTCGCCGGCCCCGGCGGACGCTTCACCACCGGGCAAACGATTCACATCAACGGCGGGGCGTATCTGGGTAGCTGAGCAGGCGATACGCTTAAAACCCGCGCCCGGCGCGGGTGTTGTCCATCCCGCGCGTGCCTTTCAGACAGAAAGCAGCTGCGGGCGGCCGTGATTCGCGAAGGGCCCTGGTCTGGACGATTACGGTATGCGGCCCAGGGCGCGCAACAGGCGTTCGGGTGTGATCGGCAAATCGGTGATTTCCGCCCGCAGCGGTGCCAGTGCGTCATTGACGGCATTTACCACGGCAGCGGCGGCGCCGACGATGCCGGCCTCGCCCACGCCCTTGCCACCCAGCAGGGTGTCCGGAACGGGGGTCTCGATATGTTCAATTTCGATATCCGGCATGTCTGCGGCCATGGGCACGAGGTAATCGGCCATCGTGGCCGACAGCAGCTGGCCCTGCTCGTCATAGAGGCACTCTTCGAACAGCGCCGCACCTATGCCCTGGACGACCGCGCCGCGAATCTGTTCGTCAACCAGCATCGGGTTGACGACACGCCCGCAATCTTCGACGACCCAATGCCGAAGCAGGCGCACAAACCCCGACTCCGGATCGATCTCGACCAGGCTTGCCTGGATGCCGTTGGCCACGAGGTAGGGACGCTTCGAGGCATAGTGCTCGGTGACCATGGGATCGGTCGGAACATCACGGGGCATCAGATGCTGGCGGTAATGCATGGTGAAGCCGATCTCGGCGAGCGTGAGCGCGCGGTCGGTGCCGCGTACGCGCACCCGGCTGTCGATCAGCTCCAGATCCCCGACCGATGACTCGAGCATGCTCGCCCCCGCGGCAAGAATGCGTTCGCGCAATCCCCGCGCTGCGAGCAGCGCGGCCTCTCCGCCGATGGCAAGGCCGCGCGAAGCATAAGTGCCGCCCCCCATCGGAGTGACTGCGGTATCCCCGTGCACGATACTGACCGAATCAAACGGTACGGCAAGCGTTTGCGCAACAAGTTGTGCGAGGCCGACCTCAAGGCCCTGGCCCTGAAATTGAGAACTGGTGATGCAGGTTACAGAACCGGTCGGCTCCAGCCGGACGCTGCAGCCGTCGCTGGCTGCTATCGCAATGCCGGCGTTGCCGTAAAACATCGGCCCGGTTGCCGATGCCTCGACAAAGCATGCGAAGCCGATGCCAAGGTGGCGCCCGCTCCGCCGTGCCTCCGCCTGTTCGGCGCGCAATTGCGGGTAGTTCATCATCTCCAGCAGCCGGTCGTGGCAGGCGGCAAACGTCAGCTCGCCGCCCATGTCGACGCCGCCCGCGGAGATGTTTCCGGAAACGGCGGCGCTGCGATAGTTGCGCCGCCTGAATTCGGCCGGATCCATCTGGAGTTTTCGCGCGGCGGCATCCACCAGCATCTCGGTAACCGCGCAGCCTATCGGTTGCCCGACGCCCCGGTAAGATCCGACATGGGGCTTGTTTTGGAATGCAATGCGAAGATGCGCGTCCAGTGAATGCGCGGCATAGGGGGCGCCGATCATCGAGATGGCGTGAAGTCCCTCGAGCACACTGGTGCGCGGATAGGCGGAAAAAGCGCCCGCCTCCATGACGTCGTCGGTGGAAAAGCCGCGGATGATGCCGTTCTCATCGCAGGCGATCGCCGCGCTGATCTGATGCGCCCGGGCATGGTTGTCACTCGCGAACGCTTCGAGGCGGTCGCAGATGAATTTAACCGGCTTGCCAAGCAGCACGGCGGCCGCGCAAACCGCCATCTCGTCGTCATAGGCATGAAGCTTGATGCCGAAACCACCGCCGACGTCGGGGACCACAACACGCACGCGGTGTTCACCCAGGCCAAGTTGCGCCGCCAGGATGGCGCGCATCTGATGGGGAATCTGCGTCGATGCGTGGACCGTGAGGGTTCCTTGTGTCGGGTCGAAGTCAGCCAGGATCGCTCGGCCCTCAAGCGGAACACCGGTGTGGCGCGGGAAACGCAGTTGCCGGCGTTCCACATGGTCAGCCTTGTCAAAGGCCGCCTGCGGGTCTGCGGTGCGGATCCGGTGTTCGAAGAGCAGATTGGACCCCAGTTCGGGGTGCAGCACCGACGCGCCCTCGGCGAGCGCGTCGGCGGCGTTCGTGAGCGCCGGATGGCTTTCCCATTCGACCTCGATCAAGGCGACCGCGTCCTCGGCGATTGCGCGCGATGCGGCGATAACCAGCACAACCGGTTGTCCCTGCCAGAGCGCCCTTTCCCGGGCGAGCGCCGGTTGGGGAGGGGAGCGGTGACCCGGGATCAGTTTGAAGGTCGTTGTCCAGGGCTTGCAGACGGAGAGAATCTCATCGGCCGTGTACACCGCGCTGACCCCGGGCAACCGACGGGCCTGGTCGAGCGCGATCGAAACGATGCGTGCGTGCGCATGGGGGCTGCGCAAAAAGGCCGCGTGCAACAGGCCCGGAACGCGCAAGTCGTCGGTGTAGCGGCCGCGGCCCGATGTAAATTGTCGTGCCTTGGGCCGGGCGATCGACTGACCGATCAGGCTGCCATCGTTAGGGCGTGTCATAGCATGGCGCTTTCAGCGTGCTGCCAGACCGCCATGGACGGGAAGCCGTTTCTGGTGGAGAATTTTTCTGTCGCGCGACAGTACCGGGTGGGCTCTGGCATTCTTGGGGTTGTACCGGATTGTCGTCTTTGCGCAAGCTGCCGGCGTAAAATCAGGATTGAAAGGCGGGGGAACGGTGAGAGGTAAGGTACAGATCACACACCCTCACGTTCCGCTGAAATACTAACATGTGGCGGCGTCCGGATCGGTGGCATTGCGGATGCGGCAAGGGCACTAAAAGCGTATTGGCTCATAGATAAGATTAAGGGAGATTCCGGTGGTCGATGCTGTTCAGGACAATCTTGGTTATTTTTTCGCCGGCACCGCTGCGCGCCTGCCTGCAAACACCGCCGTCGTCGATTTGTGGGACGCACAGCGTCGCGTATTCACCTATGCCGAACTGGAACGCCGCACGCAGGCGGTCGCCGCACTGATGCAATCACTCGGCATGCAAGCCGGGGAGCGCGTCGCCATTCTTGTGGGCAATCGCTGCGAATATCTGGAAGCGTTCTTCGGAGTCATGCGCGCCGGCCTGGTTGCCGTTCCGCTGAATGTGCGCCAGGTCGAGGCGAACCTGGAGTTCATGTTGCGCGATTCCGGCGCGAGCGGGGTGATTCTGGATCCCGAGGCCTGCCCGCCGGGGCTTGCCCTGGCCGAAAGGCTGGGTTTGAGACACCGCGTGATGCTCGACCAGTCACCGCCACCCGGCTGGGTTGGCTATGCGTCGGCGCTTGACGCGGGCCTGCCGCAGGCGGTGGCGCGGCTGTCACCCGATGGCATTGCGTTTCAACCGTACACCGCCGGATCGACCGGCAAGCCCAAGGGGGCGAGGCTGACCCATAGCGGAATGCTCTGGAGCATTCGCTCAACCGAGGCGTCCTGGCCCACCGGCACCGGCGAAGTGGGACTCGTGACCGTGCCGCTGTTCCACAAAAACGCCATGCGCGGAACGATCAAGCCCAATCTGTTTGCCGGGGCCAGCGCGGTGCTCCTGCCGCGTTACGAGCCCAAGGCGTTTCTTGCCGCGCTCTCATCCGAGAAGGCGACGTTCTGCGGCGGCGTGCCGGCGATTTTTTCGATGATTCTCCAGCACGAAGATCTCATCCGGTCGCTTGATTTCAGCGCGCTCAAACTGTTTGTCATAGGCTCCGCGGTGGTGCCGACCGAGCTTGTACGCAACCTGGAACGTTTGTTCCCCGGCGTAAAGGTAAAGGAGAGTTACGGGCTGACCGAAGCCGGCGGGCCGCTTCGCGTGCCAACCGACGGCCGCAAAACGCCGGCGGGCAGCGCGGGCTTGATCGCAAGCGGCTACGAGGTGAAGCTGGTGGCGGCCGACGGAAGTGACACCACGCAAGAGGGAGAATTGTGGACGCGCAGTCCGTGCGTCACCGACGGCTACCAGAATCTGCCCGAACTCTCGCGCGAACGCATCGTCGACGGCTGGCTTCGTACCGGCGACCTGTTCCGCGCCGATTCAGATGGTTTTTTCTTTTTCCGCGGCCGCGTTGACGACATGTTCAGCTGCGGCGGTGAGAACATCTATCCGCGTGAGGTGGAGAGCCTGTTACTCAACCACCAGGACGTCACTGATGCCTGCGTGGTTCCCATCCCCCATGAGGTCAAGGGCTACGTTCCCGCCGCCATGGTGGTGTTGCGGCCGGGTGCATCGGTTGGTGTAGACGCCTTGAAGGCGTCCACGCTTGCCAACGGCCCGGCGTATGCGCATCCGCGCAAAATCATGATCGTCGATGCCATCCCGATTGGTTTGGCGGGCAAGCCCGACAAGGCGCTTATTCGCGCCATGCTTGCCGGCGGATAAACCGGCAGCGCGCCCGTTGCGAAAGCGGCTGCAGCGCGCTTGGTATTGGTGTCTTAGCTCAAGGCACCAGGACAATCTTGCCGAGGAAGTCTCTTGACTCGATCAGTCGCTCGGCCTCGCGCGCTTCAGACAAGGGCATGACGCGGCTTACTTCCGGCTTGCATCGTCCTTGGGCCACGTGTTCCAGCCCGGCCGCAATGTCGGCCTTAGAATAGCCGTTTGATCCGAGCAGTTGCAGTTCGCGCACCCATAGAAGGCGCATGTCGTTTTCGGTCTGGTAGCCTGCGGTCGCACCGCAGGTCAGCAGCTTTCCGCGGGGCTTGAGGGCACGCAGTGACGGGTTCCAGGTGTCCCCACCGGTGTAGTTCACCACGACATCGACGCCTTTTTTCCCGGACAGCAACCAGGCGGCCTTGCTGAAATCCTCCTTCACATAGTCGATCGTATGGTCGGCGCCCAACTCGGCAAGGCGCCGGCATTTTTCCGCCGATCCGGCGGCGGCGATGACCTTGGCGCCGATCATCTTGCATAGTTGAAGGCAGGCAATGCCGACGCCGCCGCTGGCTCCAAGGATGAGGACCAGATCGCCGGCTTTTACCGAACCGATTTCAAAGAGCATGCGGATTGCGGTGCCGTAAGCAATCGGTACCGCGGCTGCGGTGACAAAATCAACGTGCGGGGCAAGCCTGATCAGGTTCTCGGTGGGCACGCGAACGTACTCGGCCATGCCGCCGGGGATCTCCTCGCCCATCATGCCCTCGTGCGTGACCGGATGCAGCGCAACGCGGTCGCCCGGCGCCCAACCGGTCACCCCCGGACCGATGAGTGCGATTTCGCCCGCCATGTCGCCGCCTGAAATGAAGGGCATCGGCACCGGAAACCCCGGCATGCCGCGGCGGACAAAAATATCCAGATGGTTCAGGCCGCACCCGCGAATCCGGACCACTACCTCGCCGGATCGCGGCTCGGGGTCGGGCCAGTCCCGATAGACCAGATTTTCCAGACCACCCTGGCGTTCGATGACAGCCGCTTTCATGCATGACCCCTATTCTGAAAAGACGTTAAAACAACGGTGCGGCGCGAATACCGCCGACCGATGCACCACGCGGCGCCCTACTCCGGCTGGATTTTTGCGGCCGTCACGATCTTCCTGAAAATCTCGCTGTCGGCCTTGATGGCATTGAGGAATTCCTCGGGGGTGCGACCGGTGGTGATGGTGAAGCCCAGGCCCTCCATCTGCGCCTTGTACTCTGGCGTGTTGACGATCTTGCGCACCTCGGTGTTGAGCCTGTCCACGATCGGGCGCGGCAGGCCGGCCGGGGCCATCACGCCAAACCACAGGTCGGGCATGTTGTAGCCGGGAATGGTTTCACGCACGGTGGGGATGTTCGGGTCCGATTGCAGGCGCTTGGCCTCGATGACACCGAGGGCGCGCAATTTGCCCGAGCGCACATGCGGCAGAACCGTGGAGGCGGTTAGGATCGCCATCGGAATCTGGCCGGCCAGAACGTCAACAAGTGCGCTGCTGCCGCCCTTGTAGGCAACATGGGTGACTTCGACGCCGGTGAGTTGCGACAAGAGCACGCCGCCGACATGCTGGTTGGAACCCACGCCTATGGTGCCGTAAAAGAGCTTGCCCGGATTCTTGCGGCCGTAGTCGATGAGTTCGCGCATCGAGTTAACGGGCAGTGAGGGATGCACCACCACCAGCGCCGAGGCATAGGCGATGTCGGTGATCGCCACCAGCTCTTTCATCGGGTCGTAGGGCACGTCCTTGGTAAAAAGGTTGATAACGTAATTGTTCATGGTGCCGGCGAGAAGCGAATATCCGTCGGGCTGCGACTTGGCGATGTTGTTGAAGCCTATGGTGCCGTTGCTGCCGGGACGGTTCTCCACCACCACCGGCTGTCCCAATACTTCGGAGAGCTTTTGCGCAAGCGGCCGTGCCAGCACGTCGACGGCGCCCCCGGGCGAAAACGGTGCAACCATGCGGATGGGCCGGTTCGGCCAGGGCTGGGCTTGTGCCTGGACCAGCACAGGCGTGCACAGCAGCAGTGCGGTAAGGCCGGCCAGCCTGAGGAATGGGGATCGGAACGTGCGGTTCATGCGGGGGCGTCCTGTGCAAAGGGTTTCAACGGGGTTTGAGTAGAGCGACTGCGGTGAAGCCGATTAAAATTGGTTCGTACCCTGACTTCTGGCAATTATTCCTAATGATTACACTAGCAATTACCTGTAGCAATTACATCTAGCAATTATTAAGCCATCGTGGCAAGTTTCAGGCTTGGGCCCCTGCCCAGCCACCCCTGTCACCCCGCCAGCTTACCCCGAACCCGCCATGTCCTCGTTGCAAGCCCTGCCCGATCCCATCTCGCTCACCGTCAACGGCGTGACGCACACCGTGCACGCCGCCCCGGATACGCCCCTGCTTTACATCCTGCGCAACGACCTGCAACTCAAGGGCAGCAAGTTCGGCTGCGGTCTCGGGCAGTGCGGCGCGTGCATGGTCATCATCGACGGGCATAACGTGATGTCCTGTGACACGCCGCTGTGGGCGGCGGCCGGAAAAAAGGTCACCACCGTCGAAGGCCTTGGCGGTCCCGACACGCTGTCGGTGGTGCAGCGCGCCTTTGTGACCGAACAGGCGGTGCAATGCGGCTATTGCATCAGCGGCATGATCGTCAGCGCCACGGCCCTGCTGCAAACGAACCCCGCGCCCGATGAAACTGAAATCCGCGAGGCGCTGGCACGCAACCTGTGCCGCTGCGGCACGCATACGCGCATCATCAAGGCGGTGCAGCGCGCGGCGCGCGAACTATCGGGGCAGCCGGCATGAATGCGCCCGCATCACCCGCGCAACAGCGGCCGCGGCTGCCCGGCAGCCTCAACACCAACCGCCGCATCGACCAGTGGTTGCGTTTTAACGATGATCGCAGCGTCACCATATTGAGCGGCAAGGTCGAGATCGGACAGGGCGTCATCACCGCCATGGCGCAGGTGGCCGCGGAGGAACTCGATCTCTCGCTTACGCAATTGCACATGCGCCACGGCGACACCGCGCTGACCCCCGACGAGGGCCAGACCTCGGGCAGCCGCTCGGCCAACGAAGGCGGGCTGGCCCTGCGCTACGCCTGCGCCGAGGGGCGCCATTTGCTGCTTGCAGCGGCGGCTGCGCGCCTTGGCTGCACGCTGGCATCGCTGACGGTGCGCGAAGGTGTGTTCCACATCGACGGCCTTGCCAGCGCGCTGTCGTACTGGGACCTGCCGCACCGCGAACTGCTCGCACGCGAAGCCACGGCGGCCATCCCCCCAAAGGACCCGGCCACGCATACGCTCGTGGGCAAGCCGGTGCCGCGCTTTGACATTCCCGACAAGGTCAGCGGCCAGCCACGCTTCGTGCAGGACATGGAACTGCCGGGCATGCTGTTCGGACGCGTCGTTCGCCCGCCCTCGCACGACGCGCAACTGCTGTCGTTTGACGCCGATGCCGTACGCAAACTGCCCGGTGTGGTTGCCCTCATGGTGGACGGCAATTTCATCGGCGTGGTGGCGGCGCGCGAAGAACAGGCGGTAAAGGCGCGGCTTGCCGCCATTGCCGCGGCGAGCTGGCGCGAACAGCCTATCGCAACCGACGAGTCCGGCCTGTACGATTATTTCCAGGGTCGCGCCACACGCGACCAGGTGATCTTCGACCGTACCGACGTGCCCGCCGATTTGCCTGACGGAAACGCAAACGCCGACGCCAGCACCAACACGACGCAAATCGAGGCGGAGTACAAAAAGCCCTACCTCGCCCACGCCGCCATCGGCCCCTCGTGCGCGGTGGCGCGCATTGCCCCGGACGGCGCGATCGAAGTGTGGTCGCACACCCAGGGTGTGTTCCCGCTGCGCTACGAACTGGCGCTGGTGCTGGGCATGGCAGAGCAGGACCTCATCGTGCACCACGCCGAGGGCGCGGGCTGTTTCGGGCACAACGGCGCCGACGATGTCGCGCTGGATGCCATCCTGCTGTCGCGCGCCGCCGGTGGTGTGCCGGTGAAGGTGCAGTGGATGCGCGACGATGAATTCGCTTGGGAACCGAGCGGCTCGGCCATGCTAATGAAGTTGCGCGGCGGAATCGATGCCGCAGGCAATGTCACCGACTGGCGCTACGACGTCTGGGGCAACGGCTACCGCCACCGCCCCGCCTCGGGCAAGCCCGGCACCTTTGAGTCCTCGCTCTCGGGCTCGTGGCTGCTGGCCAAGCCGGTACCCAGGGCGCCGCAGTACGACCAGGTCATGGTCAACAACAGGGGCGGTGGCGGCGGCCTGGCGATGAACGCCGTCGCGCCCTACGACTTCCCCAATCATCGCGCCACCTCGCACCTGGTGGCCGAGCGGCCGATACGCGTGTCATCGCTCAGGTCGCTGGGTGGCTACGGCAATATTTTCGCGGTTGAATCCTTCATGGACGAACTGGCGATCGCCGCCGGCGCCGACCCGGTGGCCTTCCGCTTGCGCCATCTCACCGATCCGCGTGCGCGCGCGGTGGTCGAACTCGCCGCGCAAAAAGCCGGCTGGAAGGCGGGCGAAAGCGACGGCGTTACCGGGCGCGGCGTCGCCTTCGCGCAGGTGAGCAACCAGTACAGCTATGTCGCGGTGGTGGCCGAGATCACCATCGATCCTGACCTGCGAGTAAAGCGCGTGGTGGCCGCGGTGGATGTCGGTCAGGCGCTCAACCCCGATGGCGTCATCAACCAGATCGAGGGCGGCATCGTGCAGGCGGTAAGCTGGACGCTGAAGGAACAGGTGCGCTTTGGCCGGCACGGCGTGACCACCCTGGACTGGGAGCAGTACCCGATCCTGACCTTCCCCGAAGTGCCGCTGGTGGAAGTACACCTCATCGACCGGCCAGACGAAGTCCCGGTGGGCGCGGGCGAATCGGTGATGGGACAAACCGCGGCCGCCATTGCCAACGCGCTGCATCACATTGCCGGCGTGCGCATTCGCGAACTGCCGATCACGCGCGAAAGAATCGCTTCGGCCTGAGTGTCGCCGTGTCGCCGTGTCACCGTGTCACCGTGTCACCGTGTCACCGTGTCACCGTGTCACCCTATCACCTCGGCCTTGCCGCGCAGCCATTTGCGAA
>CAITSH010000465.1 GCA_903895005.1 uncultured Pseudomonadota bacterium
GATACAGAGTGGATGCGGCGTCACATTGCGCCAGGTTTCGTTCGTCACGATCCGGGTCTGCCCTTCGAAGTCCGTGGTCCAGAGGGGGTCGCTCAACTGCATGACGCGCTAATGCCAGCCTTCCCGGACATGCGATTGCCCCTCGAGGATTTTGTTGCCGAGGGCGAGAAGGTGCTGGTTCGATTGCGCGTCCAAGCGACCCATACGGGTCCGTTTGGGGACATGGCGGGGACCGGTCGACGGATCGATATCGGCGTTCTGGATCTTTTCCAGATTCGTGATGGGGTGCTGATCGAACACTGGGCCCTGCTCGACAACCTCGGAATGCTTAAACAGCTTGGCGCGATTGCCTGAGGTGGCTCCGATGCAACTTCTTGCGAATACCACCTCACCGTACGTTCGGATTGCCCGTATCAGCTTGATCGAGAAAGGCCTTAACATCACGCCAACTCTTGTCGATGCCTGGGCAGACGATCCAAGGTTGCTTCAGGCCAATGCGGCGAGCCGAGTGCCAACCCTCATTTTGGACGACGGCACTGCCCTGACCGAAAGTCTGCTGATTGTTCAGTGGCTCGAGCAGGCCCGGCCGTCGCCGGTTCACGAGAGTTTGATCGGACCGGATGCAGGCGGCGTGTTGTCCCGCGCCGGCATTGCGCTAGGGGTGATTGATGCCGCGGTGCACACCATCATCACCCGCAAGGTAACGGCCCCCGTTTTGTTTGATGAAACACCCGTCGGGCTGCGTCGCCGACGCACGATGGCCGAGGGGATTCAGCGGCTCGAGACGATCGCTGCGCAGGGTTTGATGGCCGCAGACGGGACTCCGCGGCTTGACGCTATTGCGGCGGTGACTGCGGTCGACTATCTCGATTTCCGCTTTGCTGGAGAATCCTGGATGCCGTCCTTACCCTACCTCGCTTCGGTGAGCTTACGCTTGCGCGATCGTCGCTCTTTCGCTGAAACAATGCCCTACACGCCCGTTTGATGAGCGCAGGCTTCGAGGTGGTCCAATAGCAGAGCAAGCGGCGACCCTGGCGATGGTTCGGTTCTGACCACCAGCGACATTTGCCGGAGGGCCCAGGGGTCATTCAGCGGTACCACGCGCAAATTCATTGCGGGGGCAAAGCTGTGGGCTGCTGCGGCCGGAAGGATTCCAATGCCCAGTCGCGCTTCAACCGCCCGACAGACCGATTCGAAGCTGCGCACCTGCACACGTAGGACCATCGCCCGCATGAGGTGCGCCGCCTGCGCTTCGAGTAAACGGGTGAGTGTGCTACCGCTATCCAGCCCGATCATGTCCTGCCCAAGCAGATCGGCAAACACGAGCCCGTCTTGCGGAATCGACTGGTCTTGCCGCACCACGGCGGCGAGTTGATCGCTGCGATAAGGACGCGCAAACAGCCCTTCGACGTCCGCACCCTCCACGATCACGCCGAGATCGATCTCGCCACCGCGGACGCGACGCACGGCGTCATCACTCCAGCACTCCTCGAGCACTAAACGAATGTCTGGGTTTTTGACCTGAAATCGTGCCACGTCGCCGGGCAAAAACTGAGTCATCGCCGAGGTATTGCCGTGTAGCCGCAAAACACTGCGGGAACCTTGCGTGTAATTCGCCATCTCGGCGCGCATGTGGTTGACCGATGCAATCACACCCCGAGCCATCACCAGCAAATGGGTTCCGGCGGGTGTCAGGTCGAGCCCCCGAGAGTGCCGCTCAAAGAGCTGAGCCTTGAATTGGTGCTCAAGTAAAGACAAGCGCCGGCTCGCGGCAGGCACGGTAATAAAACTGGCTTGCGCGGCCATGTAGCGAGCGTATGCCTGCAATGGGCGCTTGTCGCCTTCTTCCTTGC
>CAITSH010000466.1 GCA_903895005.1 uncultured Pseudomonadota bacterium
CCGCCTTGCCGGTCAGCGTCGGAATGCGCGGAAAGGACGCATCGCCAAGGATGACCGCGCGCGTGCCCTCGTGTTCCTTGTGCATCACCACCCAGTCGCCGGCGGTCGAATCGAAAGTGCGGTCGTTGGCGACGCTGCCCCTCTGGCGGTTGATGCTGGCGCGGTGCACATGCGGCACATGAAAGGCCTCCATCGCGTTCTCGACGTAGATCTTCCAGTTGCAGGCAACCTCATAGACTTTGCGCTGGGTGCAAACCATGTTCTCGAGGTGATAGCTGGAGAAGGGCATGTCGATGTTGCCAAGGTAATGCTCAAGGCTTTCGGACTTGGGGTCGAAGTTGATGAAAATGAATCCGCCCCACATGCCGGTCTTGACCTTGAGCAGCGGATAGTCGGCCTTGTCAAAGTTCTTGGAGGCGGCCATGCCCGGCGCCGCCATCAGCTCGCCGTCGGTCTTGTACATCCAGCCGTGGTAGCCGCACTTGATGGCCTTGGATGAACCCTTGCCGGTGACGACCTTGGCACCGCGGTGACGGCAGGAATTGACGAAAGCCTGCACCTTGCCATCGTCGCCGCGCACGATCAACAGCGGCACGCCGGCGAAATCCTGGGTGTAGTAGTCACCGGCGTTGGGGATGTAATCGCCGCGGCCGATGAAGTTCCAGACCTTCATGAAGATCGTATCGATCTCGGCCTGGAAGAATTCCGGCGAGGTATAGCACTCGACGGGCAGGGTCTCGGCCTCGAGCAGCGGGCGCCGCACGGCATCGTAGGTACGGGGATCAAACAGGTCCATGGCGTGGCTTTCAGTGGTTCAGTCGGATGAGAACGGATTGTTTGTCGCGGAGCGCTTTTCGTGGTGCAAATGTCGCGTCGCCGCACTTCGAAAGTGCGCGCCAGAAACGACTCTAGGAGAATGACCGGCCTTGCTCGTTTTTAGCGGGACGATTGGTTATGATACTAACAGTCGTGTGCAATTTCCATACGCTCAATCCCACATTCTGAATTTTTTGACCTTCAACCCGGTCAATCGCGATTGTTGAAATTATTGAAAATGTTGAAATTGATAATTATTGAGCTTGATTTTTGAACCACTCTTTTCCACGGATCCCCATTGAACCCCATTGAAATTCCGGCGCGCTCCGGCGCGGCAATGCAACTGCGCAAAGGCCAGGCTATTCGCATCATCAATACCCACGGCGGCCAGGTGGTCGACATGTGGTCATTCCTGCACAACGCCAGTGAGCACCTTTCAATGCCGCACTCGGTGGTGACACTCGGGCGCATCAAACCGCTTCCGGGCGACAAGCTATACACGCAATTGCGCAACCCCATTCTAACCCTCGAAGAAGACCTGTCGCCCGGTGTGCACTGCATGTTGTTTGCCGCCTGCGACCAGCCGCGCTACCGCCTGATGGGCCACCCGGGCTTTCACGACAATTGCGCCGACAACCTGCGCAAGGCCATCCACCCCTTCGGCATTCCGCTTGCCTATATCCCGACGCCGCTCAACCTATTCATGAACACCAAGTTCAACGACCACCGCGACATGGTGGTAGAGGCGCCCGAACCGGCGGTTGGTGCAAGCGTGACGTTTCGAGCAGAACTCGATTGCGTCATGGTGTTCTCGGCCTGCCCGCAGGACCTCATTCCCGTCAACGCCCATGGCTGCACACCGCAGGCCGTGGCTTACCAGGTACTCGATTAATGGCCGCCAAGAAAGCCGCACCGGTGCCCGCGCACCATGTTCATCTTGAGAATTACACCGCCAAGCCGAAAATCTTCTGGCTGACCCCGGCGCTCGCGCGCGCGACGCAACAGCGCCACCCGGCCCTCGCCAAACGCGCGCGCTTTACCACCGGCGCGGATTTCACCAACCTCGCGCGCAACCTCAAGACGGCCACCATGCTCATCACCTCGACCGACGTGGTGCGCGACGTACGCTGGCCGCGCGGGGAGACGCTCGCCAAGGCGGCGCCGCATCTCAAACTCATCCAGCTCATCGGCGCAGGCATCGAGGGCGCACTGCCACTGGACTGGCTGCCGCGCGGCGTGAAGCTCGCCAATAACAGCGGTGTGCACGTGGCCAAGACGCGCGAATTCCTGCTGATGTCGCTGCTGGCGCTCAATTGCCGGCTGCCGGCGATCGTGTCCAACCAGCGCAACGCGCGCTGGGAGCAGATTTTCACACCCACGATCAGCGGCAAAACCCTCGCGGTCATCGGTGTGGGTGACATGGGTGGCGCCGCGGTGTCGGCCGGCAAGTCACTCGGCCTTAACATTGTCGGCGTGCGCGCCTCGGGCAAGGCGGTACCCGGCGTGTCAAAAATGTACAAACCGGCGCAAATCAAAACCGCCCTCCGCGGCGCGGACTTCGTCGTCATAGCCACGCCACTCACCCCCTCCACGGCGAACCTCGTCGACGCCGGCGCACTCGCGGCAATGAAGCCCGGTGCCGGCCTGATCAACATCGGCCGTGCCGGCGTGCTCGATCACGACGCCCTCGTCGCGCTGCTGCGCTCGGGCCGCATTTCTGGCGCGATACTCGATGTGCACAAGCCCGAACCCCTTCCGTCAGGCTCGCCGTTGTGGTCCGTTCCCAACCTGGTGATCGTGCCGCACGTCTCTTCGGACGACCTCGACCACTACATGACACAAACCATGGACTTTGCCTGCGCCAACCTCAAGCGCCTGCTTGGCGGGCGTCCGGCGCTCAACGTCATCAAAGCACACACCGGATACTGAGCGGATACTGGCCATGCCTGAAATCATTTTTCGACTTGCCGACGGCTCCGAGCAGCGCGTGCAAACCACCGCGGGCACCACGCTGATGCGCGCCGCCAACGACAACGGCCTTGAGGGCATCGCCGCAGACTGCGGCGGCGAGTGCGCGTGCGCCACCTGCCATGTCTATGTGGACGAAGCCTTCGCCGACACACTGCCGCCTTTGGCCAAGGCAGAAAATGACATGCTCGACTTTGTCGCAGCGGAGCGCCGGCCGACGAGCCGGCTCTCGTGCCAGATTCGCATGACTGACGCGATGGATGGCATCGTTCTTGCGATACCCGACACACAGTTCTAGATCCCAAACCTCAGTACCGCCCCTTCCCGGAGAAACCAATGAAACGCCTGTTCACCGCATTCCTGATCGCCCTCGGCCTTGCCACCCTGGGCTCCACACCTGCACTGGCGCAGGCCTGGCCCAACAAGACCATCCGCATGGTGATTCCATGGCCCACCGGCGGCGGTAACGATATTCTCGGACGCATGCTGGCAGAAGCGCTTTCCGGCCCGCTCGGCCAATCGGTGATCGTTGACAACAAGGGCGGCGCCAACGGGCTCATCGGTGCTGAGGCGGTGGCCAAGGCCGCGCCCGACGGCTACACCATCATGTTCCACAGCGTTTCGACCCATCTCATCAACGCCAGCTTTTACAACAAGGTGCCTTACGACACCCTTGGTGACTTCGCACCGGTCAGCCTGATCGGCGAAGCGGCGCACATCCTGGTGGCCAATCCGGGCTTTGCCGGCAAAACCGTCAGCGAGATCGTCGCAATGGCCAAGGCCCAGCCGGGCAGCCTGTCGTATGCATCGTTTGGCACCGGCAGCACCAGCCACCTGTCGGGCGAACTCCTTAACATCATGACCGGCGTCAAGCTCACGCATATCCCCTACAAGGGCAGCGGCCCGGCGCTGACCGACACGCTCGCCGGACACGTGCCGCTGTTTTATCCGACGGTGGCCGGCGCGCTCCCCTCGATCCGCAGTGGCAAACTGCGCGCCATTGCCGTGACCTCCTCGACGCGTTCGCGCGCGCTGCCCGATGTGCCGACCATGGACGAAGCGGCCGGCATCCGCGGCTTTGAAACCTCGGCAATGTACGGCGTGTGGGCACCGGCCAAGACACCCGATGCCGTGGTCGCGCGCCTCAACGCCGAAATCACCGCTGTGCTGAAAAATCCCGCCTTCATCGCCAAGCTCGAAGCACAGGGCGTGGACCGCGTGGTCACCAGCACGCCTGAGGAAATGGGCGCCTACCTAAAGGCACAGGGACCGAAGTGGGCCAAGCTGGCGAAGGACTCCGGCGCAAAGGGTGATTGATTCACGCGCGAAGCGGTAAAAAAAGGCGGCCGAGGCCGCCTTTTTTATTACCCGGATTACCCGCGCGGGCATGTCCGCCATCGGATACCGGCTGGAAACCCGCGCCAGAAGCCGGTTTCCAGCACATACCCTTGTGCGCAGCTGGCGACTTACTCCCCGAGATAAGCCTTTTTCACGCGCTCATCGGCCAGCAGCGTGGTCGCCTCGCCCGAAAGGGTGATCGTGCCCGTTTCCATCACGTAGGCTCTGTCCGCCAGTTCAAGGGCGAGACGCGCATTTTGTTCTACCAGCAGCACGGTCACGCCATCGCGGCGTATGGCCTCGATCACCTCGAACACTTTTCTCACCACGATGGGCGCGAGCCCCATGCTCGGTTCGTCGAGCAGCAGCAACTTGGGCTGCGCCATCAGCGCACGCGCGATGGCAAGCATTTGCTGCTCGCCCCCCGACATGGTTCCGGCCGATTGCTGCCGGCGCTCGGCGAGGCGCGGAAACAGCGCATAGCCGCGCTCGGTGTCGCGCTTGATACCGGCGGTGTCCTTGCGCGTATACGCCCCCATCACAATGTTCTCGGCCACCGTAAGCTGCGGGAATATGCCGCGCCCCTCGGGCACAAGCACGAGGCCGCGGCGCGGCAATTGGAAATGCGCGACGCCGGCGATATCCGCCCCTCGGTAGCGCACGCTGCCGGCGGCCGCGGGCATCAAACCGCAAATGGCCTTGAGCGTAGTGCTCTTGCCGGCGCCGTTGGCGCCGATAAGGCAGACGAGCTCGCCCTCGGAAACTGTGAAATCTATGCCCTTGACGGCACGAATACCGCCGTAGCTAACGTGAAGACCACTGACCTCCAGAAGGTTCATACTGCGCCGGCCACGGGTGCGGGGGTGCCCAGATAAGCCTCGATGACACGGGGGTCTTTTTGCACCTCTGCCGGCACGCCCTCGGCGATTTTCTGGCCGTAGTCGAGCACCAGCACGCGGTCGCACACGTTCATCACCAGCTTCATGTCGTGCTCGATCAACAGCACCGTGGTGCCGTCGGCGCGGATACGCTCAATCAGCGCACGCAGTGCCACCGTCTCCGAGGCATTCATGCCGGCGGCCGGTTCGTCGAGCGCAAGGAGCTTTGGGTCGGTGGCGAGGGCACGGGCGATTTCGAGGCGGCGTTGGTCCCCATAGGCAAGGCTGGAGGCCTGGTCGTTGGCGCGCGCGGCGATGCCCACATACTCGAGCAGCGCGTGCGCGCGTGCTTCGATGGCCGCCTCTTCGGCGCGCGTGGCAGCGTTGCGCAACACCGCGCCGAACACGCCAGCCGAAGTGCGCACATGACGGCCAATCATCACATTCTCCAGCGTGGACAGGCTGGCAAAGAGGCGGATGTTCTGGAAGGTGCGGGCAATGCCGCGCTCGGTGACCTCATGGGTGGCGAACCCGGCGATGGATTCGCCGTTGAATTCGAACCGTCCCTCGTTGAGCGGATAAAACCCGGTCAGGACGTTGAACAAGGTGGTCTTGCCCGCGCCGTTGGGGCCGATGAGGCCATAAATTTCACCTTGGGCGATGGAAAAACTCACGTTGCTCAAGGCCTGGACGCCGCCAAAGCGTTTGCCGATGCCGCTGGCGGTGAGCAGCGCGCTCATGCCGATTCCTTGCGCGCGGTGAGCTCGCGCTTTCGCACCGCCGATGGCCACAAGCCGGCCGGCCGGTAAATCATCACCAGCACCAGCGCGAGGCCAAAGAGCAGCATGCGAATGACTTCGGGCTCGACAACCATTTTGCCGAACAAGGCCATTTGCGCCGGCGCCACGGTGTAGCGCAACAACTCGGGCGCGAAGGACAGGAGCACAGCGCCCAGCACCACGCCCCAGACGTTCCCCATGCCGCCCAGCACCACCATGGCCAGCACCATGATCGACTCGATCAGCACGAAGCTTTCCGGACTGATGAAACCCTGTATTGCCGCGAACATGCCTCCGGCGACACCGCCAAATGACGCGCCCATGGCAAAGGCCAGCAGCTTGATGCGCGTGGTGTTGATGCCCATCGCGCGCGCCGCTGTCTCGTCTTCTCTAATCGCCTCCCAGGCACGGCCGATGCGCGAGTTTTGCAGGCGCAGGTTGATGATGATCACCACCACCATCACCACGATCAGCAGGTAGTAGTACTTGATCGGCCCGCTGAAGTTCAGGCCCAGGATGGTTTCGGATTTGGAAAAATCAAAGGTGCCGAGCCGGAACGGGTCGATACGCGCAATCCCCTGCGGGCCGTTGGTGATATTGACCGGGTTGGACAGGTTGTTCATGAAAATACGGATGATCTCGCCAAAGCCCAGCGTCACCACCGCAAGGTAGTCGCCGCGCAGCTTGAGCGTGGGTGCCCCCAGCAGCACGCCGAACAGGCAGGCCACCAGCGCGCCAATCGGCAGGATCAGCCAGAAGGGCAGGTGGATGTTGAAATGCGGCGAGGCGAGCAGCGCATAGGCATAGGCGCCGACGGCATAAAACGCGATATAGCCCAGGTCGAGTAACCCGGCAAAGCCGACGACGATGTTGAGGCCCAGCGATAGCAGGATAAACAGGATGGCGAGGTTGGTGATGCGCACCCAGGCCGTTCCGACCGAGGCGAGCGCAAAGGGCAGCGCGACAAGGGCGATGGCGACCAGCGCCACGCCGGCCCACTGCGCCTTGTTCCAGTCGCGCACGCGCTTCATGCCCTGTCCCCCACGCGTTCACCCAAAATGCCCTGTGGCCGGAACACCAGCACCGCGATCAGCACCATGAAGGCAAATACGTCCTGGTAATTGCTGCCAAAGACGTTGTTGGTGAGGTCGCCTATATAGCCGGCGCCCAGCGCCTCAACGAGGCCGAGCAGGATGCCTCCCAGCATCGCGCCGGGCACATTGCCTATGCCCCCCAGCACCGCCGCGGCAAAGGCCTTGAGACCGAGGTTGCCGCCCATGGTGTAGTGGGCAATGCCGTAATAAGTGCCCACCATCACGCCGGCAACCGCGGCAAGGCCGGCGCCGATGATGAAGGTGATGGCGATAATGCGATTGGCATCTATGCCCATCAGGCCGGCAACCTGCAGATTTTGCGCGGTCGCGCGCATGGCGGTGCCAAGGCGCGTGCGGTAAATCACCAGCGCAAGGCCGGCCATCAACAGCGTCGAGATGACAATGATGGCAATCTGCACGCTGGTGATGGTGGCACCGCCGATGTCGAAATTTTCGACCTTGATGATTTGCGGATAGGGCAGCGGGTTGCGCCCCCAGACCATCAGCGCGAGGTACTGCAGGATGATGTTCATGCCGATGGCGGTAATGAGTGGCGCCAGTCGCGGCGCCTTGCGCAGGGGACGATAGGCGATGCGATCGAGCAGGTAACCGAGCACCACACATGCCGGGATCGAGCAGCCGGTGCCGATCAGCACCACCACCAGCGGCGGCAGCCCCGAGCCGGCCAGCATGGAAATCACCGTGTAGGCGACCATCGCACCGATCATCACCAGCGCGCCATGCGCGAAGTTGATCAGCTGCAGGATGCCGTAGACCATGGTGTAACCGATGGCGACGATGGCGTAGACGCAGCCGAGCACCAGGCCGTTGATGACTTGCTGGATGAAAATATCCATGTCTCAGGCGCGAGCGGGACGCATGGATACGACTGCGGTGCGGGCGCAACACCACGGCAAAAAGAAACGGCACCCTGAGGTGCCGCTCTTTGTCATAACCAGCCGGAGTGCGTCCAGCAGCCGCTTACTTCTTGGCCGCATCGACTTTCGGTGCGTCGGCCTTGGCTGCATCGGTTTTCGATGCTTCGGCAGCCGGTGCCGCAGCCGGTGCGGCCGGAGCAGCCGGGGCCGACATAGCGATGTACTCATCCACCGTCATGCTCTTGCCCGACTTGATGATGGCGATCGGCGTGATCTTGCCCGCCTTCATGGTGAAGATCGTCATCTCGGCGTCCTTGCGGTCACCCTTTTCGTCGAACTCGATCTTGCCCGAGGCGCCGTTGTAGCTGATCTTGGCCAGTTCCGGCAGGTACTTTGCCGGATCGGCCGAGTTGGCCTTCTTGATCGCCTCGACCAGCAGCATTGCGCCGTCATAGGTAAAGGGCGAATAAAGGATCGGATCGACGTTGAATTTTTTCTTGTAGTTCCCAAGGAAGGACTTGCTCGCGGCTACGGCGGGAATGCCCGCCTGGGAGCAGATCAGGCCTTCTGCGGCCTCGCCTGCCAGCTTGGCCATCTCGTCGGTGCAGGCACCGTCGCCATAGGCAAAGACCGCCTTGATCCCGAGTTCCTTGCCCTGCTTCATCAGCGGGCCGCCGGTGGCATCCATGCCGCCGTAGAAAATTGCATCGGGTTTCTTGCCTTTGATCTTGGTCAGCACAGCCTTCCAGTCCGTGGTCTTGTCGGTGCCCTTTTCGCGCGGCAGCACCTTGATCCCGGCGGCCTTGAGGGTTTTCTCGACTTCGTTGGCAAGACCCTCACCATAAGAGGTGGCGTCATCGATAATCGCAACGGTCTTGGGCTTGTTGACGGTAGCGAGGTAGTTGGCAACGGCCGGGCCCTGCTGGTCGTCGCGACCCACGGTGCGGAAGGTGACCTTGAAACCCTGCTCGGTGAGCTTGGGGTTGGTGGCCGAACCGGAAATCACCGGAATGCCGGCGCCGTTGTAGATCGCCGAGGCGGGAATCGACACGCCGGAGTTGAGGTGGCCGACCACGCCGGCGACCTTGGCATCGACCAGCTTTTGCGCAACCGTTGTGCCCACTTTCGGGTCAGCCTGGTCGTCTTCCTTCACCAGCACGAACTTGGCGTCCTTGCCGTCGATCTTGATCTTGGCAGCGTTGGCTTCGTCGATGGCGAGCACGGCGCCGTTTTCATTGTCCTTGCCCAGATGGGCGATGCCGCCGGTGAGCGGACCCACGTGGCCGATCTTGATTTCAATCGAAGGCGGCGGTGGCGGCGCTGCGGGCGCTGGCTTCGGTTCTTCCTTGCCGCAGGCAACCAGCATCAATGCGGAAACGGTGGCGGCGGCTACCAGGCGAAGGCGAAATGGGGACATGGTGACTCTCCAGAACAGTGACGACGGATTATGCTGAGGCGCAACAAAGCTTGTCAATTTGCGCATTGTAATCGCGAGAGGGTCGATTCCCTATCAATTACGTCAGCAGCAGGCATAAAAAAACCGGTTTGCCCGAAGGCACAACCGGCTTTTACGGCCTGCGCGTTGCATGCGCGACCGCGCAGGGCGTGACATACGGACAGGCTTACTGGCTAAGCACCCATTTCGCCAGGATCTTGGCTTCTTCTTCCTTGAGGCCGGCGTTCGGCGGCATCGGGATCTGACCCCAGACTCCGGAACCACCCTTGATGATTTTTTGCACCAGCATGGCCTCGGCCTTGGCATTGCCCTTGTACTTGGCGGCGACATCCTTATAGCCGGGACCGACCACTTTTTTATCGATGGCGTGGCAGGCCATACAGGCTTTTTCCCCAGCCAGTTTGGCGGCGTCCTGGGCATTCGCCGCACCGGCGACCAGCAGGCCCGCGGCCAAAATTACGATTCGCTTCATGACTGCTCCTTGTGGGTTCAAATTTTTTGCAATCGCGATGCTACTGGATTCGCGTCGCCGGGACAACGGGATCACCGGAAATACCGCGGGGCGCCGCACAAAGCTGCAAGACGCGGACCGCGAGACCGTTCTCCCCTTCTCCTTAACGTCGGGCGGCGCGGGTCGTTGACAGTGCACGCCCCGGCGTCGCACAAACAGGCTCAAAGCATCAGGCGGTCGACCTCAAGCGGCCGGCCTATTGCCTCGACGATAAGCGGACGCCAGGCCGGGCGTTCGGCGTCAAACTGCGCCATTGCATCGGCGTTGTCGCGCATCACCTTCGCGCCGCACTCCTGCGCCTCAGCCAGCAGTTCGGCCTCATCGAGGCGGGTGCTCAGGCCGTCGCGCAACACCACCTCGCCGGCCACCAGCACCGTGCGGGTCGAACGCCCGGTGTCATACATGACAAGGTGGGTGAAGAGCTCGCCGCGCGGGAACCAGTCGATCCCGGTGGTGTCGATCAGCGCGATGTCCGCCTTCATGCCGGGGGCGATCCGGCCGAGGCGGTCGCGCATGCCGATCATCTTGGCGCCGTTTTCGGTGGCCATGCGAAATGCGGCGCGCGCGCTGACCCAGCTCCCGGGGTCCGCCTCGGTCATGCGTGATAACAGCGCCGCAAATTTCGCCTGCTCAAGGATGCTCAGCCCGTGGCCGCCGCCGCCGTCGGTGCCCATGGCCACCTCAATCCCCTGGCGCAGCAAATACGGGATGCGCGCCACGCCGCTGCCAAGATGCAGGTTGCTCACCGGGTTGTGTACCGGCGTGGCGCCGCGCTCTGCAACCAGTTCGATGTCGCGTTCGTTGGCCCAGACAAAATGGGCAAACGAGCTTTTTTCGTTGACCAGCCCAAAGCGATCCAGCCACCCGACCAGGCTGCCACCGACGCGATCGGCCACCAGCGCCTGTGTTTTTGCCTCGAGCACGTGGGTGTGGTTGCCCATGTTGTGCTTGCGCGCGAACTCGCCGGTCATCTCCAGCAGATGCGCGGTGCAGCGCTGCGGGCCGTCGACGCCAAGCATCACGTCGAGCCGCCCTTGAGCACCACGCCAGCGGGCCGCGACTTCGCCAAGGCTTTCAAAGTAGGCCTCGGGCGCGGGAATGCCCTTGCCGGCAAAGCGGCGCCGGACCGCATCGGGCAGGCTTGCCATGTCAATGGGCAGTGACTCGGCGTAGGGACGGTCTTCGTACATCGGCGCGAGCATCGCGCGAATGCCAATGTCGCGATAGGCGCCAAGCGCCGCGTTCATGCCGGCGACCGTGGGTGACGCGCCATCGCGAAAATGATCGACGTGGCTGGTGACGCCGCGCTTCAACAACTCCAGCGAATGCAACAGGGCACTCACGCGCACCATGTTGTCCGTGCGCGGACTGGTGCGCCGCATCGCCTCGAGCACAAAAAGGTCCAGCGGTTCACCCGCGCAGGTGCCACGCAGGAGGGCCGAGGCCGAATGCGAGTGCCCGTTGATGAGCCCGGGGATGGCAACGCAGCCGCGCCCGTCGATGTGCTCAACCGGCTCGGCAAGGCGCGGGGCCTCGCCCGGCGCGCAGAGGGCCACAACGCTGTCGCCTTCAATCCAGATGTCGAGCCGTTCCGCGCCGTCTACCCGCGCATCGCGCACCACCTCCGCTCCTGAAATGCACTTGCGCGGTGCGCCCGAAGGCGCACCCACGCCACCCGATGAACCCGGTGCGGTCGCAACGGAAACAATCCCAGTCATGCTTTTCCCCAATTTCCCAAGGACACGCGGTTCCGCAGGCTTGTCGCAACCCGGATCGCGCTTATGCAAGGATGCTTGAGCAAGTTCCATTCCCAAGCTGGCATGAAGTGTGCGGAGCAATCTCAGGCATGCGTCCGGCATGCGGGGGAGACCCACCTGACATTCGTGGGACAAATAACCTTACCCAATCGCCGGACCCAGGCACCGCAACCCGGCACCGCACACAAAATGCCCACCTTGGAGAATCGCATGTCCCCACTTTCCAGCAGCGACACCCTTCGCGACCGTGCACGCCGCGCCACTCTTTGCCTGCTTGCCGGGGTGATGGGCGTGCTGGCGCTGCCCCTGGCGGTCCAGGCCCAGGACAAACCGCTCACCAAGGTGCGCCTGCGCCTTGACTGGGTGTGGCAGGCGCCGCAATCGATTTTCACCATCGCGCAAAAGCGCGGTTACTACCGTGAAGAGGGCATAGACATCGCGATCGACCGCGGCTTCGGCGGACCGGACAACGCCGTTGCGCTCGCCTCGGGCAACTACGAGTTCATGTTCGGCGACGTCGGCCCGGTGATCATCTACAACGCCAAGAGCCCGACAACCAAGCTCACCAGCGTGTTCACGATTTACGACGCGTATTTGGGCACCATCATCACCCGCGCCGGCAACGGTATCACCAAACCCAAGGACCTCGAGGGCAAGACCATAGGCGCGCCGCTCACGACGGGCGGGCGCACCATGTTCCCGGCCTTCGCCAAGGCCAACGGCATCGACGAGAGCAAGGTCACCTGGCAGACCATAGGCATACAGCTGCAGGACCAGCAGTTCGCCAAGGGCGAGTTCGACGCCATCGCCGGTTTCAGCACCACCTCGCTGCTCAACCTCAAGGCGCTGGGCATGCCGCGCGAGAAACTCACCGTGATCAATTTTGCCGACCACGGCGTCGACCTCTACGGCTCGGGCATCGTCTCCCGCGCCGACTACATCCAGAGCAACCCCGAGGTGGTAAGGCGTTTCGTGCGCGCAACGGTGCGCGGCATCCATGCCATGCTCGCCAACAAGGTCGAGGCCATCGATACGCTCAAGCTCCGCGACCCGCTGCTCGACTCGGCGATCGAACTCGAGCGCCTTAACATGATGATAGACGTCACGCTAAAGCGCCCGACGGTCGAGCGCTCCGGGGTGGGCGCGGTTGATGCAGCACGCATGCAGCGCAACATCGACATGATCTCGACCGCGTTCAACATCTCGCCCAAGCCCAAGCTCGAAGAGGTCTACACAGAAAAATTCATTCCGCCCGCATCGGAACGCATCCTCAAATTCTGAACCTCCTTCGCGATAATCCCTTATCGGAATATTCAAAACCTGTCGTGACCCCTCTGACTCTTTCGTTGACCCTCCTGTGACCTTCAACTGCACCGCGATCGCCGCCTCGCGCAAGCGCATCGCGCCCTTTCGTCTGCACCGCCCCGACTCCATTGCGGCGGCCTGCGCCATCGTGCTGGAGCACGGTGATGCCGCAAGGCTGTGCGCGGGCGGCATAGACCTGATCAACCGCATGAAGGCCGGCGAATCCGCCGCGCACGTCGTGGGACTCGACGCGATCACGGAAATGCACGGCGTGCGCGATGAGAGTGCCGCAATCGTCATCGGCGCGATGACGCGGCACTGGCAGATTGAAAGCGACCCTGTGGTGCGGGCGCGCCTGCCTTCGCTTGCCGCCTTCGTCGCCGGCCTGGGCAACCTGCGCGTGCGTATGCAAGGCACGCTAGGCGGCAACATCATGGCGGGGGAGGCGGCCTACGAGATGCTGCCGGCCCTCGCAGCGCTCGATGCAACGCTGTTGTTTGCCGACCCCGCTACCGGCAAACCAGTTTCGCACCCGGCCATCGAACGGCTCAATGCGCGCGCCAACCTTCCCCGGATTCCATCCCTGCTAACCGGTGTGCGCATTCCGCTGCGCGGACGGGTGCTCGCCTGGAACCGTGACCTGCGTGCGGCACTCGGGCTCGAATGCGTGGCCGGGTTGACGCAACGCGGTGACGCTATCACCGCAGGTGACCCCGCTACGCAGGGCCTTGCGGTGCTGATCGGTGACAAGCGTGGTGCGCGGGCGGCGGAAATTCGAGGTGACGATCCGCAACAGGTCGCGCACGATTGGGCCCAGCGCCTGCCGGACATCGTCACGGCCAGCGGCGCCGGTGCCGCCTACTGCCGCAGGGTTGCCTCAGTCATGCTGCGTCGTGCCCTGACAGAAGCACAGACGCAAGGACAAGCACCGGGACAAGCACGACAGGGAGGCGCGCGTGCCTGATTTAGTGGAACTGCACCTCACCGTCAACGACAAGCCGGTCGTGCTGCAAGTCGAGAGCCACCTGCTGCTCGTGGACCTGCTGCGCGAACACCTCGGACTGCTTGGCACCAAGGTCGGCTGCGACCAGGGCGCCTGCGGCGCCTGCACCGTGCTGGTGGACGGGCGTCCGGTCACCTCCTGCCTCAGCTTCGCCTTCGCGGCCGAGGGCAGTGCCATCACCACCATCGAGGGCGTCGCGGGCGTCGACGGCAAGCTGGACGCCATACAACGCGCCTTTCACGAGGCGGGCGCGCCGCAATGCGGCTTCTGCACACCCGGCATGGTGCTGATGGCGCGCGCCTACACGCTGAGCGCCCCCGGATGCGGCCCCCACAACGCAGAAGGATGGCTGCAGGCGAACCTGTGCCGGTGTTCCGGCTATCAGGGCATTCGCCGCGCCCTTGAAGCCGCAGGACTCGGTAACGAGCACACCGACAGGAAGCCCGCATGAGCGCGGTCGGATCCAATTTCACCGATATCGACGGCGCGGACAAGATCACCGGCACGGCACGCTACACCAGTGATTTCACCCTTGCCGGCATGCTGCACGCGCGGCTGCTGCGCAGCCCCCACCCGCATGCGCGCATTGTTGCCATCGACGCTTCGGCCGCACTCGCCATCGAGGGCGTGGTGGCGGTGCTGACCGGCGACGATCTGCAGGGACTCGACCACACCTACGGCGAATTCATCCGCGACCAGCCGGCCATCGCAGTAGGCAAGGTGCGCTATGCCGGCGAGCCGGTTGCCGCTGTGGCGGCGAGCACCGAAGCGCAGGCCTGGCGCGCGGTCGAGGCACTGCGCGTTGAGTATGAAGTGCTGGCGCCGGTTGACTCCATCGAGGCCGCGCTGGCGAAAGACGCCCCGGCCCTGTTCGAAGGCAAGCCGCATCAATCGGCGCTTCCCCCGCCGCCGCCGAACGGCCGCTGGCGCCAGGAGCCCGCCCCGAATGTGCTCTACGACTTCGATTACGAAACCGGAGATGTCGATGCCGCTTTCGCCAAGGCGGCGCATGTCTGGGAAGACCGCTTCCAGTTTGCCCGCCTCAG
>CAITSH010000467.1 GCA_903895005.1 uncultured Pseudomonadota bacterium
ACCGCGATCACCACGGTCGTTACGTTCCGGGCGGCCTTCACGGCGGGGAGGCCGCGTCGAGGTTTCTGTCTTGGCTTCGGCCGTAGCATTGCTTCGGCTGAACCAGCCGAGGATGCGTCCGATGATGCCAGGACGCGATTCTACGGAGGCCGGCGCGGCAGCCGCTGCCGCAGGGGCGGGCGAGGCACCGGGCGCCGGCTGCGAAGGCGTGATGCCCTGCACGGCAGCTTGTGCGCGCACCGGTTTTACGTCTTGCTGAGCGGCGTCGTCCTTCTTTTCTTCCGGCATTTTCACCAAATCGTAGCTGGGCGGAGGTACGTCGGCGTGGTTAAGGTCGTCGTGACGCAACCGCTCAATGGTGTAGTGCGGGGTCGACAAGTGCACATTCGGGATCAGCACGATGTTGACCTTGAGCCGTGCCTCAATGCTGTGGATGTCCGCGCGCTTCTCGTTAAGGAGGTAGGTCGCGACATCAACCGGCACCTGGGCGTGAACGGCGCCGCTGTTCTCCTTCATTGCCTCTTCCTGGATTATGCGCAGGATGTGCAGGGCGGTGGATTCTGTGCCGCGGATCTGGCCTGTGCCGGTGCAGCGCGGGCAGGTGATGGTGCTGCCTTCGCCCAGAGCAGGACGCAGTCTCTGGCGCGACAATTCCATCAGGCCGAAGCGTGAGATCTTGCCCATTTGCACGCGGGCGCGGTCGTGGTGCAAGGCATCGCGCAGGCGGGTTTCGACTTCGCGTTGGTTGCGCTGGTTCTCCATGTCGATGAAGTCGATGACGATCAGGCCGCCAAGGTCGCGCAGGCGCAGCTGGCGAGCGGTTTCATCGGCGGCTTCGAGGTTGGTTCGGAACGCCGTTTCCTCGATGTCGTGACCCTTGGTGGCGCGTGCCGAGTTGACGTCGACCGAGACCAGGGCCTCGGTGTGGTCTATTACAATGGCGCCGCCCGAGGGCAGGGAGACCTGGCGCGAATATGCGCTTTCGATCTGGTGCTCGATCTGGAAGCGGGAAAACAGCGGCACATCGTCGCTGTAACGCTTCACTCGATTGACGTTGTCGGGCATCACATGCGCCATGAATTGCTGCGCCTGCTCGAAAATCGAATCGGTGTCGATCAGGATTTCGCCGATTTCGGAGTGGAAGTAATCGCGGATGGCGCGGATCACCAGGCTGCCCTCCTGGTAAATCAGGAAAGCGCCTTTCTGCGAGGTTGTCGCATCCTCAATGGCGTGCCACAACTGAAGCAGGTAGTTGAGGTCCCACTCCAGTTCTTCCTTGGTGCGGCCGATACCTGCGGTGCGACCGATGATGCTCATCCCCTGGGGTACGGGCAATGAGTCCATGATTTCACGCAGTTCGTTGCGGTCCTCACCCTCAATGCGGCGCGATACGCCACCACCACGGGGGTTGTTGGGCATCAGGACAAGGTGGCGTCCGGCAAGGCTGATAAAGGTGGTGAGGGCTGCGCCCTTGTTGCCGCGTTCGTCTTTTTCGACCTGGACGATGAGTTCCTGGCCTTCGCGCAGCGCTTCCTTGATGGTGGCGCGGCCTACGTCGACATCTGACCTGAAGTAGGCGCGGGCGACTTCCTTGAATGGCAGGAAGCCGTGTCGATCGGTACCGTAGTCTACAAAAGCTGCTTCAAGACTGGGCTCAATGCGGGTGATAACGCCCTTGTAAATATTGCTTTTTCTTTGCTCTTTACCTGCCGATTCAATATCGAGATCAACCAGTTTCTGGCCATCAACGATTGCGACACGGAGTTCCTCGGCTTGTGTCGCGTTAAATAACATGCGCTTCATTGTTTTGTTCTCCCGCGCGCGGCGGGCAGCACAAACCAAGGCCGAAATGTAATTTTCAGCTTGTCATCGTCATCGTAGTTTGGTTAGGACGCATGAAGAGTTTGGTTTGTCAGATCGTGCCCCGAACTTTCTCGATCGAGGCCGGAAATTCTGCCGGTGTCGCTTGCGCGCTGTTGTAGTATCACTACTTTTGGTGAGCGAAATTAACCACTTGCTGTGTCGGCGGGGTGTTTTCGTTAAGCACCCGACGGAGACGTGTTGGCGGTCCTTGCGGATAATCCGTTTAGCGGCCGCTGTCTCGCTATCCGAAACTGCGAGGACATTATAAGCAAAATGAAGGAGTTAAGTAAAGCAGCTGCTGTAATTGCGGTGGTTGGTGAAGAGGCCGCCGAGCAGCGCATAGACAATTTCCTGATCCGCCATTGTAAAGGCGTGCCGCGCAGCCACGTTTATCGAATTCTCAGGAGCGGCGAAGTCCGGGTTAACAGCGGCCGGGTGGATGCGACCTACCGGCTGCAGTCCGGCGACAAGGTCCGCATTCCACCGATACGGATCGCTGCAAAGCAGGACGGCAAGCGGCCTGCACCCCCCCGCGAACTGCAAATCGTATTCGAGGACGAGGCGCTGCTTGTCGTCGACAAGCCTTCGGGCGTGGCCGTTCACGGTGGGAGTGGCGTGAGTTTCGGTGTCATCGA